>JBKDPV010000070.1:0-17630 GCA_046342315.1 Cyanobacteriota bacterium
CCAGGGAACTGGGCCTGCATCTCGGTACCACCGTGGCGGGGATCATCCCGGAAGGGGAGCTGTTCCGGGTGACGCTGACGCCGACGCCCGGCTGCGCGGACGGCATTCATCGGGAACTGCTGGCCCGACACGTCGTGGTCAATGCGGGCGCCCACAGCCTGCTGATGGCCCAGCGGATGGGCTTCGGTCTGGAGTATTCCTGCCTGCCGGTGGCCGGCAGCTTCTACTTCACCCCGGATCTGCTGCGGGGCAAGGTCTACACCGTGCAGAACGACAAGCTGCCCTTCGCGGCTCTCCATGGCGACCCGGATGTCCGGGCTCCCGGCCAGACCCGTTTCGGCCCTACGGCCCTGCTGCTGCCGCGGCTGGAGCGTTACGTGCCGGCTTCCTTCTGGGAGTTCCTCAAGGTGCTGCGCCTCGATGCTGCCGTGCTGGCGGTGTTCTGGCAGCTGTTCGGGGTGGCCGACATTCGCCGCTACATCCTGCGCAATCTGCTGTTCGAGGTGCCCTGGCTGCGGCGCCGGCTGTTCCTGGCCGATGCCCGCAAGATCGTGCCCGGCCTCCAGCTTCAGGATCTGCGCTTCGCGGAGGGCTACGGCGGGGTGAGGCCCCAGTTGATCGACAAGGAGCAGCGGCGGCTGATGCTCGGCGAGGTGAGCATCCCGGCTGTACCGGGTCTGATCTTCAACGTCACCCCTTCGCCGGGGGGCACCTGCTGCCTGGGGAACGGCGAGCGGGATCTGGAGGCCATCGCCGCCCGTCTGGGCTGTCGCTTCGATCGGAAGCGACTGGAGCGCGAGTTGCATGACCCTCCCGCCGTGCCGGCTCCCTGTTCCTGAGGCCGAGCCCCCGGGGCTTCAGGGAATCCGCAGGAGCAGGGCCATCTGCCGTGCCAACAGCAGGACCGCCGCGATCGAAAGCGGCGCGGCCCAGCGCCAGTAGCTACCCGGCCGGCGCTCCAGCCAGCCCCCGTACAGCCGTTGCACCAGCGGCACCAGCCACCAGCCCGTGAGCGAGACCGTGGCGATGTTGGCCAGCAGCAGGGTGGTGGGCGGATCCGCGGGCAGGTCCCGCAGCAGACGCGCCATCACCAGCACCGAGGGGTAGAGCACCAGCAGCACCAGCAGGTTGATCTTCCAGGCCGGTGGCGGTCCCTGGGTGGAGCGGGCCAGCCAGAGCGCATAGCCCCGCCAGTTGGTGTGGGCCTGGAAGCCGCCGCCGGCCTGGTGGGCCTGTTGCAGCAGCCGGCGGCGCTGCGGGCTGTCCATCCAGCCCACCCAGCGATCCAGGTCGCTCCAGCGGGAGCTGCTGCGATAGATCAGTGGCGGGCCCGTGGCCACCTGCGTCGGACCGTCATGGGAGAGGAAACCGGGCGCTCGGGCCTCGGCGGCGAATAGCCGCGCCATGGCGTCGAGGAAAGCACCCTCGGCCCCGGGCTCCACCCGGTGATCGGCCGTGAACGCGAAGGTGCTGTCGTCGTGGCCGCCGCTGGCGAGGTGGGGCTCGGACGGATCCATGAGGGAGGCTTCAGGCTCCGCCCCGGAACAGGTGGTGATGCCCCTCCCAATAGAGCTTGGAGCGTGCTTCGGCGGGGGGACGCAGGGCCGGACTCACCACATAGAGGGTGGTGCGGATCAGTTCCCGCTCGCGGCTGGTGGCGGCCATGGCGCTGAGGGGCACCACCGTGAGCCACTGGTCGGGCCAGCTCACGCGGTAGCCGATCGCCACCGGCGTGTCGGCCGGGTAGTGGCGCATCAGTTCCGCCTGCACCTCCTCCACGTGGCGGGCGCTGAGGTAGAGACAGAGGGAGGCCTGCAGGGCGGCCAGCCGGGCCAGCGACTCCCGCTCAGGAACGCCGGTACGGCCGCCGGCGCGGCTGAGCACGATCGTCTGTACCAGTCCCGGAATGGTGAGTTCGCTCGAGAGGGCGGCGGCGGTGGCCTGGTAGGCGCTCAGGCCCGGCACAACCTCCACTTGCAGCCCGGCATCGGCCAGCCGGCAGATCTGCTCCTGCAGGGCCCCGTAGAGACAGGGATCGCCATCGTGGAGGCGCACCACCCGCTTGCCGTCGCGCGCCCGCTTCACCACTACGGCCATCACCTCCTCCAGGGTGAGGGTGCTGGTGCGGTGGCGCTCGCAGCCTTCTGGTGCGAGGGCGGCGATCGCCGGACTCACGAGTGAGTCGGTCCACACCAGAACCTCGGCCTGCTCCAGAGCCCGGGCGGCCCGAAGGGTGAGCAGATCGGGGGCTCCCGGCCCCGCTCCCACGATCTGAACCGGGTGGCTCATGCCGCCACCCCGGCCGGATCCGGCAAGGAGCGATGGCGGACGCACAGCCACCAGAGGCCCAGACCCCCCAAGGCGATGAGCAGCAGGCTCACCAGCTGGGCCATCCGCAAACCCCCTTCACAGAACGGTGGCGTGGCGAACAGGCAGAGGGGATCGATGCGCAGGCCCTCGATCCAAACGCGTCCGCTGCTGTAGGCCATCAGGTACACACAGCTCAGGGCCCCGGCCGGCAGGCGGATGCGGCCGCGGCTGGCCCGACGGAACAGCAGCAGCAGCAGGGCGCAGACCCCGAGATTCCACAGGGATTCATAGAGAAAGGTGGGATGAAAGCCGGTGCGCTCAAGGAATTCAACCGGCCGCTGCGTCCTGGGGATGGTGAGTTGCCAGGGCAGGTCGGTGGGCAGGCCGAAGGCCTCGGAATTGAAGAAGTTTCCCCAGCGCCCGATCGCCTGGCCCAGGGCGACGGACGGTACCAGCACATCCAGCAGGGGCCAGAAAGACTGTCTCCGCCAGCGACAGAAGAGGATTGTGGCCAGCACGCCGCCGATCAGGGCGCCGTGGATGGCGATGCCCCCGCGCCAGATGGCCAGAATGTCACTCCAGCGCCCCTGGTACTGGCGCCACTCGAGCGCCACGTAATAGAGGCGGGCGCCGATCACGGAGCCCACCACCAGCACGGGCAGCAGGTCGGCCACCAGGGCCGAGTCGATGCCGCGGCGGCGGGCCAGCTGCATGGCCAGCATCAGACCCACAAGCACCGCCGCGGCGATCAGCAGGCCGTACCAACGCAAGGAGAAGGGGCCCAGCTGGAACACCAGGGGCCCCGGAGAGGTGAAGACAGCCAGGGACGGCATCAGGGAAGGAATCAGACGATGCCCTCGGCCGCCTGCACCTTCTCGACCTGGCGCTTCTTGAGCACCAGCAGGATCTGGGAGAGCGCCACGAGGGCGAAGAAGGCCAGCAGGCCGTAGATGCGAACAGGATCCTGAAGCACCACCTCGGCGTCCACCTGTCCGAAGCCGCCCACGTTGGGATCGCTGCTGATCGGCGCTCCGGCTTCCACCGTGTCGCCCACCTTCACGATCACGGCAGGGCCGGCGGGGACCGTTTCACTCACACTGCCGTTGGCGGTGGTGAGGGTGACGACGCTGGCGCCGTTCTCGCCGGGCTCGATCGAGGCAACGGTGCCGGCGGCGGGGGCGGTGAAGGCGTTGTTGTTGGTCTTGTCACCGGTGGGGTTCACCTGGCCCCGGCCGCGGTTTCCGCCCACATGCAGCTGGTACTTGCCGAAGTGGATGGCGCTGTCGGTGGCGGGGTTGGGCGAGAGGATCGGGAAGACGATCTTCTGGTGCTGATCGCCGGGCAGCGGACCCACCAGCAGGATGTTGGGCTGGGTTTCGCTGTACTGGGTGTAATAGATGCCCTTGGTCTCCTCCTTCAGTTCCTCGGTGAGGCGATCCTGGGGGGCGAGGGTGAAACCGTCGGGCAGCATCACCACGGCGCCCACGTTCAGGCCCGTGGGGCTGCCGTCACCGGCCACCTGCTGCACGGCGGTGTCGTAGGGGATCTCCACCTCGGCCTTGAACACCGTGTCGGGGAAGACGGCCTGGGGCACTTCCACCTGGGTGGCCTTCTTGGCCAGGTGGCAGTTGGCGCAGACGATCTTGCCGGTGGCTTCCCGGGGGCTGGCGTAGTTCTGCTGGGCATAGAAGGGATAGGCCCAGCTCGGGGAGGCCCCGGCCACGAGTACGGCCAGGCTGAGCAGGCTGCCGAGAAGGGCGGAGAGGGAACGACGCATGGCGGAGGGTCGGACGGTGGAGGCGGAAACGGGAGGGAAGGGGATCAGGCCCACCAGGCCTTCTCGCCGGTGCGGAAATCGGTTTCGGTCCACTGGGAGAGGAACACGTTGTCGTTGTCGACCGTGACGTGGGCCAGGGCCAGGGAGAGGGGTGCGGGACCGCGCACCACCTTGCCGGTGGCGTCGTACTGGGAGCCGTGGCAGGGGCACATGAACTTGTTGGCGCCGCTGTTCCAGGGCACCACGCAGCCCAGGTGGGTGCAGATCGCGTTGATGCCGTAGTCGCCGATCGAATCGGGGCCATCGACAACCAGATAGGTGGGATCGCCCTTGAGGCCCTGCACCAGGCTGCGGTCGCCTTCCTTGTGGTTTGCAAGCCAGCCGCTGAGGGTGACGGCGTTGCCAGCCTCATCCTTGGCCGTGGTGCCGCCACCGCTGCCGGCGGCCTTCGGGGGGATGAAGTAGTTGGCCACCGGGTAGAGGGCCGCCAGGGCAACCCCTGTGCATGAGCCGAAGGTGAGCAGGTTCATGAACTGCCTTCGACCCATTCCGGGCACATCACCACGGGGGGAGCTGGCGGGGATCTGGGTCATGCGCGACGTTCCGGGAACCGGGGCAACGTGCCGCCCACATTAAGGGCTGCCGTTCCCGCCCCGTGCCGGCTCCGCCGGGGCTGCGCCGGGGCTGCAACAAGCCGTAGTGCGGGACTTCTGCCTGGCCCCCCTAGGCTCCCCCCCTGACGCCCCGGACCCACGTCCTCCCCCCTGACGGCCGAGGACCTGCTGGCCCTGCTGCGGGAACGCTGGCAGGCCTCCTACGACGTCCGCCTGGTGCAGCGGCATGGACGCCTGTATTTCCAGGTGATGTGGGGCCATCTGGAGCAGCAGTCCTTCCCCCTCACCCCCGAGCAGTACGGGGAGCGGCTCGAGGCCGTCTGCGCCGCCCTGAACGATCTGGGCGTGGCCCCGGCGGTGCGGGCCTGGCTGGGCAGCACCCGCGATCGGCCCCGCCTGGGCAAGGCCCTGTCCCTGCCCCTGGACGTGCCCGGAGCCCGGGCCAGTGAATTTCTGCTCTGATCAGGCTTCCCGGGGCGGCCGCACCTGCTCGCTCAGCAGCACCAGACCCACCCCCACCAGGTAAAGGGCGGTGATCGCCCCCCCCAGGAGCAGCATCGTCACCGGATCGGTGGAGGGGGTGAGCACAGCTCCTGCCAGGGCACTGGCGAGCACCACCCAGCGCCAGGCCGACAGCATCCGGCGGGAGTCGATCAGGCCCAGGGCCCCGAGCAGCAGCTGCAGTACGGGCAGCTGGAAGGCCAGGGCGGTGGTGACCATCAGCAGCAGCACGAAATCGAGGTAGCGCTCGATCGACCACAGGGGCTCCACCACATCGGCCCCGTAGCTCACCAGGAACCGTAGAGCCGCAGGCACCAGGGCCCACCAGGCGAAGGTCAGACCGGCGGCGAACAGCACGGTGGAGCCTGCCACCGCCGGTGCCACCAGCCGCCGTTCCCGCCGGGTGAGGCCCGGCAGCACGAAGCCCAGCACCTCGAACAGGATCCAGGGCAGGGCCAGGGTCAGGCCCGCATAGCCGGCCACCTTCAACGACACGAACAGGAACTCGCCCGGCGCCAGCTGCAGGAAGCGGATGCCCTGGGCCGGCACCTCCAGCAGGCGCACCAGCGGCCGCACCAGGGCGAGACAGGCTGCCGCCGCCACCACAACCACAAGAAGGCTGCGCAGCAGACGACGGCGCAGCTCCTCCAGGTGGTCCACCAGGCTCATCTCCACCTCGGCCGGAAACTCGTCGTCCGGGTTGCGGGGAACAGTGGCGGGAATGTCGTTCATGGCCGTTCGTGCTGGCCGACGTTAGGGGCCGCCAGCAGGGCGAGGGCCCGCGCCGGCTCCCCCCAGAGAATCTCACCGCCGCGATGGCGCACCGTTCCGGCTCCGGCGCCGGGAATGCGCTGCAGCGTCTCGATGGGCACCATCACCACCGGCACGCGGCCGCTGCCCCGCCCCCGGCTGAAGTGGGCCGCCAGGTCGGCGGCAGTGACCAGATCGGCTTCGCCCGCCATTCCCTCCGAGGCCTTGAGCACCACGTGGCTTCCCGGGATCTCCTGGGCGTGGAACCAGAGATCGCCGCGGCGGGCCTGGCGGAGGCTGATCCATTCATTCTGCCTGTGGTTGCGGCCCACCTGCAGGCGCAGCCCGGCCGGGCTGCGCAGCTCAAGCGGCCGCGGCCCTGCCAAGGGTTCGCGGGAAGTCGCCCGTCCGCCCCGCTTCCCCTCCTTGGGGGCAGACCTGCGTCGCGATCGCCGACCGGCCCAGTCCTCAAGCTCCTGTTCCAGCTCCTGCACCTGCTCCTCACTGCCCGCATCCTCCAGGAAGCCCAGGCTCGCCTCCAGCCAGGCCTGCCGCTGGCGGTGGCTCTCGAGCAGCGGCGTGATTGCCGCCACCGAGCGCCGCAGCTTCCGCGCCCGCTGGTAGAGCTTCTGGGCCGCGGCGATGTCGTCCCGCGATGGGGTGATCTGCGCCAGCAGGGCATCGGCCTGCCGCTGCAGCTCTTCACTGCCGTCGGCCGCCGCCAGCCGTTCCTGCTGCAGCACAGCATCCCGCTCCTCCCGGGCCAATGCCGCTGCCAGCCGCTGGGCCAGGGCCTGGCGCCGCAGCTGCAGGCCCCGCTCGCCCAGCCGACCGGCGTAGTAGGCCGCCAGGCTGCGGTTGATCGGCAGCGGGTCCTCGTTCTGCGGCGCATCCGAAGCCCAGCAGCACCAGCGGTCGGGACCCTGCCAGCGCAGCGCAAAGCGCTCCTGCTCCATGGCCTCAAGCCAGGCCTGCCAGTGCCGCCATAGCCGCAGCCAGTGCGCTTCCTCCAGGCCTGCCACCGGCCTTTCCAGCAGCTCGGCCGCCATGGAGTCAGCTCCTGCCTCGCCGGCGCCGGGCCCTTCCAGAAGCTGGCGCGCCAGGGCAGGGCCGATCCCCTGATAGGCGCGCCGCAGGGCTTCCCCCAGGGGCAGGGGCAGAAGGCTCAGCCGGCGGCGCCAGGAGGCCTCCGATTCCGAGCGGCGGGGCGGTTCGCCTGCGGCCGCTGGCGGTGCGGTGTAAGTGTCGCCGGTGGCGATCGGCCGCAGACGCGACTGATCGGCGCGAACCTGGCGCGCCAGGCTGATCACGCGCCGCTCCTCGTCGAGCAGGAAGAGGTTGCTGTGGCGCCCCATCAACTCGGCAACCAGCCAGCGTCGGGGCTCCTCTCCCGGCCGCCGGGCGAAGCCCATCTCCACCACCCTCTCCCAGCCGGGAGAGCTGAGGGTCACCAGCGCGAGCCCCCGCAGTCCGTGCTGCAGCTGCTGGGCCAGGGTGCTGCCCTCCCCGCGGCGGGGCGGCGGCGGGATCGCCAGCAGCCGCGGCGCCTCCGCCAGCCAGCTCAGCTCCAGCCACTGCACCCCCTCCAGGTGGCGCAGGGCCAGCTGGATCCCATGGCTATCGGCCTGCTGGGCCTTCTCGAAGCGGCTGGGCACCAGGTGAGGCCGCAGTTCCGCCAGCACCGCCCGCAGGCTGGTGAGGTCCATCGCCGGCAGCGGTCGGCCGGAGGCGGCGTGGGCTCGTTCGGGGCGATCGGGCATGACCCCTACTCTGCTGCCCAGTCGCTTCCCTTCCCGTGAACGCCTCCGCGACCCCGGGCCGTCTCACCGTGATCACCGGGCCCAGCGGCGTGGGCAAGGGAACGCTGGTGGCGTTGCTCCTGGAGCGCCATCCCCAGATCTGGCTCTCGGTCTCGGCCACCACCCGCCTGCCGCGCGCGGGCGAGATCGACGGCCGGCATTATTTCTTTCTCGCGCGGCCGGCTTTCGAGCGGCAGGTGGCGGAAGCAGGCTTCCTGGAGTGGGCGGAATTCGCCGGCCACCTCTACGGCACCCCCCGTCCGCCGGTGGAGGCCCATCTGGCGGAGGGCAGGCCGGTGCTGCTGGAGATCGAACTGGAGGGGGCGCGGCAGGTGCGGCGCAGCTTTCCCTCGGCTCGCCAGCTGTTCCTCTCCCCGCCTGGGTTTGACGAACTGGAGCGGCGCATCCGCGGCCGCGGCACCGACAGCGAGGAGGCGATCGCCCGCCGGCTGGCGCGGGCCCGGGTCGAGCTTGCGGCTGCCGAGGAGTTCGATGCGGTGGTGGTGAACGGCGACCTGGAGACGGCGCTTGGAGAACTGGAGGGGCAGATGGGCCTGGCCTGAGGGCTCACGCCCCGGAACGAGCGCCGGCCACCACCAACCCATCACCATGAAAAAAGGCGGCACGAGGCCGCCTTTGCTGCTTGGAAGCTGAGTGGGCCTGATGACGATCGGCCATCAGAGGGGGTGAAAGAGCAGATCCGGATAGAACCGGTTGAACTCGATCATGATCCCGGCGGTGAGGGTGAACCAGATCGCCGCGAACACAGGGGCGGTGGTGAGGAACTTCTTCATGACGGCAATACCGGAGTGCGGAAGGGGAAGCGGACGCCAGCGGCGATCAGCGGGGTGAGACGGTGACCTTGCTGTCGGATTCGGTCAGCTTGCCGCTGGTGAGTTCACCGAAGGCGGCCAGAGGCCAGGTGGCGGCGGCGATGGTGCTCTTGAGAGCCAGGGGCACGTCGATCTGGATCTCGTGCATGGTGGCGTCCTTGCGGGAGCGCACGGCCTGCAGATAGGTGCGACCGGCCCAGCCGATGCAGCCGGCGATGTAGAGGAAGGCGATGCCCGGGATCGTGAAATCGCCGGCATGGCTGAAGCGGCCATCCACGATCAGATGGGGAAGGCCGTCGGCGCCGCAGAGGGCCTGGCTATAGCGCTCGAAGCGGGCCTTGGCCTGGGCGGTGGTGGCGGTGGCTGCCCGCTGCTGGAAGCGGGCGTTCTCGCCGCAGGGAGTGAGGCCGCCGATGTCGGCGTTGGCCACAGGGGCGAAGCCGATCAGCAGGAAGAGGGAAAGGAGGACAGCCAGCAGACGGCCGGAGAAGAATCGGCGCATGAGGAGGGGCGCGGAAGGACCTGCCGCGGGGCAGGATGTCACTCGCGGACAGTAGGGGAGTCGTTCCAGGCCCATGCCCACGGTTCTGGCCCTCGAAACAAGTTGTGACGAGTCGGCGGCCGCCATCGTGCGCGATCAGGTGGTTCTCGCTTCGGCCGTGGCTTCCCAGATCGAGGAGCATTCGCGCTGGGGCGGTGTGGTGCCCGAGATCGCCTCCCGGCGCCATCTGGAGGCCCTGCCTTCCCTGATCGAGCGGGTGTGTGGCGAGAGCCGCCTGACCCTGCGCGAGCTCGACGCCGTCGCCGCCACCGTCGCCCCGGGCCTGGTGGGAGCCCTGCTGGCCGGCTCCGTCACCGCCCGCACCCTGGCCCGCCTGCACGGTCTCCCCTTCCTGGGAATCCACCACCTGGAAGGTCACCTGTGCTCGGTGTTTCTCGGTGACGCGATGCCGCCGGGGCCCTATCTGGTGCTGCTGGTGAGCGGTGGCCACACCGAACTGGTGCGGGTGGAGGGTCCTGGGGTCTACCGCCGGCTCGGCCGCAGCCACGACGACGCGGCCGGCGAATGTTTTGACAAGGTGGCTCGCCTGCTCGGGCTGGGGTACCCGGGGGGGCCGGCGATCCAGGCGGCGGCCGAGGGAGGCGATCCCCATCGCTTCCTCCTGCCCAAGGGAAGGGTGTCGAAGCCCGGTGGCGGCTTCCTCCCTTATGACTTCAGCTTCAGTGGCCTCAAGACCGCGGTGCTGCGCCGGGTGGAGGAGCTGCGCGGCGGCGGCGAGCCCCTGCCCCTGGCCGACCTGGCCGCCAGCTTCGAGCAGGTGGTGGCGGAGGTGTTGGTGGAACGGAGCTGCCGCTGCGCCCGCGACCAAGGGCTGGACACCCTGGTGCTGGTGGGCGGGGTGGCCGCCAATCGCCGCCTGCGGGAGAGGCTGGCCCAGACGGCCGCGGCCCAGGGGCTCCAATGGCGGGTGGCACCACTGGCCTACTGCACCGACAACGCCGCCATGATCGGCGTGGCGGCGGCGGCCCGACTGGCGCGTGGCTGCCGCAGCCCTCTCGATCTGGGGGTGGCGGCCAGATTGCCCCTGGAAGAGGCAGACCGCCTTTACGAAACACGGCCGTGCTTTTAATCCCTATAGACTCAGGGATCGTCATCGGGAAGGCCCATGCCCCCGGCCCAGCCCCTCTCCGCGATCGAGTCCAGCCAGCCCTCGCTTCAGGAACAGGCAGAGCCGGCTCCCGGCCCCGAGCCTGTGTCCCAACAGGAGCTCAACGCCTGGCGCCGCGGTTTCACCCCCCAGGCCGAGATCTGGAACGGACGCCTCGCGATGCTCGGCCTGTCGGTGGGTCTCACGGTTCTGCTGCTGGCGCGCATCGTCGCCGGCAACCAGGGCTGAGCCCGCCCTCAGCTGCGACCCCGCAGCACCTGGGATAGCTCCGCGGGCTTGAGGCTCTGGGCGATGGCGTCCTCGGGCTCCACTCTTCCCTTCTGCACCAGGTCGGCCAGGGACTGATTGGCGGTGATCATGCCCTCAAATGCGCTGCGGCCCATGATGTCTTCGATCTCATCGAGCTCGCCGCGCATGATGTAGTCACGGCAGGCATCGCTGTTGATCAGAAGGTCGAAATAGCCGGCCCGTTTGCCGTCGGTGGTTTTGATCAGCCCCTGGGCGATCACGGCCAGAAGAGATTCCGAGACGGCACGGCGGATGCTGTCCTGCTCCTGGGGCGGGTACATCCCCAGCACCCTCTCCACCGTGCGCACCGCTGAGTTGGTGTGCAGCGTGCCGAACACCAGGTGGCCGGTCTGGGAGGCTTCGATCGCCGTGGTGAGCGTTTCCTGGTCGCGGATCTCACCGATCAGGATGACATCGGGGTCCTCCCTCAGGGCGGCGCGCAGAGCCGCCTTGAACAGCTTGGTGTGGGCCCCCACCTCCCGCTGGCGGATCAGCGAATGGTTGCTCTGGTGCACGAATTCGATCGGATCCTCGATGGTGAGGATGTGACGCTTCATCGTGCGGTTGATGTGGTCGATGATCGCCGCCAGGGTGGTGCTCTTGCCCGATCCGGTGGGCCCGGTCACCAGCATCATTCCCTTGGGTCTCTCCGCCAGTGTCTTGAGCACTTCCGGCAGATGCAGCTCTTCGATGGTGGGGATGACCTGGGGGATGAGGCGCAACACCATGCCCGGGCCCCGCAGGGTGTCGAGCAGGTTGATGCGCACCCGCACGAAGGGGAAGGCGTAGGAGCCGTCGAACTCCTTGTCCCGCAGGAAGGCATCGATCTGGGCCGGGCTGAGCATCTCCCGCAGCCAGTCGCGGAACACCACCGTGTCGGTGACCGGCCAGCCGGTGCGGATCATGTCGCCGCGGTGGCGGTAGCGCGGCTCCTCGCCCACGCCGATGTGCACGTCGGAATACTTGTGGGTGTGAGCGATCTGGACGATCGCCTCGAGGGTGGCCGGCAGCGGCCCCAGTTCGCCATGGCCCCGGTCGATGGGTGTGGCCGGTGGCTGGTCCACGAACAGGCCTGGCGGCGGCGGTGGCGGGGCCGGCAGGCTGCTGGTGGCGAAGGGGGCTTCGGTCATGGCGCGGCTTGGTCGTCCGGCGCGTACGTGCCTTGAGCTTGGCGAAGCCGGGGTCGCTTGTCAGTGCCCATCACCGGGCTCCCTAGGATCAACGGGATCGCCCCCCGGCCTTGTCCGACACTTCCGGCGCCCTGCCTGCCCTCGTGACCATCGTTCTGGGCACGCGCCCGGAGGCGATCAAGCTGGCCCCGGTGATCCGGGCCTTCCGTGAAGCCGACGACCTGCACACCCGCGTTGTGCTCACGGGGCAGCATCGCGAGATGGTCACCCAGGTGATGACGTTGTTCGGCCTGGCGGCTGACCACGATCTGGCCCTGATGGCCCCCAATCAGACCCTCACCCATGTCACCTGCGGCGCCCTGCAGGGGCTGCGGGAGGAGTTCGCCGCCCACCCGCCGGATCTGGTGCTGGTGCAGGGCGACACCACCACCGCCTTCGCCAGTGCCCTGGCGGCGTTCTACGAGCAGATCCCGGTGGGGCATGTGGAGGCGGGACTGCGCACCGACACCCTGTTCGATCCCTTCCCCGAGGAGGCCAACCGCCGCCTGATCTCCCAGCTGGCCCTGCTGCACTTCGCCCCCACCGAGCGCTCGGCGGCCAACCTGCGCGCCTCCGGCGTGGTGGGCGAGATCCTCACCACCGGCAACACGGTGATCGACGCCCTGCTGCAGATGGCCGAGACGGCACCCCCTCTGGAGCTGCCCGGCCTCGACTGGGACACCCAGCGGGTGCTGCTGGCCACGGTGCATCGCCGCGAGAACTGGGGACCGCGCCTTCTCGACCTCGGCCGCGGCTTCCTCGAGCTGCTGGAGCGCTTCCCCGATACGGCCCTGCTGCTGCCGCTGCACCGCAACCCCACCGTGCGGGAACCGCTGCAGGCGCTGCTGGGCAACCATCCGCGTGCCTTCCTCACCGAGCCCCTCGACTACGACGCCCTGGTTGCCGCCATGCGCGGCGCCACCCTGCTGCTCACCGATTCCGGCGGCCTGCAGGAGGAGGCACCGGCGCTGGGCAAGCCGGTGCTGGTGCTGCGCCGGACCACCGAGCGGCCGGAGGCGGTGGAGGCCGGCACGGCCCGGCTGATCGGCACCGACAGCGAGACGATCGTGGCCGAGGCCTCGGAGTTGCTGGAGAAACCAGCGGCCTACGACGCTATGGCCCGCGCCCACAACCCCTTCGGCGACGGCTACGCCAGCGGCCGGATCCTGGCGGCCGCCCGCCGCTTTCTGGCGGAGCGGACCCTCAGCTCCGCTCCCGTTTCTTCGCCCATGGCGGCAGGTCGATGAATACCTGGGTGCCGGCCTTCACGCCGCTCAGGATCTGGGTGTCGCGGCCGCTGCTCACTCCGAGTTCCACGGGCTGGAAGGTGGGCTGACGGTCCTTCCCCACCAGCAGCACGCCCGGACGACCCTTCTCGGTGACAACGGCCACCGTGGGTACCAGGGTGTCGGCCTGGAGCTTGCCGGTCTGGAAGTCGACGTCGGCGTTCATGCCGATGCGCAGCTCGCGGCTGGGATCGAGCAGGGCCAGCTTCACCTCGAAGGAGGTGACGTTGTTCGTCTTCACGGCTCTGGGCGCGATCTGGCGGATGCGGGCGGCGAAGCGGCGGTCGGGGAAGGCGTCGAAGCGCACCGAGGCGGGCAGCCCCACCCGCAGGCGGCCGAGATCGCTCTCGGGAACCTTGGCCAGCACCTCCAGCCCCTGGGCCAGCTCCACGATCGAGGAGCTGGTGGCCCCGGCGGTGGCCGAGGCGGTGGTGGTGGGGGTCACGAACGAACCGGGGTCGGCGTAGCGCTGGCTGATCACCCCGTCGAAGGGAGCCCGCACGATCAGTTCATCGCCCTCCACCCCCCGCTGTTCCACCCGCTGGCGGGCGGCGGCGACACCCATGCGCTTCACCTCGTAGTCGGTGCGGTAGCGGTTGAGTTCGTTGAGGCTGATGGCGCCCTGGCGGTAGAGCGGTTCGTTGCGGGCCAGTTCGCTGGCGCTGCGGGCCAGTTCGGCCTGGGCCGAGCGGAGGTTGGCCACCAGCTCCTGCTGGCGGTCCATCAGATCGCCGGCATCCATCAGGGCCAGGGGCTGGCCGGCGCGCACCGTGTCGCCCTCGTCGACGAACAGCTTGGCCAGCAGCCCCTGGCGCCGCGGGCTGACGTTCACCCGCTTCACCGCATCCAGTTCGCCGGTGGCGGTGACGATGCCCGGCAGGCTGCCGCTGCGGGCCACGGCCGTGAAGGGGGTGACATCGCGCTGGGCCATGCGGCGCTGCTGGAACCAGACCCCCGTGCCTGCCAGAACGGCAAGGCCCAGCGCAAGCCCGATCCCGAGCGGTCCGCCCGGCAGGGGCCGACGGCTGCGGACCAGGGGGGTGGGAGGAGCCGGCACCACCTTCGGCGGCGGCGAGGCCGGGGGCGGCGTGGTGGCCGGACGCAGGGGTGAGGGGGCGTGCATCGGCCCGGACACGATTCATCACACTCTCGCGGGTCGCGGACCCGTTCGGGGTGCGGATCCCCGCGGTAGGAGGGGCAGTGGCGCGGCGGAGCCTAGATTTCATCGATGCTCAAAGCCGGAATCGTGGGTCTGCCCAACGTGGGCAAATCCACCCTTTTCAACGCCCTGGTGGCCAACGCCCAGGCCCAGGCCGCCAATTTCCCCTTCTGCACGATCGAACCCAACACCGGGGTGGTGGCCGTGCCCGACCCGCGGCTGCAGCAGCTCTCGGATCTGAGCGGCAGCAAGGAGATCATCCCCACCCGGGTGGAGTTCGTCGACATCGCCGGGCTGGTGAAGGGCGCCAGCCAGGGGGAGGGGCTGGGCAACAAGTTCCTCGCCAACATCCGCGAGGTGGACGCCATCGTGCACGTGGTGCGCTGCTTCGAGGACGACGACGTGATCCACGTGTCGGGCTCGGTGGATCCGGTGCGCGACGCCGAGGTGATCAACCTTGAGCTGGGGCTGGCGGATCTGGCCCAGGTGGAGAAGAGGCGTGAGCGGCTGAAGAAGCAGGTGCGCACCAGCAAGGAGGCCCAGCTGGAGGATGCGGCCCTCGAGCGGATCCAGGCGGTGCTGGAGCAGGGCGGAGCCGCCCGCTCGGTGGAGCTCGGAACCGAGGAGGCGGCCATGATCAAGCCCCTGGGGCTGCTCACCGCCAAGCCGATCATTTATGCCACCAACGTGAGCGAGGACGACCTGGCCGGCGGCAACGCCTACGTGACCAAGGTGGAGGAACTGGCTTCACGCGAGGGGGCCGCCACCGTGCGGATCTCGGCCCAGGTGGAGGCCGAGCTGATCGAGCTGCCGGAGGACGAGCGCGGCGAGTTCCTGGCGGGCCTCGGCGTGGAGGAGGGCGGACTCAAGAGCCTGATCCGCGCCACCTACGCCCTGCTGGGCCTGCGCACCTACTACACCACCGGCGAGAAGGAGACCCGGGCCTGGACGATCCAGGCGGGCATGACCGCCCCCCAGGCCGCCGGCGTGATCCACACCGATTTCGAGCGCGGCTTCATCCGCGCCCAGACGATCGGCTGGCGCCAGCTGCTGGAGGCCGGCTCCCTGGCCGAGGCCCGCAACAAGGGCTGGCTGCGCAGTGAGGGCAAGGAGTACGTGGTGGAGGAGGGCGACGTGATGGAGTTCCTGTTCAACGTCTGATCCCCGGCGGTCACGGGTTCAGGGACGCAGCGGCTGGCTGCCGGCGGAGCGTCCCCAGAGCCCGAGGGTTTTCGTCCTTGCGCTCCACTCGGCCTGCCTGTAGTTCTGCGCCCCGCACGGGCTCGCAGCCTTGCGATCCAGCACGGCCAGGCCCTCCTGCACAAGTTTCAGGTTCACCGCCATGGTGGTGCCTGCGGGAATGATCTCCGCCAGCTCCACGCCGTCGGTGGCTGTGCTGCGGGATGCGAGCCTGACCCAGGCTCCGGGTGGGAGAAGGTTCTCCAGCGCCGCCTTGGCCGCCAGACCGGCAGCACCCTGCCGAAGGTGCGGGGCATGGATGCAGGCCAGACGCACCGTGAACGGATCGCCGTAAGGGGTCACCACGATCGTGTTGCCATCGACCACCCTCACGATGCGGACGTCGTCGGGTGGGGGCGGGGGAATGGCGTGAACGGGTGCCCCAGTGATCGACAGGATCAGAGCGGAAAGGCCCTGAAAGGCGCGAGTCATGACAACAAAGGATCCATCGAAGAAGGCAGCGGCCTCAGCCCCCCATCACCAGGGCATCCACGATCTCGTAGCGCTCGAAGTTCTCTCCCAGGCTGAGCACGGAAACATCGCCGCGGCGCTGCACCGAGAGCTTTTCGGGTTGATCCGAAGCCACCGCCTTGCCATTCACGAACAGAAACTGGCGCTTCTGCCCCTCGGGGTTCGTGACCACCACCGTGGCGCTGTTGTTGGCTCTGCGGATCACGGAGGCCTTGCAGCGGGCGGTCTTGCCGCTGCCGCCGGACCCACAGGAAACCTCCGCCGAGGCGTGATAAGGAGTGCCAGGGATCAGGGCGTCGCGGGACGCGGGCAGGGGGGCGAGGGGAGCGCCGCCGATGCCGACACGCAGGCTGTAGCTGCTCGTTTCATTGCGGCGGGCCGCCGGACGCATCAGATACACCCTCACCCTGACGTCACCATCACTGGGCAGGAGACCAGAGAACCTGTTGCCGGAGCTGCTGCCGATGAACAGGGCGTTGTCGGTGCCAGCCGCCATCACGTTGAAGTAATTCTGCTGATTGGAACCCTTGATCTCTACCGTCAGCGTCTGACCGGCGCCAGCGCGCAGGATGTAGTCGACGGTCTGGTCTCCCTTGAGTTGGCCTTTCAGCAGGCTGGAATTGGCTCCGGCTGGAAAGGCGACCCGTTTTTTCTCGATTGCCACCTGGGCCAGGCCGCCACCATTCGGGAAACTCATCGCCAGGAGACCTGCGGCAACAAACGCGAGTGGTGAACGCATCGAACCCGTTTGGGTGGTTAGGGATAAGCCTACCTTGGTTGCTGAGCGGGGACTCTTGATCGCCCAAGAGATGGCTTCTGAGCTGGCCATCTTTGGTGGAGATCCGCCAGATTGTGGCGCAGGAGGTGGTGGGCGATTCCAACGATGAGGGGGATCAAGACAACGAGCGACTGATCCCCTGAAGCCAAGCGAAAGCGCCAGCTGGAGCCCGCTCAGTTCTCCTTCACACCCTTGAACACGCCATCGGCGTTGTAGGTGCAGACATAGCTCTGGGTGTAGGTCTTTGTGAGCTCGTACTGGCCATACACCTTGTAGCTCCCGTTCGGTTGACGGATGGGCTCGTCGCTGCTCATGTAGCGGGGGTTCCGCTTGAACTTGTCCGACGCCATGCCGCTGCAGTAGCGCGCCATATCCTCCGCGTTCACGGATTCCTTGGCGGAACCCCCGCGCTCGCCACTGGGTCGCTCGTCACTGGTCATGGTGACGCCGTCGAACTCACGATGTCTGTTGAACTCGCAGTAGAAGAATAGCGCTTGGCTGCCTTCGGCCGGTGTCTGTCCGTAGACGCGGTAATTGCTGTTTTTCTGTTCAACAGGCAGCGTGCTGATGTCGCGTGGGCTCACGCTGAATTTCTCGGCCGCCTCACCCTGGCAGAAGCGCATCATGTTCGACACCTCGATGTTGGGTCGGCTCTCCTTGGCCTGCGTTGGAAGCTCAAGTCCGGTGGTGTTCAGGAGAAGGGCTGAAGCGAGAAGGAAGGCTGTCCGATGCATGGGCGGTTGGGCTCTGGGAATTAGTGTGTGTTGGCGCGGATTCGCAAGTCCCTTTCTGTTGTGGAACGTCAGGCCTGTAGCCAGACAGGGATCGCTTTCCTGCCGCGTGCTGGCTAGGAGTTTGTTGCCGATAGAGCAGCAGCCCGGCTGACACGGCGAACTCCACCCCTGAGCTGAACTGCTGCGGCTTTTTTCTTCTGGTGAGCATGCCCGTCGTCGTAGGGCTGAATCAGCCCTGGCTGCTCTGGCCAG
>JBKDPV010000071.1:0-12696 GCA_046342315.1 Cyanobacteriota bacterium
AGCGGACCCATCGCCGCACTCCTGGTGCGCGCCGCTGCAGCAGGCCGCTCGCCTGGAGGCGGAGCGTGGCTTCGAAGATCTGGCCGGACGCCGGGAGACCTTCAGCCGTTTCATCACTCGCAGCCTGGAGCAATTGCCACCGTGGCTGCCGGAGGAGCAGCGGCGCCCCCTGGCCGCCTTGCAGGCGGGCTTCGCTGCCTACTCCCAGCAGTCCCTGGCCCAGCGGCAGCGCCTGGTCCAGAGCCTGCGTCAGATCCTGCACGGGGTGCGCCGGGCCCAGGAGCCGCCCCAGTCGCTGGCGCCACCGCGCCTGCGGTTGGCCGATGCCCCGGTCGATGCGCCGGCCGGATCGGGGCCGGTGGCCGGTCGGTTGGCGCCCGACGATCCCCTCGGCACCGTTCCCGGCATCGGTCCCCGCACCAGCACCCGCCTGGCGGCGCTGGGTCTGCTGGTGGTGCGCGATCTCCTTCACCACTTCCCCCGCGACTACCTCGATTACGCCCATCGCGTGCGCATCGCCGGACTGGAGCCGGGGCGCACCGCCACGATCGTGGCCACGGTGCGGCGTTGCCACGCGTTCACGAGCCCGCGCAATCCTCAGCTCTCGATCCTCGAACTGCACCTCCAGGACATCACGGGTCGCCTGCGGGTGAGCCGTTTCTTCGCCGGCCGCCGCTTTTCCTCCCCGGGCTGGCTGAAGGCCCAGCAGCGCCAGTTCCCCCTCGGCGCCACGGTGGCGGTGCGCGGCCTGGTGAAGGAGAGTCCCTACGGCCCCTGTTTCAGCGACCCCCTGCTCGAGGTGCTCGAGTCGTCCGGGGCGGTGGTGCGTTCCCAGCAGATCGGCCGGCTGGTGCCGGTTTATGCCCTCACCGAGGGCCTCACCGCCGACCGCCTGCGCCAGGCGGTCCAGGCCCTGCTGCCGGCGGTCCGCCACTGGCCCGACCCCTTGCCCGCTCCGCTGGTGGCCCGGCTGGGCTTGCCGGCCCGTGCTGAGGCGCTGGTGGGCATCCACCAGCCCGCCGACCGTGACGCGCTGCAGCGGTGGCGTCACCGCCTGGTGTTCGACGAGTTTCTGCTGCTGCAGCTCGCTCTGGGTCTGAGGCGCGAGCGGTTGAGGCGCTGCCCGGCGCCCCCCCTCACCCTGGCCGGTGAGGCCGATGACCTGGTGGCCCGCTTCCTCGACCTGCTGCCCTTCGCCCTCACCGGGGCCCAGCAGCGCGTGCTGGCGGAGATCCGTGTCGACCTGGCCCGCCCCCAGCCGATGGCACGCCTGGTGCAGGGGGACGTGGGCAGCGGCAAGACCGTGGTGGCCCTGGCGGCCCTGCTCACGGCGATCGCCGCCGGCTGCCAGGGGGCTCTGATGGCCCCCACCGAAGTGCTGGCGGAGCAGCACTTCGCCAAGCTCGCCGCCTGGCTGCCCCGGCTGCATGTGAGCTGCGCCCTGCTCACGGGGTCCACGCCCGTCCGCCGCCGCCGCGAGCTGCTGCAGGATCTGGCGAACGGCCAGCTGCAGCTGCTGGTGGGCACCCACGCCCTGCTCGAGGATCCGGTGCAGTTCAGGCGGCTGGGCCTGGTGGTGGTGGACGAGCAGCACCGCTTCGGCGTGCGCCAGCGCAACCGCCTGCTGGCCAAGGGGCTGCAGCCCCATCTGCTCACGATGACGGCCACCCCGATTCCCCGAACCCTGGCCCTCTCGATCCACGGCGACCTGGATGTCAGCCAGATCGACGAGCTGCCCCCCGGCCGTACGCCCGTGCGCACCGAGGTGCTGCGGGCTTCCGAGCGGGCCAGGGCCTGGCAGCTGGTGCGTGAGCAGGTAGCGCTGGGCCAGCGGGGCTACGTGGTGCTGCCGCTGGTGGAGGAGTCGGAGAAGCTCGATCTGCGTTCGGCGGTGGAGGTGCATCGCCAACTGGCCGAGGAGGAGTTCCCCGACCTGGCGGTGGGACTGCTGCACGGGCGGCTGAGCAGTGAGCAGAAGCAGCGGGCGATCGGTGCCTTCGCCCGCGGTGAGAACCAGATTCTGGTGAGCACCACCGTGGTGGAGGTGGGGGTGGACGTGCCGGAGGCAAGCGTGATGGTGATCGAGCACGCCGAGCGTTTCGGTCTGGCCCAGCTGCACCAGCTGCGGGGCCGTGTGGGGCGTGGGGCCGCCGCCTCCCACTGCCTGCTCCTCCACGACGGCGACAACGCCCTGGCGCGCCAGCGGCTGGAGGTGCTGGCCCGCAGCAACGACGGCTTTGAAATCGCCGAGATGGACCTGCGCCTGCGGGGCCCCGGTCAGGTGCTCGGCACCCGCCAGTCCGGCCTGCCGGACCTGGCCCTGGCCAGCCTGGCCGACGACGGGGCGGTGCTGGAACAGGCCCGGGAGGTGGCCCGGGAGGTGCTGGCTCAGGACCCGGATCTGAGCCGCCATCCCGGCCTGCGCCAGGCGCTGGAGGAGCAGCGCCGACGCCAGGTCGATGCGGCCCGCCTGAACTGAGCCGTTTGGCCTGAGCCTGGCGCCTGACCGCTGCCATCCGCCGGTGCGCTCGCCCGCGTAGCAGGCTGGCCCCGTTACATCGACCGCAGGCATGGCCGCTCCCCGTCCCTGGAGTGCGATCCCGATCCACGAGGCCGGCGAGCCTCTCGAGGACCTTCCGCCCGAGCTGCTGCGCCTGGAACCCCATCCCTACGCCAGCCTCGGAGCTCCTTACGGCGAGGGCGTCAGCCCCTTCCGCCTCCGCAGCGGGGTGATCCGCCGCCTCCTGGCGGCCCAGGACGCTCTGATACGAGAGGAAGAGGACTTGCGGCTGGCGATCTTCGACGCCTGGCGACCGGTGGCCGTGCAGCGCTTCATGGTGGCCGCCAGCATCGAGGCCGAATGCCGGGTCCGGGGATTCGAGCGCACCTCTGCCCCCTTCGCCGCCCTACGGGAGGTGGAGGAGGCCGTCGCCCGGTTCTGGGCGCCCCCGAGCACCGATCCAGCCACTCCGCCTCCCCACAGCACCGGCGGTGCCGTTGATCTCACCCTGGCTGATGCCAGCGGCCGGCCACTGGCAATGGGCGGGGAGATCGATGCGATCGGGCCGATCTCCGAGCCGAACCACTACGCCGCTGTCGCTGCGGCCGATCCGGCTTCCGATGCCGCCCTCTGGCAGGGGCGGCGCGATCGGCTCGGGGCCGTGATGGCTCGTGCCGGCTTTGCCCGCCACCCCAACGAGTGGTGGCACTTCAGCCACGGCGACCAGCTCTGGGCCTGGAGCTGCGGTGAACCCGCGGCCCGCTACGGGCGTGCGGGAGAGCCGCTGGACTGAGGAGACGGGGTGCCGGCAGGGGTGAGGCCGAGGCGCGTCTCCACGTCCTTCACCTGCTCGGCGCTCATCAGGCCCTTCTGGCGGCATCGCTCCAGGGTGCCGCGCGTGAGTTCACCCTGCAGGATGCGCAGGCGCTGCTGCACCACGTCCGGTTGATCGGCCCAGGGGGCCATGTGACTGCGGAACGCGGCCTCGATCACAGCCGGTCGGCAGGTGAGTGGATCGGCGTCGTAGATCTTCACCCGCGAGCGGGGCGGATCGGGCCGATCCGGTTCGGCGTGGAGGGCAGCAGTGGCCGACAGCACGATCAGCAGGCTGATCCCTGTCAGGGCGAGGGGATGAACGAGGGAACCGCGGCTCACGCCACCTCCAGAAGAGCGCGCAGACGATCCTCTTCGAGGCTGGCCACGAAGTCACCGAAGCTGCTGCGGACCCCACCTTCCTGCTTCCACGCGAGCAGCAGGGGTTCGAGCGTGGATTCCAGCGCCTGCAGCGGCATCTTCTCCAGCCACGGGCGCGCCAGGCGGGTCAGCCCAGGGCTGCCACCCAGCCAGAGCTGGTATTGATCCACGCCGCTGCCCACCAGCCCGATCTCGGCCATGTAGGGGCGGGCGCAGCCATTGGGGCAGCCGGTCATGCGCACCAGCACTGGCTTCTTGATCTGCAGCCGCGCCATCAGCAGCTCGAGCCGCTCGAGCACGGACGGCAGGATGCGTTCGGATTCGGTGATCGCAAGCCCACAGGTGGGCAGGGCCGGACAGGCGATCGCATGGCGGGCCAGGGGCGAGGGTGCCTCGGGGGTCTCGAAGCCCAGGGCCGCAAGGGCGTCCCGCAGACCCCGTCGCTGGTTGCTGCCGATGTTGGCCAGCAGCAGGTCCTGGTTGGGGGTGAGCAGCACCTCCAGCTGGTAGGTCTCCACCAGCCGGCGCAGACCCGCCTTGCGCTCACCCTCCAGACGCCCGCAGAGCAGCGGCAGACCCACGAACCAGAGGCCGTTCGCCTGCCGATGCCAACCCAGGTAATCCTGCAGCTTCGGCTTCGGTTCGCGCCGCATCCTGCCGATCGGGTGAGGGAAGTAGCGGCCCAGTTCCTGGCGGAACCAGTCCACACCGCGGTCATGGATCAGGTATTTCATGCGGGCGTGGCGGCGCTGTTCACGATCGCCGTGGTCGCGCTGAAGAGCGGCGATCGCCTGGACCAGATCGAGGATATGGTCGGCCGCCACCCAGCCGAGGGGGTCGGCGGTGCGGGCGAAGGTGTCTTCCTTGTTATGGGTACGACCCATGCCGCCGCCGACATACACGTTGCAGCCCTGGGGCCGGCCGCTGCCGTCGCAGAAGAGCACGAGACCGATGTCCTGGGTGAGCAGGTCCACCGAGTTGTCACCCGGCACCGTGACCGCGACCTTGAACTTCCGGGGCAGATAGGTGGCGCCGTAGAGAGGTTCGGCGGCATCACCGCTGAACAGTTCCCCTTCCTTCTGCCGTTCCTTCACCCGCCGCACCGCCGCCTCGGGCTTGATGCGGTAGCTGAGGTCGCCATCGACCCATAGATCGAGATAGGAGCCCTGGGCGGCCTCGGGCGAAAGCAGATCGGCGATCCGATCGGCCAGCAGCCGGGCCTCGGGATACCCTCCCGAGCCGAACGGGGCGGCCGGGGCCATGACGTTGCGGTTGATGTCGCCGCAGGCGGCCAGCGTGGAACCCAGCGAGCGCACGATCGTGCCGATCACCTCCTTCAGATCGGCCTTCGCCACCCCGTGCAGCTGGAACGCCTGGCGGGTGGTGGCGCGCATCGTGCCATTGCCGAGGCGATCGGCGAGTTCATCGATGGCCAGATAAAGCGCGGCAGGAATGCGCCCGCCGGGGCTGCGCAGGCGCAGCATCATCTGCCAGTCCTTTTCCTCACCCTTGCGCCGGTTGTCGCGGTTGTCCTGTTGATAACTGCCGTGGAATTTCAGGATCTGAACCGCACCTTCACTGAAGTTCGGCCGGTCGTTCAGCAGTTCGCTGGCCAGGGGCTCCCGGAGGTGGCCGCTGGCCGCCTTGAGCTGCTCGAACTTTGTTGGTGGCTTGCGCCCATCTTGGCCGCCGGAGCCAACGCTGTCCCCGGATTCCCTGGTGGGCGTGGAACGGCCGGCGACGGTCGACGATGCCATCGGCACGAAGCGAACGGAGGCCATCGAAGCTAGCGAACGGGACGGGGACCTCCGTTTCCATACAGTCGTGCGCATTCGCCCACACGTCGGCTCCCCCATGGCCACCTTTCTGCTGGAGATCGGCACCGAGGAGCTGCCCGCGGATTTCGCCCGGCTGGCCCTGCCGCAGCTGGAACGGAAGGTGGCGGCAGATCTGGAGGCGGCTCGGCTCCCCTGCACGGGCATCCACGCCACCAGCACGCCCCGGCGGCTGGCTCTGAGCGTGGAAGGTCTGCTGGAGCAGCAGGGCGACCGGGCCGAGGAGCGCAAGGGACCACCAGCGGCCCAGGCCTTCAAGGACGGTGAGCCCACCGGCGCCGCCGTCGGTTTCGCCCGCCGCTGCGGTGTCGATCCCTCCGCCCTCGAAGTGCGGGACACGCCGAAGGGGCCGTTCGTGTTCGCCTCGATCCTCGAGCCGGGTCGCCCCGCTCTGGCGGTGCTGAGCGAGCTGATCCCGGCCTGGATCGGTGGCCTTCAGGGGCGGCGCTTCATGCGCTGGGGTGAGGGCGAGGCGCGTTTCAGCCGTCCGGTGCGCTGGCTCGTGGCCCTGCTGGATCAGCAGGTGGTGCCGGTGCTGCTCGACGACTGCGACCCCCCGCTGGCGGCCGACCGCCTGACCCGTGGCCATCGCCTGCAGAGCGAGCCGGTGGCGATTGAGGATGCCGGCCTCTACGCCGCCACCCTGGCAGCGGTGGATGTGCAGGTGGAGCGCAGCGCCCGGGCCGAATGGATCCGGCGTCAGCTGGGTGAAGCCGCCATGGAAGCTGGTGCAGGCGTGGATCTGCCGGCGGAGCTGTTCGAGGAGCTGGTGGACCTGGTGGAGTCCCCCCAGCTGATTGAAGGGCGGCTGGAGGAGCGTTTCCTCGCCCTGCCGCCCGAGGTGCTGAGCACCGTGATGCGCGCCCACCAGCGCTACGTGCCCCTGGTGCGCCGCGACGCCGACAGCGACCCGCTCACTCTTGATGCCCGCGGAACCCTGCTGCCCCGGTTCCTCTGCATCGGCAACGGCCGGGCCGAGGCGGCGGACACCATTCGGCGCGGCAACGAGCGGGTGCTGCGGGCCCGGCTGGCCGATGCGGAATTCTTCGTCGACGCCGACCGTGCCGTGGCCAGCATCGACCGCCGGGACCAGCTCGAGCGGGTGACCTTCGCTGAGGGACTCGGCAGCCTGCGCGACCGCTGCGAGCGTCTGGAGTGGTTCACCGATGTGCTGCTCGAGGCCCTCGAGCTCGCGGAGCCCACCGCTTCGGCAGCCCGGCGGGCGTCCCACCTGTGCAAGCACGATCTCGTGAGCCAGATGGTGGGCGAATTCCCCGAGCTGCAGGGGGTGATGGGCGGCAAGTATCTGCTGGCCGAGGGCGAATCCCGGGAGGTAGCCCTGGCGGTTCTGGAGCACTATTTCCCCCGCGGCGCCGGCGACCAGCTGCCCGGCTCGGAGGCCGGAGCGGTGGTGGCCCTGGCGGAGAGGCTGGAACTGCTGCTCAGCATCTTCGCCAAGGGAGAACGTCCGAGCGGCTCCTCCGATCCCTATGCCCTGCGGCGTGCCGGCAACGGCCTGTTGCAGATCCTTTGGAATCGCAACTGGGCCCTGGATCTGGTGGTGGTGCTGGAACGGGCCACCCGCCACTGGGCCGTGCTGTTCCCTGCCTTTGCCGTGCAGCCCACCGAACTCGCCGGCGAGCTGGTCGAGTTCCTGCGCCAGCGGTTGGTGAGCCTGCTGGAGGAGGAGGGCATCGACGCCGACCTGGTGCAGGCCGTGGCCGGTGAGGGGCTCGACGCCACCCGGGTGCTGCGGGATCCTGCCGATGCCCGCCAGCGTGTGGCCCTGCTGGAAAGCCTGCGGCGCAGCGGCGAGCTGGCCCCGCTCCAGGCGGTGGTGCAGCGCGCGGCTCGGCTGGCAGAGAGGGGCGATCTCGCCCCGGCGGCTCTCAGCGCCGAGGGGCTGGTGGATCCGGCCCTGTTCGAGAAGCCCTCGGAGGCGGCCATGCTCACCGTCCTGCAGCGGTTGGAGCCGATCGCCGCCGGACAGGGCCCGGATCGCTACGCCGAACTTGCCCGCGGCCTGAGCGCCAGTGCCGACACCCTGGCGGCCTTCTTCGACGGTGAAGGCAGTGTGATGGTGATGGCAGAACAGCCTGACGTTCGGTGCAACCGTCTGAATTTGCTGGCTCTGCTGCGCAACCAGGCCTCCGTGCTGGCCGATTTCAGCCGCATCGAGGGATGAGGAACCAACCGAGGGTGCTGGAGACGCGTGATAGCGTCCGGATCCGATTCACCGCTCGAGCGTGACATCTCTGCTGGTTGAGAGTGCTCTGATCCTGGTACTCATCATTGCCAACGGAGTCTTTTCCGGCTCAGAGATCGCGATCGTTTCGGCTCGGAAATTGCGGCTGGAACAGCTGGCCATCCGCGGTGATCGACGTGCCGCCACGGCCCTGCGGCTGGCCTCATCTCCCAACGATTTTCTTTCCACCGTCCAGATCGGCATCACCCTGATCGGGATCCTGAGCGGTGCGGTCGGAGGTGCCACCGTGGCCCAGCGCCTCCGGCCGCTGCTGGCCGCCGTGCCGGCACTGGCTCCCTGGAGTGAGCTGCTGAGCGTGGTGATCGTGGTGAGCGCCATCACCTATCTGTCGCTGGTGATCGGGGAGCTGGTGCCCAAGCGCATCGCTCTCAACGACCCGGAGGCAATCGCCTGCCAGATGGCTCCACCCATGCGCCTGCTCGCGCGCTGGGCGTCCCCACTGGTGCATCTGCTGGGTGGATCCACCGACGCGCTGCTGGGCCTGCTGGGGGTCAAGGCCTCCGGTGAGCCCGACATCACCGAGGAGGAGATCAAGGCGATGATCCGCCAGGGGGCCGAATCGGGGGTGTTCGAGGAGGCGGAGCACGCCATCGTGCAACGGGTGCTGCGGTTGGGCGATCGCACCACCCGCTCGCTGATGACCCCGCGCACCGAAATCTGCTGGCTGGATCTGGAGGCACCGCTTGAGGAGAACGTGCATCTGGTGATGGCCAGTCCCCACTCCCGCTTCCCGGTGGCCAGGGGCGCCCTCGATGACTGTCAGGGAGTGGTGCAGGGTCGCCGCCTGCTGGCAGCCCGTCTCTCCGGCGACATGGTCGACCTCGAGGCCTTGATCCAGGCCCCCCTTTACGTCACCGAGAGCACGAGGGTGCTGAATGTGATCGAGCGTTTCAAGCGCACGGGTGTGCATATTGCTCTGGTCACTGATGAGTTCGGCGGCATCGAGGGCCTGGTAACCCTCAACGACGTGATGGAGGGGATCGTGGGAGACCTCCCCTCCCAGGAGGACAAGGAGGATCCGCCGATCATTCGCCGTGACGACGGCTCCTGGCTGCTGGACGGCGCGCTTGACGTTGGCGACTTCAAGGATCTGGTGGGCTGTGGTGCCCTGCCCGGAGAGGCCAGCGCCGGCTACCACACGCTCGGGGGCCTGGTGCTGCACGTGCTCGAGCGCGTGCCCCATGCCGGTGAACATTTCGACTGGAACGGTTTGCGTTTTGAGGTGGTCGACATGGATGGCAAGCGCATCGACAAGGTGCTGGTCACCCGCCTTGAGGAGGAACTGGCGGACACCAGCAACGCCGGCATGGGCCGCGACGACTGACCCCTCATTCCTGCGCGGCATCGAGCCAAGAAAGAAGCCCGGAGCTTTGACGCTCCGGGCTCAAGTGTCGATCCGCTGGATCATCCGGGGGGCGCTGCTCCCCAGCCGGATGGGCTCACTTTCCGGCCAGCGCAGGCTCTCGCTCCTCTTCCTGGGTTCCGGTGGACATCGGCACCGAACCGTTGAGGGGCAGAGGGCCAGAAGTGCCGGCAGCCTGGGGGGTGCGGATGCCTCCCTTGATCGCGGCACCCACCGCCTCCATCGCCTCCACTTCCGCTTCGGTGCGCACCGCGCTGGGAACGGGGCGGTAACCGGATGGCGCCAGGGCCTGACCTCGCAACACCGCCCCGAGGGTGAGGAAGGTGAGCTTGATCTGCTGCCAGGGGTTCATTGCCACCACCCGCTTGTAGAGGTAGCTGTCGAACGTGAGTCGCTGCACGTCCTTGTCATCGCACATCTCCACGAACGCCTCGCGCGCGGGGTCGTTGCTGTAGAAGATGTTCTGCAGGATCTCCAGCACCTTGTAGGTGGGGCCGTAGAGCTTGTCCCACTTCTTGATGTAGACCTTCAGATCGGCTTCGGTGGGAACGCGGCTGCCTCCGGCGCTGCTGGCCACGATCTGCTCGGCGCACATCCGGCCGCTCTTGGCGGCGAAGTAGATGCCTTCGCCGGAGCTCTTGGTGACGTAGCCGGCCGCATCACCCACAAGGGCCATGCGGCCCACCACGCGGCGGGGGCGCGGATGTTCGGGGATCGGGTGGGCTTCCACCTTGATCACCTCACCCTTGAGCAATCGCTTGGCGGCGCGCTCGCGGATGCCCTGCTGCAGCCCCTTGATCAGCGACTGGTTCTTCTGCATCGTGCCGGTGCCCACCGCCACATGGTCGAACTTGGGGAACACCCAGGCATAGAAGTCGGGGGAGACGTCGGTGCCGACGTACATCTCCGCGAGATCCTCGTAGTAGGCCATCTCCTCCGGCGGCAGCTTGATGCGCTCCTGAAAGGCGATGGCCACGTTGTAATCGCCGGCATCCATGGCCTTGGCCACACGACTGTTGGCACCGTCGGCCCCGACGATCAGGTCCACCTCCAGGGTGCGGGGCTCACCGGTGGCTTCGCCGCTGCTGTAGTCGGTGTAGTGAAGGGTGTAGGGGCCCTGACGGGCGACGCCGGTATCGATCTTGGTGACCAGGCCGTTCACCAGATGGGCGCCGAGGTCGGCAGCACGATTGCGCAGGAAGGCGTCCATCACCTCGCGGCGGCACATGCCGATGTACTCGTCCTGGTTGTCGAGATGGATGTCCACCTCACGATTGGAGGGGGAGATCATCCGCATGTTTCGCACCTTACGGTCGATGATCGACTCGGGCAGGTCGAACTCGGCGACCATGCAGAGGGGGATGGCGCCACCGCAGGGCTTTGCGTTGTCAAGCTTGCGCTCGAACAGCCAGGTTTCGATGCCGGCCTTGGCGAGCACTTCAGCAGCACAAGAACCGCTGGGGCCGCCACCCACAACCGCGACTCGCAACATCTTGAAACCTGCTCCACCAAAGGGATTTGGGTCGGACGCTAACACCGCAGACCGGGGCTTCGCTGGATCTTTCGACAGGGGGGGATACCATCAGCCGGCTTCCTCGCCGCCGGGGTTTGGCGTCCCGTTCCACCAGCAGATCTTCCGGTCGGCGAGGCGCACGGGCGGCAGCGCGGGCCGCTGCCGACGATATCCCCTTGGCTCGGCGCTCCCAGCCCGCGGGAAGGGCCGGTTCCGCAGGACCCTCCGGATGGCGCCTGCCCTTCCTGGCTGTGGCCCTGCTGGTGGTCGGTGCCGCCGTCGTCATCGTTGGACCGCTCCGCCGCACCGCTTCGCCGGTGGCTGGTCTGGACGCACGTCTCAGTGACGATGGCCGACTGCTCGGCCACTTTCCCTACCCAGAAGCTCGCCCCGAGCAACTGGCCGCCATCGCTCCCGGGCTGCAGCTGCGGCCGGAGGCAGCCGAGAGCCTGCGGACCCTGCAGCGTGACGCCCAGGCCGAGGGGGTGCGCATCCAGGTGCTCAGCGCCTTCCGACCGGTGGAGCTCCAGCGCAGCCTCTTCTTCGATGTGAAGGCGGAGCGCAACCAGAGCGCCCTGACCCGGGCGCAGGTGAGCGCTCCCCCCGGCTATTCGGAGCACAGCACCGGCTATGCGGTGGATCTGGGCGATGCGACCCGACCGGATCTCCATCTCAACCCGGCCTTCGACGCCACAGCGGCCTTCCGCTGGCTCAAGGCCAACGCGCACCGCTACCACTTCCAGATGTCCTTTCCCCGAGACAACCCCCAGGGGGTGAGCTACGAACCCTGGCACTGGCGATACGAGGGATCGACCACAGCCCTGAGGCTGTTCGAGCCAGCACAGCGCTTTGCCCGCTGACTCACCCAAACGGCAGCGCGAAGGGGGGAGGGAGAGGGTGCTGGGATAAGATCAAGAATCGCATCAGCCTGCCGGCAATCCCGCGCCGCCATTTCCACGTGCACCTGCTCCCGATGTGTTGGCGTCTCCACGACGTCTGCCCACTCCGGTGCTCCCCGCGGATCCGCCCCGTAACGGGCCGAGCGACGACCGACCCATCACCCAGGACAGACAGCCCATGAGTGGCGAGCACAAAGGCACACCGATCCGCAACATCGCGATCATCGCCCACGTCGACCACGGCAAGACCACCCTCGTCGACGCGCTGCTCAGCCAGTCCGGCATCTTCCGTGAAGGGGAGGCGGTGCCCACCTGCATCCTCGACTCCAACGACCTGGAGCGGGAGCGCGGCATCACCATCCTCTCCAAGAACACCGCCGTCG
Source organism: Cyanobacteriota bacterium (assembly GCA_046342315.1). GTDB lineage: Bacteria > Cyanobacteriota > Cyanobacteriia > PCC-6307 > Cyanobiaceae > Cyanobium. The sequence continues at coordinate 11,954 of JBKDPV010000071.1, forward strand.
ATTACGAGGGCATCCGCATCAATATCGTCGACACACCCGGCCACGCCGATTTCGGCGGTGAAGTGGAGCGGGTGCTCGGCATGGTGGATGGCTGCCTGCTGATCGTCGATGCCAATGAGGGCCCGATGCAGCAGACGCGCTTCGTGCTGAAGAAGGCTCTCGAGAAGGGCCTGCGGCCGATCGTGTTCGTCAACAAGATCGACCGGGCTCGTGTGGATCCCGAACAGGCGGTCGACAAGGTGCTCGATCTGTTCCTCGAACTGGGCGCCGATGACGACCAGTGCGACTTCCCCTACCTCTTCGGTAGCGGCATGGGCGGCTACGCCAAGCCCGACATGGCCACCGAGAGCGAAACGATGAAGCCGCTCTTCGACGCGATTCTGCGCCACGTGCCACCGCCGGTGGGCGATCCCGAGAAGCCCCTGCAGCTGCAGGTCACCACGCTTGATTACAGCGACTTCCTGGGCCGGATCATGATCGGCCGCATCCACAACGGTGTGATCAAGGCCGGCCAGCCCGCCGCCCTGATCCGCGACGACGGCTCCATCAAGCGGGGCCGCATCAGCAAGCTGCTGGGCTTCCAGGGCCTGCAGCGGGTGGAGATCGAGCAGGCCAGCGCCGGTGACCTGGTGGCGGTGGCCGGTTTCGATGAGGTGAACATCGGCGAGACGATCGCCTGCCCCGACAACCCGGAAGCCCTCCCCCTGATCAAGGTGGATGAGCCCACCCTGCAGATGACCTTC
>JBKDPV010000072.1:0-22874 GCA_046342315.1 Cyanobacteriota bacterium
CCGGCTGCCAGGGACGGAAGGACTTGGGCTTTTGCATGCCCCATTCTCTCGCCTGAATCCATTGCTGTCACAGGGATCTGGGCAGATTCAGGGGCGTCTGTGGAGAAGCGGACGCGGATCTTTGCGCAACAGGCTCCTAGGACGGGAGTTGCCGCGTCCTTCACACCGGATGGATCGCTCCGCCCCCCGTCCCCTGCTTCAGGCGCGAACCGCCAGCTTCGCGCTGGTGCCCCTGCCGGCGGTAGCCCTCCTCTCCCTGGCGCTCCTGCCGGCCCTGGCCCAGCCCGTCACCAGCGCAACCCCCACCGTGGTGCGTTCTGTGGCACCCGAACCGCAGCCGAACCGCGCCCTGGAGGCCGCGCTGCGCGAGGAGCTGTTCCCGGTGCGGATCGACGACGGCCAGGGCCACGGTCCCGATCCCGGCAGCGCCGAGGCGGAGATGGCAAAGCGCCACAGGATCAAGGCGGAGTGCGGGCGCCTTCCGGCCCATCGCTACAGCTGGAACCGGGTGGATCTCAATGGCGATGGCAGGCCCGAGGTGGTGGCCCAGGTGCTGGGTCCGATGGTCTGTGGCACCGGCGGCTGCCCGTTGCTGATCTTCCGCGAGTCCAGCGCCGGTGGGCTGCAGCTCATCAGCCGGATGAGTCTGTTCAAGGACCCGCTGATCGTGACGCAGCGGCGCCACAACGGCTGGCTGCACCTGATCACCCGGGTGCGGGTGGACGCCGGCCACGGCTATTACGCCGACCTGCCGTTCGACGGCCGCACCTATCCCGCCAACCCCAGCGTGGCTCCGGCCCTCCCCTTGCGCCGAGCCGAAGCCGGCACCGCCTACCTGGCCTGGGATGCAAGGGATCCCCGCACTCATCTCCTCCCCTGTGAGGCCACCTCCCCGGCGGGGGGCCGCTGAGATCGATGGTGACGGTTCCCCCAATGTCCCTGCCTGCCACCGCCTTCCTCGGACTCGGCGCCCTCGGTACCCCGATGGCCCTGCGGCTGGTGGGCGGCGGCGTGCCGCTCACCGTGCACAACCGCACCCGCTCTCGCGAGGAGCCCTTGGTGGTAGCTGGCGCCCGCCGGGCCGCCACACCGGCGGGCGCGGCGGCCGGGGCCGCGATCCTCTGCCTCTGCCTGAGCGACGACCGCGTGGTGCGCGCCGTGCTGCTGGGGGAGGACGGCGCGCCTGATCCGGCGATCGCGGGTCTGGCCCCCGGGTCGCTGGTGGTGGATTTCTCCACCATCGCCCCCGCCACTGCCGAGGCTCTGGCGGCTGTCCTGGCGGAGCGGGGCGTGGCCTATCTCGATGCGCCGGTCACCGGTGGCACCGAGGGGGCCCGGGCCGGCACGCTCACCGTGCTGGCGGGCGGCAGCGAGGAGCAGATGGAGCGTGCCCGGCCGCTGCTGGAACTGGTGGGTCGCTCCCATCACCATTTCGGTCCCGTGGGTTCCGGCCAGCGGGTGAAGGCGGTGAATCAGGTGCTGGTGGCCGGCAGCTACGCCGCCGTGGCGGAGGCGATGGCCCTGGGCCTGCGCCTCGCGCTGCCGATGGAGCAGGTGCGCCAGGCTCTCGTCGGCGGGGCGGCCGGATCCTGGGCCCTGGAGCACCGCGCAGCCAACATGCTCACGGACTCCTATCCGCTGGGTTTCCGGCTGGCGCTCCACCGCAAGGACCTGGCCATCGCCCTGGCGGCGGCGGCGGCGGTGGGGCTGGAGCTGCCGGTGTGCCAACGGGTGGCGGCGATCGAGGAGGTGCTGATCGAGCGGGGCTTCGGTGATGAGGACGTCTCGGCGTTGGCCCGCTGGTTCGCGCCGGACGACGAGCGATCGGGGAGAATGAATGGAGCGTTCCTTCCCGCGCCATGAGCCCGTCCTCCGATGCCGCCACTCCGGCTCCGATCGACGGCGCCCCGGCCCATCCCCACAACTTTGAGGTGCAGAAGGAGATCCACCAGAGCATCCGCAACGATCCCGACTACGACGACTGGGAGTACGGCACCGAGCCGCTGCCCCATGAGGCCTGGGTGCGCAAGGGAGGTCATGGTCTCGATCCCGGCGGGCGGACGGCGGGCTGAGGGCGCGGAACCGATCCTTCAACCCGGAGGTTTCGCCCGGTCCGGTTCCTGCTCGAGCGGGAGCCTGTAGAGGATCTCCAGGTCGCCCCCCTCCCCTTCGCCGCTGAGCACCGCCAGCAGATTGCGGCGCTGCAGCCCCTCCAGCCGGGCCACCGGCACCAGGCCCAGCAGCAGCAGGGCCGCCATGGTCAGCCACAGGCCGATCGCATGGCCCTGCCGATCGAGCAGCCAGCCGGCCAGCAGGGGGGCCGCCAAGGCGCTCACGGCGAAGCACTGGGAGAACAGGGCCAGGGCCAGACCCCGGTGCGATGGCGGTGTGAGTTCCACGATCGCTTCGGTGGCGGTGGGCAGGAAGGCGGCCTCCGCCAGGGCCAGCGGAAGCTGAGCGGCGATCATCAACGCCGCCCCGAAGGGCAGCAGAGCTGAGAGCGCAAGCAGCAGGCTGCCGAGGGCAAAGGAGCCGAGGCCGAGGCCGAGGCCGTCGCGCACGGGCCGGCGGGCCAGCGCCTGCCCCACCGGCCACTGGAGTGCCAGCAGAAGGCTCAGCTGGAGGCCGATCGTGAGGGCACCCAGGCTTTCGGGCAGGGCGGGTCGCATCGGCGCGCCCCGCACCAGATCCAGGGGCAGGGCGCTTTGCATCAGGGCCTGCATGCCGGTGGCCAGCAGCGTCACCGCGAGCACCGGCAGCAACGGCAGCACCCAGGCCGCTCCGCCACCCCGCGCCTGGCGCCGGCGGGGCCGGGCCGTGGGCAGGGGCCGCCGCAGCAGCACCAGCGCCAGAAGCGACTGGGCGGCCATGTCCACCACGTAGATACCCCGCAGCCAGCCGGCGGCTGCCAGGGCCGCCCCGAGCAGGGCGCCCGCGGCGAGGCCGGCCGCGTCGGCGGTGCGCACCAGGGCGAAGGCCCGGGCGGAGGGCAGTGGTGGACAGGCCAGGGGCACTGCCAGCTCGATCGCCGGCCAGTAGAGCCCCACCGCGATCCCCATCAGCACCTGGCCGATCAGGTAGCCGCCGAAGCCATGGGCTCCCAGCAGCACTGCGTCGGCGAGGAACCCGATCGCCAGGGCCAGCAGCACGGGGCGTGACACTGCCAGCCCCCGATCGAGCAGCAGGCCGCTGACCAGGCGCCCGGCAGTTCCCGCCACGGCCGCGGCCGCCAGTCCCTGGGTGACGCTGCTGGCGCTGAAGGCCTCCAGGTGGAACACCATCGGTGTGAGATAGATCACGCCGCCGGCCCCCAGGGCGGCCAGCAGCCGCACCCCTGCCAGTTCCTGCAACGGCGCGGGAAACTGGTGCAACCAGGACCCCGCCCTGGACACCCGCTGTGCCTGTTTCAAGCCGTCTTCGCCGCCTGGGTTCCGTGGTCGCCAGTCTGCTGGTGGCCCTGCCGCTGGCCTGGGGAAACAGGGCGGGAGCTGCCGAGCTGCTGGAGCTGCAACTCGACGGGCTGGCGATTCCGATCCGCCTCGACCAGCTGGAGGCCTGGAGCCGGGGCGCGCGCGAGCCCGCCGCCGACCTGCAGGTGTGGTTGGGGTTGCTGGAGGCGGACAGCCGCGACGACCTGCGGGCCCTGCTGCAGGCCCCGCTGCTGCTGGATCGCAGCTTCGGCCGCCAGCTCCTGGACAGCTGGGCCGGTAGCCAGATGCTCGCCACCCTCGGGGACCTGCTCACCACCGCCGAGGGCGGCAGCACCACGGCGCTGCTGCCGGTGACGCTGCGGGACCTGCTGGCCCGGCGCCGGGAGGTGACGGCGATCGAGCTGCTGCGCGCCCTGCCGCCCCGTCAGCTGGTCCTCGATCTCGACGGCCTGCTGTCTCTCGCCGACGGTTGGCGCCTCCAGCTGCGTCGACAGGGAGAGGCCCTCCGCAGCCTGCGGCGCCTCCCCCTGCCGGAGGGTTCGCCGGCCGAAGGTGCCCCGCCCTCGGTTTCCCTGGGAACGGAGGGCGGGCCGCTGGTGGCAGGTCCCCCCATCGCCGGCGAGGAGAAGCCGCCGCTGATCACGCCCCAGCGCTGGTCGCTTGCGGTGGGCCATCGCCAGGAGCCGCTGCCGCTGGAGATCTGGCGGCCCTCCGCTGCCCCGCCGGCGGCCTCCCGTCCCTGGCTGCTGTTGATGCCGGGCCTGGGCGGTACCACCGACCAGCTCGGCTGGCTGGCGGCCGACCTGGCGGCCCGGGGTTGGGCGGTGGTCGCGCTCGAGCATCCGGGCAGCGATGCCACGGCGATGCGGGCAGCCCTGGAGGGCCAGCGGCCGCCACCTGGCGCCGAAACCCTGGCGATCCGCCTCGACGACGTGGAGGCGGTGCTGGAAGCCAGCCGCAGCGGTCACCTGGAGGTACCGGGCGACGGTGTGGTGCTGGTGGGGCATTCGCTGGGGGGCCTCACTGCCTTGCTGGCGGCGGGGATGGCGCCTGAACCGGGCCTGGATGCCCGCTGCCGTCGGGCTCTGCGCCGGCTCCCGATCTCCAATCCCTCCCGCCTGCTCCAGTGCCAGCTGCCGGCCAGCAGCCTGCCGGCCCCCCGCCGCCGCCCTCCTGAGCTGAAGGGGGTGGTGGCCTACAACGCCTTCGGCAGCCTGCTGTGGCCCCATCACGGTCTGCGCGCCCTGCCCCTGCCGGTGCTGCTGGTGGGCGGCGGCCTCGATCTGGTCACCCCCCCGATCGACGAGCAGCTCTCCCTGTTCCTGCCCGCCGGTCATCACCGCAGCCGGCTGGTGGTTGTGGACGGTGGCAGCCATTTCTCGCCGGTGCGGGTTTCCGGGCAGGAGGCGGTGCTGTTCCGGCTCGGCAGCGATCTGGTGGGGGAGGATCCGGCCGTGGTGCAGGGCCTGCTGCTTGCCCTCACCGGCGACTTCCTCTCCAGCCTGGACACGCCCCCACCGCTGGCGCCCCAGCAGCGGCGGCGCCAGGGCGTGAGCGCCTGGCTGCTCGACCCCTCCACTGCCCGCCGCTGGGAGCGCTCGATCCAGACCGGCTACGACTACTAGCGGGCGATCAGAACCGGATGCGGGGATCGAGCAGGGCCACCAGCAGATCCACCACCACGGTGACCAGCACCACCAGGGCCGCCACCACCACCACGATGCCCTGAACCAGCGGGTAGTCGCGTTGGGCGATCGCCTCCTGGAGACGGGCGGCGATGCCCGGCCAGGAGAAGGTCACCTCGATCAGCAGCGCGCCGCCGATCAGAGAGGCCACGGTGATGCCGGTGATCGTGAGCACGGGCAGCAGGGCATTGGGCAGGGCGTGATGGAGCACCACCCTGCGCTCGCTCAGCCCCCGGCTGCGGGCCGCCTCCACATAGTCGGAGCCGAGGGCCCGCCGCAGGTTCAGCCGCAGGGCATTGGTGAAGATGCCGCTGAGCAGCAGGGCCAGGGTGGCGGCCGGCAGGGCCAGATGGCGCAGGCTGCCCAGCAGCTGGGCAAGGTTGCCGGCCCGCAGGCTGTCGAGCAGGGAGAAGCCGCTGCCATCAGGCGGCACCAGGGTGGCCGGGAACCGTCCGCCCACCGGCAGCCAGCCCAGCCAGACTGCGAACACCAGCTGCACCACCATCGCCGCCCAGAAGGGGGGCAGGGCATAGGTACCGATGCCGAACAGGCGGCCCGCCAGATCCACCTTCCCCTCCGGCCGCGCGATGCCGCTGAAGCCCACCGCCAGTCCCAGCAACGCCGCCAGCATCAGGGCCACCAGCCCCAGTTCCAGGCTGGCAGGCAGGGTGTCGCGCACGATCGCGGTCACCGGTTCCTGGGCCGCCTGGGAGGTGCCCAGATCACCCTGCAGCAGCTGGCCCAGGAAGTGGCCGTACTGCTCGAGCAGGGGCCGATCGAGGCCGAGCTGCTGGCGCAGAGCGGCCCGGGCGGCCGGTGGCGCCTTCGGGCCCAGAAGGGCATCGATCGGATCGCCCGGCGCCACCCGCAGCAGCAGGAACACCAGGCTGGCCAGCAGCCAGAGCATCACCGGCGCGAGGGCCAGGCGGGCGGCCACGTAGCGCGCGAGTTCACCACGCCGGCTCATCGGCCCCCCTCCCGCCGCAGTTCACCCAGCTGCACCCGACCCGATCCGTCGTAGCGGGGCCGGCTCAGTTCAGGTCGTGCCCAGGCCACCGGTGCCATCAGCCACACCGGCAGGTAAGGAGTGGCGCGGGCGGTGCGCCGCTGGATGGCCTGCAGCAGGCCGATCCGCTGCGGACCGTCGATCCGGCTGCTGCGCTTCAGCTCCTCCTCCAGGCCGGGGCTGGTCCAGAAGCTGCCGCTCAGGGCGCTGTTGCCCTCGAGGCAGCGGTCGCCCTTGGCCTTGGCACAGCCCAGCAGCGGCACCAGGAAGTTTTCAGCATCGGGGTAGTCGCCGATCCAGTCGTAGAGGAACAGCGCCAGCGAGCCCTTGCCCAGCTGGTCGTAGGCGGTGGTGGATTCCATGCCGGTCACCTCCAGTGCCACGCAGTCGGCGAGGTCGCGCTGCAGCTGAGCCTGCCAGGTGAGGGCGAACAGGCGGTCGCTGGGGATGTCGGAGCGGAAGGTGAGCGGCAGCTCCAGGCGGCGGCCCTGGCAGTAGCCCGCCTGACGGAACAGGGAGCGGGCGCGGGCCGGATCGTAGGCGGGCCAGGCCTCGGGGTCGGAGCCCGGCAGGCTGGGGGGGATCACCTGGCGCAGGGGCGGCCGGATGTCCAGGCTCACCCGCCGGCTGAGCAGGCCGCGGTCAAGGCTGTGGGCGATCGCCTGACGCACCACCGGATCGGCCAGGGGCGGCTGGTCGGTGAGCAGCGAGAGGATGCCGATCTCCATCGCCGGTCCCACCGCCTCCCGCAGGCGCCCTGCGGAAGCCTCCTTGTGCAGGGCCTGCTGGTGGTCGATCTCGAGGCCGCTGTTGAGCAACACGTCCACCTCGCCGCTGCGCAGAGCGCCATAAAGGGCGGTGGAGTTGCCCAGGGTCACCAGGGCGAGGCCGCCGTTGGCGGGCCGGCGGCCCCAGTAGCGCTCCCAGGGCACCAGCCGCTGCTGCTGGGGGCTGTAGGAGGCCAGCCGGTAAGGCCCGGTGCCCACGAAGCGGCTGGCCAGGGGGGCATCGCGGTGGGCCCGGTAGGCGGTGGGCGACACCGGCGTGAGAAAGATGGCGCTCAGCAGCCGGGGCAGAGGGCTGAAGGGCTGCTTCAGCTCCAGCTCGATCTCATGGGGGCCGGTGGCCCGCACCGCCGCCACCCGGTCGCTGAGCTGGTAGCCGAGGGTGCCGATCCGCCGGAATCGCTCCAGCGAGAACACCATGGCGGCGGCATCGAAGGGGGTGCCGTCGTGGAAGAGAACACCACGGCGCAGGGGGATGCGGGCCCGCAGGCCGTCAGGGCTGAGGCGGGGCAGGGCCATCGCCAGCCGGGGTTCGATGCGCCCGTCGGCGCCGATCGCATAGAGGGGATCGCCGAGGGCACTGAGCACCTGCATCACCCCCACCCGCGAGGCCTTGGCGGGATCGAGGGAATCGATGCGGCTCTTGGTGGCCACGATCACGCTGCCGGCGGGGCGCTGCGGCTGGCAGGCGGTGAGGGCGGCCGTCAGAAGGACCCCAAAGAGGGGAAGGGCAATCGCCGATCGAGTGGGACAGCGTGGGATCTCGCTCCAGCGGCCGAACCTGCCGGCGGCGGGGGGCGACAGAGGGTCGGGGATCGGGTCAGTGGGGGAGGACAAGCCCCGGTTCACGGGTGGCCCCATTCAAAGGGGTCGGCGAGGGGAGGGCTGGCCGGGCGTGGGATCAGGAGCGCCCGCCACCGGGATACGGGCGGTGCTTCTGGGCGCTGGAGACCTGCCGAAGGGAGATCTCGAAGACGGGTGATCCCTGGCGGACGAGCGGCCAAGGCCGCAGCCAGCAGCGATCAGCGCGGTCGTCGATGCTGATCACCTGGTACAGCTGGCGATCAGCGTTGGGTCCGAAGTCGGGTTGGATGTCGGGGCCGAGACGGATGCAGTCGCCCTGGTGAAGGTCCATGGAGGGAAGAGATTGCCGGTGCGACGAGCTGAGCAGGAGGGGGAGGGGCAATGGCTTCAGATATCTTAAGGTTTGCCGCGGAATTCTGGTAAATAAGTTCGCTTCGCTACACTCGCAGGGCTTGTGGGGGTTTCGGGACCGGCGGTCGCTTCACCCGGCCCAGGCCTCGGGTCGCCAGGCCATCTTCTGGCGCGGTGCGGCTGGGCTGCGGATTCGCTGCGAATCGGATGAAGGATCGCGGCACTTTCCTGCAGCTTGCGTTGAATCAGCGCTCATCAATCCATTCGCTTGATTATGATTCAGTTTCACCCCATAGCGGATGGGCAGCACATCTGCATCAGGGGCAATAAGCCTGAATGAGCCACTTAATCTGGTTGGGTCGTTCTTCGCTAATGCCGTGACCCTGAATTCTCGTCAGCCTGCCCGCGAGTGCAGGGTTCCTGGGCGATTGCCTGCAAAATCCTGGCTTGCAAAGAGTGCGCTTGCCCTGAGTGTGATGGGTGCCGTGGGCTCGATGCTCACCGCAGGCGCGGCGCGGGCCGCTATCGCGCCCGGCAATCTCTGCTGGTTTGGTAGTTCCGGGATTGCTCCGGTGGGGACCGTGGAGTGTGAAACCTACGATCCATTAACTGGCCTCGGCACCCAGTTCCAGGCTGTCGACAAGCTCGTGAATCTCGGGCTTCTCGACTTTGGTAGTGATAGCTTCGGACCCAAGACAGGCACCCTCGGTTTTCAATACACACCGATTGATCCTCCCGCTGGCATCGCTGATGATCAGTTCAGTCTGATCCTCAACTTTGATCCCGACCGCAACGGTCCGTATTCGGGTGAGTTCGACTACCAGATCTTTATCACCGATCCTAACTACCAGTTCGCCACCGCCGAGCTCGACAGCATTGTCTCCGGGGTTCCCACCGGCACTAGGATTACGAAGCGGATTCTCGGTTTTGCCGATATCGTTTCCACCGATGGCTCGAATGAGCCGGGTGTGCCTGTCAGCGGCACTGTGCTAACGGTGCAAAACCTCTGGGACGTGCCTTCGGGCGCAGTGCTGAACAGCTTCCAGGACACCTACACCCAGCAAGAGAGAGTTCCCGGCCCCCTGCCGCTGTTCGGCGCTGGCATGGGCTTCGCCTTCAGCCGGCGGTTGCGCAGCCGCATCCGCTCGGCACGCAGCTCCGCCTGATCACGGCCCTGGGCACCACACCTCGGCATGTCATGAGCAAGCCCTGCCCCAGCGCAGGGCTTTTTCATAGGCCCTTCCCTACAGCGTGCGTAGACAGGCCGCCACCGTGAGCACCTCCGGATGGGCCTCGATCGCGGCAAGGGCCTCGCGGAAGCGGGCCTCCTGCACCTCGTGGGTAATCACCACGATCTCGGCAGCGCCGCCGTCGCTCTCGAGCTGCACGATCGACTGGATCGACACGCCGGCGGTGCCGAAGGCGGTGCCGATCTGGCCGATCACGCCGGGCTGGTCATGGGTGCGGAAACGCACATAGTTGCGATGGCTGGTGAGGGCGCCTTCCGCCAGAGCGCAGCGGCGCCAGCTGCTGGCGGCCAGCAGGGGATCGAGCCCGGCCTGGGGGCCCCCCACCTGGCGGATGCCGGCGATGTTGAGGATGTCGGCCACCACGGCTGAGGCTGTGGGGCCCGCGCCGGCCCCGGGTCCGTAGAACATCACCCGGCCCACTGGATCGCCCTCCACCAGGATCGCGTTGTTCACCCCGTTCACGCCCGCCAGGGGATGGTCCACCGGCAGAAGGGTGGGATGCACGCGCACATCCAGCGACTGCACCCCGGCATCATCGGGATCGCCGATGCGCTGGGCCACCGCCAGCAGCTTCACCACGAACCCCAGCTGAGCGGCATAGGCCACGTCGCGGGCCTCCAGCCGGTCGATGCCCTCGGTGGGGATGGCGGCGCGGGGCACCGGCCCGCCGTAGGCCAGGCCCGCCAGGATTGCGATCTTGTCGGCGGCGTCGTGGCCCTCCACATCGGCGGCCGGATCTGCCTCCGCGTAGCCCAGTCGCTGGGCGTCGGCCAGCACGGCGCCGTAGGCCGCGCCTTCATCGGCCATGCGGCTGAGGATGTAGTTGGTGGTGCCGTTGATGATGCCGCTCACCCGCTGGATGCGGTTGCCGCCGAGCGACTGCTTCAGCGGTTCGATGATCGGGATGCCGCCGCCCACCGCCGCCTCGATCAGCACGTAAACGCCGCTTTCGGCGGCGGCGGCGGCGATCTCTTCACCGTGCCGGGCGATCACGGCCTTGTTGGCGGTCACCACCGGCTTGCCGGCAGCGATCGCCCGCAGGATCAGGCTGCGGGCCGGCTCCAGGCCGCCCATCACCTCCACCACGATCTCCACCGCCGGATCGTCCACCACCGCTTCCGGATCGGTGGTGACCACATCAGCGGGCAGGCTCACCGGCCGGGCGCGGCCGGGATCCCGCACCGCCACCTTCTTCAGTTCCAACACGCCCACCAGGGGGTGGCGCCCCTCCGGGCTGGTCAGGATCGCGGCGACGCCGGCCCCCACCGTGCCCAGTCCGAGCAAGCCGACGCCGATCGCCATGGGCTGCAGTCCCGCAAACTTCCGATCCTAGAAATCCGACGGCGGAGCGGGCTCGCTGCCGTCGAGGGATCGGGCCTGGGTCTGCATCATCCGGAAGATGTTCAGGAAGCCGTTCGCGCGCGAGGGAGTCAAGCTCGCCTGCAGCCCGGTTTCCGCCAGGAAGGCAGGATCGAGGCCTTCCACCTGGGCGGGGGTGAGGCCTTCCAGGCCTTCGATCAGCAGCGCGAGCAGGCCCTTGGTGATCGCCGCGTCTGAATCGCCCTGCCAATGAAGGCGGCCCTCCTGCAGCTGTCCCACCACGTACACCTGCGACACGCAGCCCCGCACCTTGAACACGTCCTGCCGGAACTCCTCCGGCAGGGGGGGAAGTTTCTTGGCCAGCCACAGCACGTACTCGTAGCGGCGCTTGGGATCGGCGGTGCTGCCGAGCCTCTCCACGATCCGATCCAGGGCGGGACTGCCGGTGCTCATCACGTCAGCGGCGCCGGCGCAGCAGCGGCAAGGCGCCGAGGCAGCCGATCAGGCCGAGAGCAACCACGCTCGGCTCCAAAGCCGCGAACCGCGGCAGGCGAACGCCGTCGCCCGTCCGGGCTTGGCCCGCTCCGGAAGCGGTGGGCAGCTCCAGGTAGTCGCGGTGGCCGGGTCCGGCATCCACCTGCACCTCCCAGTCGGGCCGGGCGCTGCGGGGCAGGGCGAAGGTGAGTCGTCCTACGGCGTCGGTGCGGCCCACATCGATCGGTGTGCCGCCATCCGGTGGGACGAGACGAACCGCGGCGTCGATGGCGGGTACGCCGGTGGAGAACCGGCTTTCCAGTTGCAGGGAAGAACCTGGGCTACGGGGCCGCTCGAAGGCTTTCTCATCGGTGAGGGGCCCGAGGCGCTCGAGGCTCGACTCGATGCCGTGGGCATGGGCGCCGTCGCCGGCCAGAAGGATTCCGCCGGCCAGCAGCCAGGAGAGGGAGCGGAGGTTCATCGCAGTTGAAGCGTGTTCAGGAGGCTTTCCACCGACTGTCGCGCGTCTTGCCCGCCTGCACCATCCGGGCGATCGAGCCCACCATCATCGAGAGGGCGTCGCTGCCTTCCGCCCGGCCCGCCATCTCGGCGGCCAGGATCCGCTCCGCCGCGGTGGGACCGCTGGCCGAGGCCGCCTGCGCAGCAACGGAAAGAGAGCGGGGGCGTGCTCCCTGGGTGGCGTCGGTGGCCGCCAGCTGATGGGTGGTGCGATCCAGGGGCGTCAGGTCCAAGGGAGCAGCATCACTTCCGCGATCCTGGCAAACCTCCGCCTCGTGCGCGCGCGCGGGCTCTCAGCCTTAGGAGCTTGCAACGTTCATGCCCCTTCGTGGGAACAGGTGCAGGCCGCCCTCGTCGAGCCAGCCATCGAAGGCCACATCCCAGGGATCACGGGGAAGGGAGAGCGCCACACAGGCCGCCGGCAGCACCGCCAGGGCCGGTACGGCTCCCCAGGCCGCATCTCCCCGCAGGCGGTCGTACCAACCGCCCCCCGATCCCAGCCGCAGGCCGGCACCGTCCACCGCCAGGGCCGGCACGAGCAGCAGCCCCAGCTCCCCTGCCTCCAGAGGCGATCCCTCCACCGGAGCCGGGATGCCGCAGGCGTCGTTCGCCAGCTCCTGGCCCGGTCTCCAGGGCAGATACACCAGCCGCTGTTCCTCCTTCACCCCCGCGGCCGGGGCGCCGCTCCAGGGCCGGATCGCCGGCAGTGCCAGACGATCGGACAGCAGGGCCGCCAGCGGAAGAAGATCGGGTTCGCTGCCCACCGGCCAGTACAGGCCGAGGCGGCGCCCAGGAGGCACCAGGGCCGGCAGCTCCCGGCAGGCTGCGCTCCGCAGGGCTGGAAGGGCGGCAGCCAGGCTGTCACGGCGCAGCCGCCGGAAGTGGCGCCGCAGGGCGTCCTTGGCGGCGGGATCGCTCATCGCTGGAACCAGGCCGTCAGGGCCACCGCCAGAGCATCGGCGGCGTCGTCGGGCCGGGGGGGGGCCTCCAGCGCCAGCTCGCGCATCACCGCGGCCAGCACCTCCCCCTTCTCGGCATGGCCATGGCCGGCGAGCACCAGCTTGATCTGCATCGGCGGAAACTCCACCACCGGAATCCTGAAGCGGGCCAGGGTCATCACCAGCACGCCGCGGGCCTGCACCACCGCGATCGTGGTGCTGGAGCGATAGAAGAAGAATTTCTCAACCGCCGCCAGATCGGGGCGCCAGTGGCGGATCAGCTGGCGCAGATCGGTGGCGATCTCCACCATCCGCTCGCCGTCGCTGCGGCCGGGGTCGGTGCGGATCATGCCGCAGTCGAGCAGCCGCTGCTGCCCGCCGGCCTCCACGTCGATCACGCCGTAGCCCACGCGGGCCAGACCGGGATCGATGCCGAGGATGCGCAAGGGCTCAGCCCGCCAGGGCCAGCTGGAAGGCGCTGCGGTCGCTAGGTTCGGGGCGCTCGAACACCTTGCAGAACACCTTCACCACCCGATCGCCGGAGTCGATCTGCTCGAGAGGGTCTTTGCGCAGGCGGTGGCGCAGGCAGCAGGCGGCCACGCGGGCGATGTCGTCGTCGGTGACTTCCGTGCGCCCTTCGAAGGCGGCCAGGGCGCGGGCGGCCCGGTTGGTCACGATGTCGCCCCGCAGGCCGTCGACATCCAGTTCGCCGCACACCGCCGAGATGCGGATGCGCAGGTCGTCGTCGATGCTCACGTGCGGCAGGCGCTCCTGGGCCTCCACCACCCGCGCCTGCAGCGCATCCTGGTGCGACTGCACGGCGTCGTTGAAGCCGTCGGGGTCGCTGTCGAAGCTGGTGCGCTGATCCACCACCTGCACCCGCAGCTCCGGATCGCGCACCGTGCGCACCTCCACGCTCATGCCGAAGCGATCGAGCAGCTGGGGCCGCAGCTCGCCCTCCTCCGGGTTGCCGGAGCCGATCAGCACGAAGCGGGCGGGATGGCGCACGCTCACTCCCTCCCGTTCCACCGTGTTCCAGCCCGAGGCGGCCGAATCCAGCAGCACGTCCACCAGGTGGTCGTCGAGCAGGTTCACCTCATCCACGTAGAGCAGGCCGCGGTTGGCCTTGGCCAGCAGGCCCGGCTCGAACGCCCGCACGCCCTCGCTGAGGGCCTTCTCGATGTCGATCGTGCCGCAGAGGCGATCTTCCGTGGCGCCCAGGGGCAGATCCACCATCGGCACCTGGCGCTGCTCCACGGGCACCTGCTCGCCAAGATCCAGGCGCTGAAGTACTTCGGCGCTCTGCAGATCCGGATCGACCGGCGAGCTGTTGTAGGGGTCGCCCGCCCCCACATCGATCGCCGGCAGCAGATCCGCCAGGGCACGGATCGTGGTGCTCTTGCCCGTGCCGCGATCGCCCATGATCATCACGCCGCCGATGCGCGGATCGATCACGTTGAGCAGCAGGGCCAGCTTCATCTCCTCCTGACCCACGATCGCGGTGAAGGGGAAGACCCTGCGCTTCCTGGTCTGGCTCACGGGGCGGTGGTCGGCGGAGCCCCGGATTGTTTCATAGCCCCGCCGGCCGCCGGCGCCAGCGGCAGCAGCGACAGCACCTGGGGCGGCGTGGCGTCGGCGGGGTAGATCAGGCGCACCCGCAGGGAGCGCCGTTCGCCGGCCGCCAGACGCACCTGGCCGAGTGGCGGCCCCTCCTCGCCGGCCCGCAGCACCAGATGAAACGCCTGCCTCCCGAGGGGGCGGCCCTGGGGGCCGTCGAGGCCGCTCACCTCCACCGTGCCGCGGAAGGTCACGGCGCGGCTGGGGGCCACGGCGAAGCGCAGGCCCCCCAGGGGGCGGTCGTGCTTGAGGGGGGATTCGAAGGCGAGCGCCAGGGCTGCCGGGCGGCCCGTGTCGTTCACCAGGGGCAGCACTAGGTCGTAGGTGACGCCGTAGTTGCCGTGGGCCGCCCAGGCGGTGCCGGGGTAGAAGGCCACCAGCGGGGCGGTCTGGATCTGGCCCGTGCCCAGACTGCCCCGCTCCAGGGAGGCGATCGGCCAGGAGATCGGCGCCCTGCTCACCGGCAGCTCGCTGCTGCCCGGCGCCGCCAGCCGGCCCCTCCAGGTGCTGCCCGTCTGCACGCCGCTGACGCGGGAATACACCATCCCTCCCGGTGCTCCCTTCGGGGTGGGCGCATGCTCCTTCGTGCTCAGCCCGCCTTCCAGCAGCTGGCGCCAGGCGGCCGCCGACGGTGGCCGGTCCCCGTCGGCGGGGGCCGCCAGCAGGGCCAGGTCGAGCGGTCCGTCGCTCTGGAGCTGGAGCTGGAGGTTGCGGCCGTTGAGCAGGGGATCAAGGCCTCGCACCGGCAGCGGCAGCTCCAGCAGGGTGGTGCTGCGGCCGGGCTCCAGGGTCCACCCCGCCGGCAGCCCATCGCCCCGCTGGCGCTGCAGCAGTTCAGTGGCTACCCGGCTGCCCGGCCCCGACCACGCGGGGGCGGTGCTCGCCCCCTGGGGCATCAGGGTGGGCAGGGGCAGGAATGGCGCGGCCGGCTCCCGGCCGTCGGGGGACTGGGAAAGGGCCGTCGATCCGGCCAGCAGCTGGAGCCGCACCGGCCGATCGCCCCGGGGCCGCCCCACCAGGGCCAGCCACATGGTGGAGTCGAGCGTTTCCGGCCGACCGGCGTACACGTGGTGGCTGAACAGGTCGAAGCGGCCGTTCAGGGGATGGTCGAGATGGGCGGAGGGATTCGCCCGTCCGCTGCCGGCGAAGGTGGAGAGCAGGATCCCCTGGGAGCGGATCAGCTCCGGGTTGTTGTCGTTGACCATCGGCACGCCATCGAGCCCCCCCGGCAGGGGGGCAACGGTGCGGGGCCTCAGCACGGAGGTCGGTGCCCCAGCCGGGGCTCCGTTGGCGAGAACGACCGCCGGCAGGCCGGCGAGCGGCAGGGCCAGGAGCAGCGCAGCGATCGTTTTCATGGCTGGGTCCGGCGGGCGGGGGTCTCTCCCTGGTTGGGCAGATCGGCGCTCGAGACCGCGCCCTTGCCCACCAGGGTGCGGGTCACCGTGGCGGCCATGGCGCGGATCAGCTCGCCCGATCGGGGGTCGTTGAAGGGCCCCTTCACCATGAAGGCCGCCACCACCCGCTGGCCGCTGGGCAGCTGGATGAGGGCCGCGTCCGAGTAGGCGATGCCGATGTCGCCGGTCTTGTTGTAGGCCGTGACGCCGTAGGGCAGCAGTTCATCGTCGGGATCGGACGACTCCTTGCCCAGCCCCTTGAGCAGGCCCGCCGGAATCAGGGTGTTGGTGCCGGAGGTGGCCAGGATCTCGCGGAACAGATCCCGGGCGCGGGGGCTGAGTTTCTCGCCGGTATCCACCATCGCGATCGCCTTGGCCAGATCGCGGGCGCTGGTGGTGTTGGTGCCGCCGAGATCAGGGAGCCAGTTGTTGATCACGGTGGCGGGCAGACCGAGGGCCTGGAAGCGGGCGTTCAGGGCCTGGCGGCCGCCCAGCCGCTTGATCAGCAGGTTGGTGGCGCTGTTATCGCTCACTCGGATCATCTCAGTGGCGGCCTCGAAGAAGGGGAAGCGGGTGCCGATCGGCTTGTTGGCCATCCAGCCGGCGCCGCCACCCTGCACCTCCTTGGTGAGCGGCAGGGGCTCATTCCAGCGCAGCCGGCCGCGGTCGAGATCTTCCAGGCCCGCCAGCAGGATCGGCGTCTTGATCGAGCTGGCGGCGGGCATCGGCTTGTCGGCGGCCAGCTGGGCATAGCGGCCGTCGTCGAGCACCAGCAGGAAGCCGGAGGCGCTCAGCCCTTTCTGGGCTGCCGCCAGCCGGCTCCACTGGCGGCTGAGGTCGGTGAGTTCGCGGCGGGGGTCGAAGCGGCCCAGGGCCATGCCGCCGCCGGCGGCGATGCGGGGGGCGGCGTCCACCTGGGGTTTGCCGACGGCGCCCTGAGCCAGCCGCGGCGCCATCAGCTTCAGGCCCGTGCCCACCAGAACCCCGAGCCCTGCGCCCATCACGGCCAGGCGCAGCACCAGCAGCAGTGGGCGCGCCACGGGGTTGCTGCTGCGCGAGCGGGGTGATCGGCCGCTGTTCACGGTGGAGGAAGGGGCGGTGGGGAGGTCCCGACGCTAGGGGTGGCGTCAATGGGAAGGGCGCGGCGGCTGGCCCAGCGCAGCTGGGCCACCATCCCCCGCAGCAGGGCCACTTCGTTGCTGCCCGGCTGGGCCCGCTGCAGCAGGGTGCGCAGCTTCGCCATCCGGGCCCGGGCGGTGTGGGGATGGAGGAAGCCCACCTCCAGCAGCAGGGCTTCCGCATCCGCCAGCGTGGCTTCCAGTACCGCCCTGGGGGCTGGTTCCGGCGGCGGCGCCCCTTCGGCGACTGCGCTGCCTTCCCGCTGCAGGCTCCGCCATTCGTGCAGCACCACCGCCACGGCGTGGGAGAGGTTGAGGGAGCCGTAGCTTGAGCCGGTGGGGATGTGCAGCAGCCGTCCCGCCTGGCGCAGTTCATCATTGGCCAGGCCCCGGTCCTCCCGCCCGAACACCAGCGCTGAAGGTTCCCCCGCCGGCGCGGCCTGCAGCCATGCCAGGGCCCGCTCCGGTGGGTCAAGAGGCAGCGGTTCCCCCTCGCCACGGCCGCTGGTGGCGACCACCCGCCGGCAATCGGCCAGGGCCGAAGCCAGGGTGGGGTAGGTGCGGGCGGTTTCCAGAACGGTGAGGCCGTGCACGGCCATCCGCCGGGCCTCCTCCCCCATGGGATCGCAGCGGGGAGCCACCAACCGCAGACCCGCCAGCCCGTAGTTGGCGCAGAGGCGAGCCACGCTGCCGACGTTGAGGGGGCCGGCCGGCTCCACCAGCACCAGATGGAGGGTCATGGCCCGATCCTGCCGCGGCGGTTCAGGGAAGGCTGTGCAGAAAGGCCAGCAGGTCGGCCATCGCCTGGGGTTCGGGCTGGAAGCGGGGCATCGGCGGCGTGCGGCCGCTCACCACCTGCTGGATCAGCTGACGGTCGTTCTTGCGCCGGTCGACGCCATGCAGGTTCGGACCCACCAGGCCCTGGGCGGCCAGGCCGTGGCAACCGGCGCAGTTGAGACGGAACAGCCGTCCGCCGTTCTCCACCGATCCGCTCAGGGCCAGGGTGGTGCGGGTGTAGGGGTCGCTGCGCAACGCTGGCAGTCCCAGCACCGCTCCCATCAGCAGGGAGGCGGCCAGCATCACCACCAGCAGGGCCGCGAAGGCCCCGCCCCTTCCAGCCGCTGGGGCAGGGAGGGCGGCGAGATCGGGGCTGAGGTCGGGAGTGGGGGGCGTTCCTGTCACGGTCTGGGACGGAGGGTCACCGGGGCGGCGCCGCTCATGGAAGAATTGTGCAACGACCACCCAAGCCCCTCCATGATCGAACCCCTGCTCTGCGGCATCGTGCTCGGTCTGATTCCCGTGACGCTGCTGGGCCTGTTCGTGGCCGCCTGGAACCAGTACAACCGCGGCAATGCCCTGGGCAGCTGAGGCCCACACCTCCTCCACCGCTCAAGCCAGCCCGTACAGCCCGGCAGCAATCAAGCCCTTGAGAAGCTGAGAGAACTGCTGAGATGGCATGGCCTGAGCTTGTCAGAGGCTCTGGGCGATCCTTCCCTTCACCTCGGGGAGTTGAAGCACACCGTTGTGCATCAGCACATGGTTGATCCGCTGCAAGAACGGAGCGAGCAGCCGCGGCGGCAGGCTGACGGCCTGCAGCGCTGGCCATCTTTTGGA
Organism: Cyanobacteriota bacterium; assembly: GCA_046342315.1. GTDB lineage: Bacteria > Cyanobacteriota > Cyanobacteriia > PCC-6307 > Cyanobiaceae > Cyanobium. Next base: position 18,307 of record JBKDPV010000072.1, read on the forward strand.
ATGGTTGGCAATGCTGCTCAGAACGCCTTGGCAACGAAGCCGTAACCCATCCAGGTGATTGGAGAGATATCGGGCCTTGGCTGGCAGCAAGAAAAAAGGCCCCGCCGGTAGGCGGGACCTGCTGCCGTTTGCAACTGCGATCGTCAGGCCTGGAAAACATTCGCCTTGATGCGACGACGCAGCTTGCGGCTGAAGCCGAAGGCCATGCCGGCGCCAAGAATTGGCAGGGGGCCAGGGACTTGAGTTTGCTTGAAGCTGTTCTCAAGGGAATCTATTGATCCTGCTCCATACCGGCGGAGAGCGCCATGCCGGCACCGCCCATCAGGGCGGCAGCCATCAGGGCCCGTGTCATCAGAGGAATGTCGCTGCCGCCCAGGTTGGCCTGAGATCTGCCATCGATCTGCAGCAGATGGATGGGAAGCGCATCGCATCATTCGAGCCTGCTGACACCGAGTGCTGGCAGATGTCGGATCCTGGCTGGTTGTGGGCGGGCCTGGTGAGGTTCTACACCAGAGGCACCCTTTCCAGCAGCAGCACCGTGCTGCCCCCGTAGCGGCGCTGGTCCCTGCGTTGCCATCCCGGCGGCAGCACCGGCACCGCGTCACTTGCGCATTCCCACACCAGAAGTCCCGCGGGGGCCAGCCAGCTGCCCCGCAGCACCGCTGCAGCGATCGGCGCGTAGAGGCCGGCGGCATAGGGCGGATCGGCGTAGATCAGATCGAACGGGGTGCTGCAGGGTCGCTTCAACCAGCGCAACACGTCTTCCGCGTCCACGCGCACGCGGGGGCCCTGATCTCCCTCCTCACCGGTGAGTCCCCCCTGCACCGCCTCCAGGTTGGCCCGGGCCACCGCGGCGATCCTCCGGTCGCGCTCCACCGCCACCACCTCGGCCACCCCGTGCTGCAGCGCTTCACAGGCCATCGCGCCGCTGCCGCTGCACAGATCGAGCCAGCGCGCTCCCGCGAGCTGGGCGCCCAGCAGGTTGATCACCGCCAGCCGCACCCGTGAGCTGGTGGGACGGGCCACGTCTCCTGTGGGGCTGCGCACTCGCCGCCCGCCGCTCACCCGCAGGCTCATCGAAGCGGCAGCTGCTCCAGCCAGCGACGCAGCATCGCCTCTCCCACCACGCCCGATTTCTCTGGATGGAACTGGCAGGCGGCGATCGGTCCCTGGCCCACAGCGGCGGTGACCGGGGTGCCCGCGTAGTCGACCCGGGCGATCGTGCAGGCCGGATCGGTGGGGTCGGCGGCGAAGGAATGCACGAAGTACACCCAGGCCTCGGGGGTTTCCGGCGGCAACAGGGGGCTGGGCGTGGCGGGGATCAAGGGGGCCCAGCCCATGTGGGGCAGGGGATGGCCGCGGCGGCGAGGCAGCGCCCGCACGCGACCCTTCAGCAGACCCAGCCCCTCGCGGTTGCCCTCGTCGCTGGCCTCGAACAGGAGCTGCAGCCCCAGGCAGATGCCCAGCAGGGGGCGATCATCGGCACACCAGCTCTGCAGGGCAGGGATCAGCCCTGCCTGGGCCAGCCGTTCCATCGCCGGATCGAAGGCGCCCACGCCGGGCAGCACCAGGGCATCCAGGTCTTCGGCCAGCTCGCAGCCCTGCACCGCCTCCACCGTGGCACCGAGCCGCTGGAAGGCCTGCTGCACGGAATGCAGATTGCCCATGCCGTAGTCGATCAGACCCAGACGGCGCGGGCGCATGGGCAAAGCAAAAACGAGCCCCACTCTGCCAGCGCAGGGTTCAGATCCTGTCGGCAGGATGCTGGAGCGCTTCGCTGTCCTCGAGTTCCATGCCGTTGAGGTGGTCGATGAACTGATAGAGGCGACCCACCCGGCGACGGTCGAAGCGAAAGCGCAGGCAGGGGCGAAGGATGCCGCGGTCGTCCACGTTCTCGCCCGCCTGGATCGCCCCTTCCTCCACCATGTCGGCGAAGGTGCGGTTCAGTTCGGGCAGCCGTTCCCTGGGGATCGCGGCGTTCAGCAACAGCTCGATCCGCTCACCCCCCAGCAGGGCGCTGTGGAATACCCGGTAGAAGCGGGCGATGCGCTCCACCGCGGCGGTGGCACAGCTGGCTTCCACCACCAGGTCCACATCCTCGGGCGAGATGAGACCTCGGCCCACCAGCTCCTGGCTTACGTAGCGTTGCCACAGCTTCCAGAAATCGTCGCCTTCCGGTGCCAGCAGCACCAGCGGAATCGGCGGGGTGCGACCCGTCTGGATCAGGGTGAGCGCCTCGAACAGTTCATCGAGGGTGCCGAAACCGCCTGGCATCACCACCAGCGCATCGCTCTCACGGAGGAAGAAGAGTTTGCGCGTGAAGAAATAGCGGAAATACAGCAGCCTGCCCTCACATTCACTCACATAGGCGTTGGGATGTTGCTCGAACGGCAAGTCGACATTCAGGCCGATGCTGTGCTCGCAGCCTGCGCCACTGTTGGCGCCTTCCATTACGCCGCCGCCGGCTCCGGTCATCACCTCGAAGCCGGCTTCGACAGCCTGCTGGGCGATGGCCTCGGCCAGGTGATAGCTGGGATCATCGTGCTGGGTGCGGGCCGAACCGAACACGGTGATCTTGCGGGCCATGCGCCGTGGTCGGAACACCTCCATCGCCTCGCTGATGTCCGCGAGGCACCCGCTGATCAGCCGCCACTCGTCGATCTCGTTCTCGCGGCGAGCCACCTCAAGCAGGGAAATAACCGCACGCTCGATCAATCGGCGCTGCGGATGGCCCTGCAGCTGCTCGGCTAAAGCTTCGAGAGGGCTTTTGCCGCCGGTTCGTGAGAGGCCGGCGGACGGAGGGGCGGAAGTCAGAGGTATTTGGAGATGGTGCCGGAGAGGGTGGTCTTGGGAACAGCGCCGACCACGGTGTCAACCTTCTGGCCACCCTTGAAGATCATCAGGGTGGGGATGCTGCGGATGCCGTACTGACTGGCGACGTTGGGGTTCTCGTCGGTGTTGAGCTTGAACACCTTGATCTTCCCCTCATAGTCCTTGGCGATCTCGTCGACGATCGGGGCGACCATCCGGCAGGGACCGCACCAGGGAGCCCAGAAGTCGACCAGCACGGGCACATCGCTCTTGAGCACGTCTTGCTCAAAGGAGGCGTCGGTGACAGCGGCGGCGCTGGACATCCTTGGCGGGGGTCGTAATCCCCGGAATCTAGCAACTGCCTGGGGTTTGGATCTCAGGCGCGCGTTGCAACGTTGCAGGCCGTTGCGTGGAGCAGCGCCAAGGGGGATCAGAAGACGAAAAGCCCGGGAACCCCGGGCCGGTGGGTGTGAGGAGTGTGCGAGCCGTAGCCCCCACATCCGGAGGTTAGCCCCCGTGCCGTGGACAAGTCCGACGCTTACTTGCCCATGCCCAGCTGCTGGGCCTTCTGATACACCTTGCCCTCAGTCAGCAGCGAGGGGGCGACCACCACTTCCACCTGCTGCATCTCCTTGATGGTGCGGGCGCCGAGGGTGCCCATCGACGTGCGGATGCAGCCCAGCAGGTTCTGGGTGCCGTCGTCGAGACCGGCCGGCCCCCGCAGGATCTTTTCCAGGCTGCCGGTGGTGCCCACCTTGATGCGGGTGCCGCGGGGCAGCACCGGGCTGGGGGTGGCCATCCCCCAGTGGAAGCCGCGGCCGGGGGCTTCCGCGGCTCGGGCGATCGGCGATCCGATCATCACGGCGTCGGCGCCGCAGGCCAGGCACTTGCAGATATCCCCACCGGTGACGATGCCGCCGTCGGCGACGATCGGTACGTAGCGGCCACTCTCGTTGAAGTAGTCGTCGCGGGCGGCGGCGCAGTCGGCGACGGCAGTGGCTTGGGGGATGCCGATGCCCAGCACCCCGCGCGACGTGCACGCGGCCCCCGGCCCGATGCCCACCATCACACCGGCGGCGCCGGCACGCATCAGTTGCAGAGCCACCTCATAGGTGACGCAATTGCCGATCACCACGGGCACCCCCATTGTGCGGCAGAGGATCTCAAGATTCAGGGATTCCTGACCTTCAGGTCCGATGTGCTCGGTGCTCACCACCGTGGCCTGCACGAAGAAGAGATCAGCCCCGGCTTCGGCGATCGCCGCACCGAACTTGAGGGCCGCCACGGGGGTGGCGCTCACCGCGGCGATCCCGCCCTTGTCCTTGATCTCCGCGATACGCCGACGGATCAAGTCTTCGCGCACCGGCTGGCTGTAGAGCTCCTGCATCAGCGGCACGAACTCATCGCGGCCCACGGCGGCGATCCGGTCGAGCACCGGTTCGGGGTCGTCGTAGCGGCACTGCACCCCCTCGAGGTTGAGCACCCCCAGGGCGCCCAGGCGGGTGAGCTCGGCGCACATGCCCACGTCGACCACCCCGTCCATGGCGCTGGCGATGATCGGAATCTCCCGCCTGACATCGCCCAGGGTCCAGCTGCAGTCGGTGACGGCCGGATCAACCGTGCGGCCACCCGGCACCAGGGCGATCTCATCGATGCCGTAGGCACGGCGAACGGTTCGGGACCGGCCCAGTTGAATGGTCACCTTCGGCGCAGACGCAGTGGCCACAAACTATCAACCGACCCGCACGGCCCTGTCC
>JBKDPV010000073.1:0-17641 GCA_046342315.1 Cyanobacteriota bacterium
TTCCACCCCGGCGGGGCTGCTGGGCAGCAAGGCCCACCAGAGCGTCACGCCCATCACCCAGTCGATGTGCCGCACCACCAACGCCAGCGGTGAGGAGCAGAGCGCCTGCGTGGCCTGCCAGCAGCCCTGCATCGACATCGACGCCGAGCGCCTGTACTGGGCCCGGATCGGCACGCCCGCCTTCGCCTTCGAGCGCTACGGCTACGTGGGCCTGGTGGTGGGCTACTTCCTCTACTACTACCTCTATGCCGGCAACTGGACCTACTACTTCTCCGGCGCCTGGGCCCGCCAGGACAACCAGCTCTCCCAGCTGCTGAGCCCCGGCCTGTTCCTGTTCGGCCAGCCGATCGATGTGCCCAAGATCGTCGCCGTGCCCCTGGTGCTGGGGCTGTTCACCTGGCTGGGCCTGCTGGTGGGCCAGGGGATCGAAGCGTGGATGCGGCGGCGGGCGCGGCGTCAGGGGGGCGAACCCGACCGCGAGCGCATCCGCCATCGCGTGTTCGTGGCCGCCACCTTCCTGGTGTTCAACTTCTTCTTCCTGTTCGCCGGCCGGCCGCTGCTGCAGCTGGCGCCGGCCTGGGTGCAATACCTCTTCGATGTATCGCTGGTGGCCACCAGCACCCTCTGGCTGTTCCGCGCCTGGCGCCGCAGTCCGGCTCTCTACGGCCGTGAGAACCTGGCGGAACGCTTCCGCCGCCAGCTCGAGCGCCTCGGCCTCGACGTGGCGCGCTACCTCGAAGGCCGCACCATCGGCGATCTCAGTCCCGACGAGGTGTACGTGCTGGCCCGCGTGCTTCCCGGCTTCGGCAGCGAACAGCGCCATGAGGCCTACAAGGGCGTGGTGCGCGAAGCCCTGGAGGAGGGCTATGTGAACGCCGCCAGCAGCCTGGAGGTGCTGCAGCAGATGCGCCGGGAGCTCGGCATCACCGACGACGAGCACCGCCAGCTGCTCGATGAGCTGGGGGTGGAGGATCCGGGGCTGCTCGATCCCGGCCAGCGCCGCAGCCTCGAGGAGCAGGTGCGGCTCAGCGGCTACCGCCGCTCGCTGGAGCGGCTGATGCGGCTGCAGCAGGGGTCGGCGGCCGCCGGGGGGCAGGGCGCCGGTGGCGAGGCGGAGCAGGCGGCCCTGCTGCGCCAGCTGCGCCGCCAGTTCTCGATCGATCCGGCCGAGGAGGCCCTGGTGCGCGAGGACAGCTCCGCCGTGGACAAGGCCGCACGGCGGGCCGAGCTGCTGCTGCAGCGGCTGCCGGAGCTGATCGAGGCCTACCGCTCCCTGCACCAGCCCGCCCTACGGGATCAGCCGCTGCTGGTGGCCCTGCTCGACGACCACCTGCAGCACCGCAAGGAGCTGGCCCTGGAGGCGATCCTCTCGGCCCTGGCCACCCTCAACAACGCGCCGCCCACCCAGGAGCTGGTGGCCCGGCTGCAGGCGGCCTCGCCCCTGATCCTGCAGCAGTTGCTGGCCCAGGACTCCTGGCAGCAGCGGCTGCCGGCGGAGGTGTTCGAGGCCCTCAGCAGCCCCGGCACTGCCGCCCCCTTCTGTTCGTTGGAGGTGCCCGTGGCGCACACCCTTCAGCATCTGGAGCAGCTCAGCCGCGACGGCAATCCGATCGAGGCCGCCGCCGCCCTGCTGCTGGTGGCGGTGCTCGAGGAGTCCCGAGGCTGCGCCCTCGCCCAGGCCCTGCTCGCCGATTCCCCACCGCCCCTGGTGAAGGACACGGCGGAGCGGCTTCTGAAGCTGGAAGGCCCGCCTGAGCTGGCGGCCTTCCCGCCCCTGGAGAAGCGGGTGGTGCTGGCCAGCAGCGACTTCTTCCGCCGCACCTGGGCCGACACGCTCGAGGTCCTGGCGGAGCGCTCCGACATGCGCACCTACGGCGCCGGGGCGCTGATCACCGAAACCGGCGACACCTGCCGCGAACTGCTGCTGCTCGTCGATGGGGCTGCCACGGTGCAGCACCGGGAGGCGGGCCAGATCTGGGAGGAGCAGGTGCGGCCGGGCCACGTGCTCGACGAGCTGGAGGTGCTCACCCACAGCGCCGCCGAGAGCACGATCGTGGCCGAATCCGAAGGCACGCGCGTGCTGGCGGTGCCGGTGGATTCCTTCGACGCCATGCTCGAGCGCGACCCCGACTTCGCCCGTCGGGTGTTGGATCTGGAGAGCCGCCAGCTGCAGCGGCTCACCCGGGCCCAGTGAAGCCGTCGCGGCTCCGGCCACGGGGTTACCGGTTGCTGGGGGTGCTGGCGCTGGTCCTGCTCATGGCGATAGGACCGGTGCAGGCCCAGGGACAGGCCCCGGCACAGGCCGGCGTGGAGAGCCTCGAGCGCTGCCTGGGGCAGACCCGCTCCCTGCTGCTCTCCGGCCCGCTGCCCTATGCCCTCGTGCGGGTGGACGGGCACTTCGGCTTCTTCCTGCTGGATTACGGCTCCGATGGCAGCTCCCTCTCCCCCACCACCTTCCTCGGCGGCCGCGGGCCGACGCCGCTGCCCGGGAGCAGCGACCGCTTCGCAGGCTTCGACTTCTTCGGCCCCTGGGGCCCGCTGCGCCTCGCGCCGCAAGATCACAGCAGCATCCGCGCCGTGGTGCCCCAGGCCGGCCTGCTCGGCACCGATGTGCTGGCCAACGCCGTGCTCACCCTCGACGGCGAGCAGGCCCTGCTGCGCTGGGCGCCACCGGAAACCTTCTGCCGCGACGCCACCCTGCGCGCCGCCGGCTTCGTGCCGGTCTCCAGTCGGGGCTACTTCGGCCCCAGCGCCCACGGGCTCGCCTGCCCCGCCGCCCCCCGGCGCGGCGGTTGCCCCAACATCCCCACGGTGCCGGTGCGCATCGGCGCCGTCACGGCCGTGGCCCAGCTGGACACCGGCTACGACGACAGCCGCTTCCCCGGTTCGGTGAGCATCAACCCCGCCCTGCTCCAGCGCCTGCAGCAGGCGGGCATCCGGTTGCAGCGCCTCCCGGAGGCCGACCTCACCCTCAGCACCTGCACCGGCGTGAGCGAGCCGGTCACCGCCTGGCGGCTGCCGGCCGGCGCCGGCTTCGAGATCCTCGGCAGCGCCGGCTCGCCGGCCCGGCGCACCCCTAACGCCACCCTGTTCGTGAAGGCCACCCCCGCGGGGGCGGCCGCCTGCGGCGGCATCGGCACCTGGAGCCAGCCCGCGGCCCAGCTCGGCGCCAGCTTCATCACCGCCCAGCGCGCCGCGATCTTCGATCCGTTCACGGCCCGCATCTGGTTGAAGCCGGCCCCGGCGCCCGGGGCGGCTGGCGACTGATGGTGTTCTCGCTCGATCGGGTGGTGCCCTGGGGACGCTCCTACGAGGAGTACGTGCGGATGTTCGACCTGGGGCCGGTGGAGCTCGGGGGCCGGATCCTGGGCTGCGGCGACGGGCCGGCGGCCTTTCAGGCAGAGCTGCACCGCCGGGGTGGCCGCGGGGTTGCGATCGATCCGCTCTACGCCTTTTCCGCCGCCGCCATCGAGGGCCGCATCGCCGCCACCCGCCAGGAGGTGATGGCCCAGGTGCGCGCCAACCTCGGCGACTTCGTGTGGGCCGCGATCCCCTCGCCCGATGAGTTGGAGCGGCAGCGGCTGGCGGCGATGGCCACCTTCCTCGCCGACTACGAAAGCGGCCGTGCGCAGGGGCGCTACGTGGCCGGCGAGGCCCAGGCCCTTCCCTTCGCCGCCGATGCCTTCGATCTGGCCCTCTCCTCCCACTTCCTGCTGCTCTATGCCGAGGCGGTGCCGCTCTCCGAGCACCGGCTGGCAATCGCCGAGCTGCTGCGGGTGGCCCCCGAACTGCGCATCTTCCCGCTGCTGGAGCTCGGCGGCGCGCCGTCGCGCCATCTGGAGCCTCTGCTGGCGGAACTGCGCAGCCAGGGCTGCGGCCTGGAACTGAGACGGGTGGCTTACGAGGTGCAGCGGGGCGGTCACACCCTGCTGCGGATCGTGCGGCCCATGCTGTCCAACAAGGCGATCGAGGCCCTGGTGGCCGATTTCCTGGCCCTGCGGCTGTCCCGTGAGCGCTGGACCCACCAGGCCCATCTGGCGGTGGGGCTCTGGCACCTGCGCCGCCACGGCGAGCAGCAGGCACTGGAGCTGCTGCGCGCGCGCCTCCGCGCCCATAACGGTGCCATCGGCGTCGTCAATGACGCCGACAACGGCTACCACGAAACCCTCACCCGCTTCTGGCTGCGGCTGCTCGCGGCCCATGAGGCGGCCCATCCGCAAGTCACGCCGGCGGGATCGCTGGCCCTGCTGCTGCGCTCCCCCCTGGCCGCCGCGGAGGCGCCGCTGCGGCATTACTCCGCGGCGAGGCTGTTCTCCCCGGAGGCCCGGGCCGGCTCGTTGGAGCCCGATCTGGCGCCCCTGCCCCTGTAGACGCCCACGGCTGCGAGCCGGCTCAGGGAAGGGCGGTGTAGGTGATCCGCTCGCCCACGCTCAGCACCTCCACATTGCTCTTCACGACCGTATCCACCGTCTGATCCTTTCTGCGGTGCTCTTCGGTCTGCACCAGCACGGTGCCTGGTGGTTTGCTGTAGGTATAGATGTTGGTCTTCCTGGCCGGGTCGTATTCGCCCGTGCCGGCCGTTTCGACCGTGCGGCCGTCAATGCTCCAGGTCTCCTCGAAGGCGAAGCTGTTCCTGCCCGTTCGCCGCTGGGTCACCACGCTGCTGGAGCCATCCGACGACGCCCCCTGCCAGCGGCGGGTGGAGGCATTGAAGGGCACACCAGGAATGTCGGACCGACCCGATCCCGCCTGGGTGCCGCAGGCGGCCAGGCTGAGCAGCACGGTCAGGGCCATGCCGCCCCCGATCACGCGTTCCATGGATCGCGGGAATTGTGGGGTCATTCTGGGCGGCGCCAGCGGTCCGGCCAGCCAATGGTCCGGCCTCCGGAACCCTGGCTAGGTTCCGGAAGCCTGCCCGGATCCGTTTCACCCATGGCCCTGAAGGAGTACCAGCCGGGGACGAGCTTCCCGGGGGTGATCGGTCGCACCGCCGACGTTTCGACCCCCGCCTGGCCGATGCCCAACCGGGCGAAGGAAGGGGCCCCGAACGTGCTGTTTCTCGTGCTCGACGACACGGGCTTCGGCCAGCTCGGCTGCTACGGCAGCCCGATCGCCACCCCCAACCTCGATGCCCTGGCGGCCGACGGCCTGCGCTTCAACAACATGCACACCACGGCGCTGTGCTCGCCGTCGCGCTCCTGCATGCTCACCGGCCGCAACCACCACTCCAACGGCCTGGCCTGCATCACCGAAGGCTCGATGGGATTCCCGGGCTCCAACGGCATCATCCCGTTCGAGAACGGCTTCCTCTCCGAGATCCTGCTGCCGCACGGCTACAACACCTACGCCATCGGCAAGTGGCACCTCACCCCTGCCGAGCAGACCTCGGCCGCCGGCCCCTATGACCGCTGGCCCCTGGGCCGCGGCTTCGAGCGCTTCTACGGCTTCCTCGGCGGCGACACCCACCAGTACTACCCCGAACTGGTGCAGGACAACGCCCAGGTGGAACCCCCGGCCACCCCTGAAGAGGGTTACCACCTCACCCCCGATCTGGTGACGAAGGCGAAGGCGATGATCGCTGATGCCAAGCAGGTGGCGCCGAACAAGCCCTTCTTCCTGTACTTCTGCACCGGCGCCATGCATGCGCCCCACCACGTGCCGAAGGAGTGGGCGGACAAGTACAAAGGAAAGTTCGACGGCGGCTGGGATGCCTACCGCGAGCAGACCTTCGCCCGCCAGAAGGAGCTGGGGATCATCCCGCCGAACACGGTGCTCTCCCGCCACGATCCTGATGTGCCCGACTGGAACGGCCTTTCGGAGCCGGAGAAGCGGCTGTATGCCCGCATGATGGAGGTGTTCGCCGGTTTCCTGGAGCACACCGACCATTACATCGGCGAGCTGATCGCCTTCCTCAAGGAGATCGGCGAATACGAGAACACCCTGATCATGGTGATCTCCGACAACGGCGCCAGCTCCGAGGGCGGTCCCACCGGTTCGGTGAACGAGGGCAAGTTTTTCAACAACGTGCCCGAGAACCTCGAGCAGAACCTCGCCGCCATCGATGACATCGGCGGCCCGAAATACTTCAACCACTACCCCTGGGGCTGGACCCACGCCGGCAACACGCCGTTCCGCCGCTGGAAGCGCGAAACCTACCGGGGCGGCACCAGCGATCCCTTCATCCTGAGCTGGCCGAAGGGCATCGCCGCCCGCGGCGAGATCCGCAGTCAGTACTGCCATGCGATCGACATGGTGCCCACCGTGCTCGACGCCCTCGGCATCGAAGCGCCCACCACGCTGCGGGGGGTGACCCAGAGCCCGATCGAGGGCTTCTCGCTGCGCTCCTGCTTCGACAACCCCGCCGCGCCCAGCCTGCATCTCACCCAGTACTTCGAGATGTTCGGCCACCGCTCGCTGTATCACGACGGCTGGCGGGCCGTGTGCCCCTGGCCCGGCACATCGTTCGTGGAATCGGGTCGCCGCTTCGGCGATCCGATCAGCTACGAGCAGCTGATCCAGCTCGATGCCCACGGCTGGGAGCTCTACAACCTGCAGGAGGATTTCGCCGAAACCAACAACCTCGCCGCCACCGAGCGCGACCGGCTGATCGCCATGATCGGTATGTGGTATGTCGAGGCCGGCAAGTACAACGTGCTGCCGATCGACAGCCGCGGCACCCAGCGCTTCGCCGAGGAACGGCCCCAGATCGCCGCGGATCGCCAGCGCTACGTCTACTATCCCGGCACCCAGATGGTGCCCACCAACGCGGCGCCGCGGGTGCTCAACCGCCCCCATTCGATCTCGGTGGAAGTGGAGGTGCCTGACGGCGGCGCCGAGGGGGTGCTGTTCAGCATGGGCGGCAATGATGGCGGCTTCGCCTTCTATGTGCAGAACGGCCAGCTCACCTACGGCTACAACTACGTGGCCGAGCAGTTCTTCCACGTGCGCTCCAGCGGCCCGATCCCGCCCGGCCACCACATCGTCAGCGCCGAGTTCACCCCCACCGGCGCGCCCGATCTCGCCAACGGCAGGGGCACACCGGCGAAGGTGGTGCTGTTCGTAGATGGCGAGCCCGTGGGCGAAGGCGACCTGCCGGTGACGATCCCCCTCAGCCTCGGCCTGGCCGCCGGCGTGGCGGTGGGGGCCGATCCCGGCTCACCCGCCCTGCCGGATTACAAGCCCCCCTTCGCCTACGGCGGCCGCATCAAGCGGGCGCTGGTGGATGTGAGCGGCACCCCGGTCGACGACCTCAAGGAGCGGATGCGTCAGATCCTGGCGCGGCAGTGAGGGGCCCTCAGGCCATCGAATGAAGCCCGATCCTGTTGCCTTCCGTGTCGGTGAGCAGGGAGATGAAGCCGTAGGAGGGGCCGATCGAGCTCTTCGGGCTCACCACCTTGCCGCCGGCCGCCTCCACCCTGGCCTCCTCCACGGCGCAGTCCTCGCAGCCGAAGTACACCAAGGTGCCGCCGGGGCCCGGGGCGGCGCCCTCCATCTTCGCCAGGGCGCCTCCGGCGCCATAGCGGCCGTCCTCCATCGGGAACGACCAGTACTCCATGCCCTCAACGGGAAGCTTCTCGAGGACCACGCCGAACACCGCTTCGTAGAAGGCGCGGGCGCGGGCCATGTCGGCCACGTAGATCTCGAACCAGGGAACGGGATTGCCGGCCATCGGCTTCACCGCGGGGTGCGGTGTCAATCTAGGGTCAATCCCGCATGGGTCTCGGGCTGAGCATGGAGTCGCTGGAGTCCCCGTGCGCGCTGGGGGCAGCGGATGGCCCGTCCCCCTGTCTGTTTCTGGTGGTGCTCGGTGGCCGCACCTCCCGGGCCCATATCGAGCTCCACGACGTGCGCTTCGTGGTGGGAGAGCGGATCGAGGACACCTTCGACGCCCTGCGGCAGCAGTGGTTCGGCGCTCGCCGCGGCCTTCACCTCGACAGCTGGATGGCCGTGCGCTTCGTGGACGGCTTCCGGGTGGAGCTGCGGTCGGAGCCTTTGCCGGAGCCGGAGCCGGAGCCGGCAGCGGCAGCGGAGCGGCTCTGGTTTGTGAACCTGGGGGGCTACGACCCCCGCCAGCTGGCGGAGCAGCATCAGTTCCTGCTGGTGGTGGCCCCCACGCCCCAGGCCGCCCGGGCCCGGGCCCTGCGCCGCGGTCTGCCGGAGGCCGAGGGCCGCCACAAGGACGACCTCCATGCGGTGGACGACTGCCTGCCCCTGGACCTGCTGCAGGGGTGGCATGTGCAGCTGGTTGCCGATCCGCAGGGCCGCAGCCAGCCCCTGGTGCCGCACTGGTATGGCTACCGGCGGATCGATCGCACCTGAGTGTTGCGGCTGAGGGTGGCGGCGCGGCCGCGGAGGCTGGCGGGCAGGCGGCTCCACGCCACCTCCTCCCTTGTGCTCACGGCCGTGGTGGTTTCCACAAGCGAGCCGTTCTGCCAGTCGATGTCGAGGGTGGTGGTGGTCTGCTGAGGTGGAATGCCACCCTGCAGCAGACGTCGGGGGCCGCTGCCCAGCGCACCGAGCTGGATCAGATCGAGCTGGCCGCGGCGGGCGGGGAACCAGGCGTGCTGGTGGCCGCTGATATAGGCCTGCACGCGACCGTCTTCCAGCAGGGCCTGCACCTCGGCGGCCTGATCAAGCACCTCGCCCGGCCGGTCGCGGCCCTGGCTGACGCCGAACAGGGGCAGGTGCCCCATCACCAGCCGCAGCCGCGCCTGGCGGGCGGCGGCGCCCGCCAGCTGCCGGCGCGCCCAGGCCAGCTGCTCGGCCGGGATGCGGCTGGAGCTGGCATCCCACACCAGCCAGAACACCTCGTCCTGCAGAACGCTGTAGTGGAAGGGGAAAAGGCCGCTGTCCACGAAGCGCAGCCCCAGGGCCTGGCGGCGCGGCATCCAGAAGCGCCGCACGGCCTCGCGATCGGCCGCGAAGCCGGGGGAACCGTCGTGGTTGCCCACCGCCGGCAGGAAGGGAACGCCCGCCCGGCGCACCGGCGTCAGCACCGTCCGGCCGAAGGCGTCCCACATCGCATCCAGCCGGGCGGCGCCGAGGCCCGGCTTCTGGCCGGCCACCATGTCGCCGGCACAGGCGATCAGGGCCGGCCGGCGGGCCAGCAGCTGCCGCAGCCCCCGCTGCACTTCCGGGATGTAGGTGGTGGAGCCGTAGCTGCTGTTGAGGTCGCTGATCAGGCCCAGGCGCAGATCAGGCGCTGCCGGGTTCGCTGCGGCGGGCGCACGGCGCGGCGCCAGCAGCCAGCCGGCGCTGCCCAGGCCGGCGGCGGCGAGCTGAAGCAGCTGGCGGCGGCGCAGGGCCATGCATACGGGTGGATGGTTGCTCTCCAGCTTGAGTCATCCCCTCCGGCGGCCGGAGATGATCAGGGCATTTCGCGGCCAGCGGCCCCCCATGAACATCGACGGCAAGGCCTGGCGCACCATCTGGCTGGAGGAGGGCGGTCGCTCGGTGGGGGTGATCGATCAGACCCAGCTGCCGCACAGCCTCACCACCCGCTCGCTCGCCACCCTGGACGAGGCGGCGGAGGCGATCGCCACGATGGTGGTGCGGGGGGCGCCGCTGATCGGCGTCACCGGCGCCTACGGGCTGATGCTCGCCCTGCAGACCGATCCCAGCGATGACGCCCTGGAGGCGGCCTTCAGCCAGCTGAATGCCACCCGGCCCACGGCGGTGAACCTGCGCTGGGCCCTCGAGCGGGTCCGCGATCGCGTGCAGCCCCTGCCGCCGGCAGAGCGTGCCGAGGCGGCGAAGGCCGAGGCCGCCGCCATCGCCGATGAGGACGTGGCCATGTGCGAGGCCATCGGCGACCACGGCCTGGCGCTCTTCCGCCAGCTGGCAGCGGCTCGGCCGGCCGAGCGCCAGGGCGAGCCGCTGAACGTGCTCACCCACTGCAACGCCGGCTGGCTGGCCACCGTCGATTGGGGCACCGCCCTGGCGCCGATCTACAAGGCCCACCGGGCCGGCATCCCGATCCATGTGTGGGTCGACGAGACCCGCCCCCGCAACCAGGGAGCCAGCCTCACCGCCTTCGAACTGGGCCGGGAAGGGGTGCCGCACACCGTGATTGTCGACAACGCCGGCGGCCACCTGATGCAGCACGGCCAGGTGGATGCGGTGATCGTCGGCACCGACCGCACCACCCGCACCGGCGACGTGTGCAACAAGATCGGCACCTACCTCAAGGCCCTGGCCGCCCACGACAACGGCGTGCCCTTCTACGTGGCCCGGCCCGCCTCCACCATCGACTGGACGATCGCCGACGGGGTGGCGGAGATCCCGATCGAGGCCCGTTCCGCCGCCGAGGTGACGGACATCCAGGGACGCGATCCCGCCGGCGCCATCGGCAACGTGCGGCTCACTCCCGATGGCTCCAGCTGCTTCAACCCCGCCTTCGACGTCACCCCCGCCCGGCTGGTGACGGCCCTGATCACCGAGCGCGGCGTGGCGCCTGCCAGCGAGGAGGGTCTGCGGCAGCTGTACAGCAATCGATGAACCGCACTCGCCGCAGGTGGAGGCAACGACGTTCCCCTGGAGCCTCGCCCGCTCCTCGACCGGCCAACGCGCCATCGCGCTCCTTCCTGCCCATGTCCTCACGGCCTCCCTCAGGCGGATCTACCGCGCCAAGGCCTTCTCCGACCTGTCGTACCTGTTCGGGAGCGGCTGGCTCCTGATGCTGCTGCTGCTGCAGGTGATCCCGAGTTGGAACAGCAAGGCTTCCGGCGGGGCCCCCTGGGATGTCCGACCCCTGCTGCTCTGGTTGTGGATTCTGCTGTTCTTCTATGGCTTCTCCCGCTTCAGCCGCAGGTCAGGCCCGGTGGGATGGTTGTTCGACCATGTGGTTCAATGCTGGCGGTCGGTCGGGCAGGACGATCGAGCCGGATGAACTGGTCCTGTTTCTGGAGGGGCGCCTGCGCCAGCATTACATCCTGGAGCCCGAAGATCTACAGCGGCAACTGGCTGCGATCGATCACACTCCCGTTCATGATGGCCGCTGCAGGGTCACGGATTTCTGCTGCTGCGTGCCAGCACCGTGCTGATGGATCTGCGCGGTTTCACGGCTGAGAACAAGGGATGCCTCTACGAACTCGGCCGGATCAGCCAGACGTCCCATCTCACGCCGGTGGCGCCGATCGGCTGCTGGATGAGTTTCTGGCTCCAGACGGTTGAGGCGCGCAACATCTGCCTATTCAAAACATCTGCTTATGCTGAGAAAGCTAGATAGGAGTCTTCATGCCCGTCTTGGATCGGGACACGTATCTCACCAGCCGTGTCGATGATCAGCTGCGCTGGCTCAGCCATGCCAGCAAGGTGAACAAGCGCACGTTCCTGAGTCTGCGTCTCTTTGAGATTGTTCTGGGAACCTCCATCACGATCGTCAGCCCCTATGCCGCCAGTCTCCCTTGGGGTCCTTCGGCGATCGCCATGGCTGGTGGTGGCATCGCTCTCTCTGGAGGCTGGTTGGCCCTGAATCGTAACCAGGAGAACTGGGTGCGTTACCGCAGCCTTAGTGAGTCACTCAAGCGGGAAAAGTATCTGTTTCTTACCGGCGCCCCCCCCTTACGACGTCGAGCAAACTTCCTTCGCCACGTTCGTCACCACGTCAGAGGCGCTGATGCTTGATGAGCGGGCCGGCTGGGCGCGGCAGGTTTCCCAGCAGGTGGAAACAGACGTGCCGGTTTCTTCATCTGCCGCCAGGGGGAGCTGAGCGTCTCAGAAGGATCCTGAACGCCGATGGACCCGATGGCTCGCGTCCTCGCAGAGGATGATGGCCGCAAGGTCGTGCTCCGCCCGCCCGCGCAGCTCCCCGTTCCATGGTTCAGGATCCCCCCTCCACTTCCGCTGTTCAAGCCCCGCCCCCCAACTGGGTCGAGAGCCGCCATCCCCTGGGCTGGGCCATCGATCGGCTGCTGGCGGTGGAGCCTTTGCGCCAGCTGCTTTTCCAGCAGGCCCGGGGCCTGATCATCCGCACCGCCGAGGGGCGGGGGATCGCCTGGCGCGAGCGGCGCGAGCAGCTGCGGGCGGAGGCCGAACCCCTGCTGGGCGCCGTCACCGCCGCGGCCACGGAGGCGCCGGCCTACTACCGCGCCCGCTTCCACGCCTCCGACCCGGGCAACCTCTGGTGGGAGGCGGCCTGCGAGGCGGAGCAGGCCACCGACTCGATGGCCCTGCGGGTGTGGCCGCAGGAACCCGAGCTTTCCCCGGAGATCGCCCAGGCGCGGCTGCGGTCGGCCATCTTCGCGGCGATCGAACCCAGCCTCACCGCTCCCGTGGCTCGGGCCCTCGACATGGGCTGTTCGGTGGGGGTCGGCACCCTCGCCCTGCTCGACTGGCTGGAAGGCCGCGGCGATGCTGCGGGCGTGGCCCCTTCGGTGGAGGGCCTCGACCTTTCCCCCCAGATGCTGGCGGTGGCCAGGGTGCGCGATCCCGAGGGGCGCATCGCCGCCTGGCACCATGCCGCCGCCGAGGCCACCGGCCTGGAGGGCGGCGCCTACGACCTGATCACCCTGCAGTTCGTGTGCCACGAGCTGCCGGCCGAGGCCACCCGGGGCGTGCTGCGGGAGGTGGCCCGGCTGCTGCGCCCCGGCGGCGTGATCGCCCTGGTGGATCAGGACCCCGACTCGGAAGTGATCCGCCGGCTGCCGGCGCCGATCGCCACCCTGCTCAAGAGCACCGAGCCCTACCTGGAGGACTACTTCAGCCTCGATCTGCCGGCGGCGCTGGCGGAGGCGGGCTTCCGCGATGTGCGGCGGGAGGCCTGCGATCCGCGCCACCGGGTGCTGGTGGCCCGCCGCTGAAGCCCACGGGGCCGCGCCGGCTCAGCCCCAGCCCTCGAGGGCGATCTTGCCGATCGTGCGGCCGCTCGCCAGCAGCCCATGGGCCTCCTCCAGGGTTCGGGCTGCGATCGGCCGCAGGGTCTGCTGCAGGGTGGTGCGCAGCTCACCAGCCTCCACCAGCTCCGCCACCCGGGCCAGGATCCGCCCCTGCTCCGCCAGGTCGGCGGTGCCGTAGCGCGGGCGGGTGAACATGAACTCCCAGCAGAAGCGCACGCTCTTGCTCTTGAGCAGATCCAGATCGAGGGGGGCGCGATTGCCGACGATCGCCACGATCGATCCCTGTGGCCGGATCAGCTCCGCCATCGCCTGCCAGTAGGCATCGGTGTCGTGCAGGTTGGCGATCCGATCCACCCCATCGAGTCCGAGGGCCTGCAGCTGCGGGCCCAGAGGCTCGCGGTGGTCGAGCACGTGATCGGCGCCCATCTCGCTCACCCAGGCCCGGCTTTCAGGGCGGGAGGCGGTGGCGATCACCAGCAGGCCGGCGCGGCGGGCCAGCTGGATCAGGATCGAGCCCACACCGCCGGCCCCGCCCAGCACCAGCAGGGAGTGGCCGGCGTCGCCCCCGTCAGGATCGAGGCCGAGCCGATCGAACAGCGCCTCCCAGGCGGTGAGCGCCGTGAGCGGCAGGGCCGCGGCTTCCGCCGCGTTCAGGTTGCGGGGGGCCCGGGCGGCGATGCGGGCATCCACGGCCACGAACTGCGCCTGGCAGCCGGGGCGGGTGATATCGCCGGCGAACCACACCCGATCCCCCGGGGCGAAGCCGCTCACGGCCACGCCCATCGCCTCCACGCGGCCGCAGCCGTCCCAGCCCAGCACCCGGGGGGGCGATCCCGGAGCCAGCCCCGTGCGCACCTTGGTGTCCACCGGGTTCACCGCCACCGCTTCCACGGCCACCAGCAGGTCGTGCTCCCCGGGCCGGGGGGCGGGCAGATCCATTTCCTTCAGCCACGGCAGGGTGTCCTCAGCGGTTCCTGAATCAGCGGCGGCGGCGGGAACGGCGGCGATGGCGCGCATGACGGGCGGCTCGGGTTCAGGCCAGACGACCGCTGCGGGTCGACTCCTGCAGAGCCCGGATGCGGGCCTCGATCGGCGGATGGCTGGCGAACAGGCGCAGGAACCCTGGTGGCTCGTTGCTCTTGAGGGTGGCCAGGGTGGGTTCGTCGCGCGGATCCTGCAGGTTCTCCATCCCCCCCAGCCGGGCCAGGGCACCGGCCATGGCATCGGGCGACGTGAGCCGTGCGGCCCCGGCATCGGCGCGGAACTCCCGGTAGCGCGAGAACCAGGCGGTCACCAGCGAGCCCAGCACGCCCAGCACCACTTCCAGCGGCCACACCAGCAGCATCGTGGGAGGTGGGGCGTAGTCGCGGCCGTCGTCGCGCTGGCCCCGCGGCAGCGCCAGGGCCACCGCCCGCGCCAGGAACATCACGAAGGCGTTGATCACCCCCTGCAGCAGGGTCATGGTCACCATGTCGCCGTTGCCCACGTGGCTCATCTCATGGGCCAGCACCGCTTCGAGTTCCTCGGGCGGCATGCCTTCGAGGCTGCCGGTGGACACCGCCACCCGCGCCCGGTTGCGGGAGGGCCCGGTGGCGAAGGCGTTCCATTCCGGCGAGCCGTACACCCCCACCTCGGGCGTGGGCAGCCCCGCCTGGTTCGCCAGTCCGGCCACGGTGGCGTGCAGCCAGCTGCCGGCGCCGCCGCTGCCCGGGCCCACCAGCTGCACCCCCATCATCCGCTTGGCGGATTCGGCCGAGAACTGCAGCGAGATCCAGGCGCCCAGCACGCCCCACACGAAGCAGCTCACCAGCAGCGGCAGCAGCGGCAGGTCGGGCGGCAGCAACCCCAGCCCCGTGAGCAGGCTCAGGATCAGCGAGATCGTGAGCACGACCGCCAGGTTCGTGATCAGGAAGAGAACGGTGCGCAGCATGGCTGTGGCAGAGCCCGGACGGATCCTCAGAAACGCTAGCCATGGCGGTTGGTGCGGTCTTCGGTGACGCTCTCCTCCAGGCAGCGCCGGTCTCAGGGGTGGTCAGGGGATCCTCCACGGCCCCCGTAGCCTCATGCCCTCTGATTGCTGTCCTGTCGCCCATGCCCGTGCTCAACCGCTGGTCGGACGCCGAGGCCGCCGAAGCGATCGCCCGCTACGGCGCCCAGGGGGTGAGTGAGGATCTGGCCCTGCGCACCTATTCCGCCCGCCTGCTGGGCGCCGACCCCGACCTGGTGCTCCATGGCGGCGGCAACACGTCGGTGAAGACCACCGTCACCGGCCTGCTGGGCGAGACGATCCCGGTGCTGTGCGTGAAGGGCTCGGGCTGGGATCTGGCCACGATCGAGCCGCCCGGCCACCCGGCGGTGCGGCTGCAGGAGCTGCAGGCCCTGCGAGCCCTGCCGGCCCTCAGCGATGAGGAGATGGTGGCCGCCCAGCGCCGCAACCTGATCGATCCGGCGGCGCCGAATCCCTCGGTGGAGGCCCTGCTGCACGCCTTCCTGCCCCACGCCTTCGTGGACCACACCCATGCGGTGGCCCTGCTGGCCCTGGCGGACCAGCCGGATGCCGCCGAGATCTGCCGCCAGGTCTACGGCGAGCGGGTGGCGCTGGTGCCCTACGTGATGCCCGGCTTCGATCTGGCCCTGGCGGCAGCGGCGGCCTATGAGCAGGCCGAGGAGCGGGCGCGGGCCATGGGGGTGGAGCTCGAGGGCATGGTGCTGCTGAAGCACGGCCTGTTCTCCTTCGGTGCCACCGCGAAGCAGAGCTACGAGCGGATGATCGCGCTGGTGGGCCAGGCCGAGAAGAGACTTGCTCAGGCCTCGTCGGTCGCGCCGTCGAGTCTGCCTCCGGCCGTGCCCCCGCCGGCCGGTGGGGCGGCCGCCGTGCTGCCGGTGCTGCGGGGAGCCCTGGCCCGAGCGGCGCAGGCGGAAGGAGCTCCGCTCCGCTGGCTGCTCGCCCTGCGCGACACCCCGCTCACCCGCGCGGTCGTCGACGATCCGCGCCTGGCCGACTGGGCCCGCCGCGGGGTCGCGACCCCCGACCATGTGATCCGCACCAAGGCGTTTCCGCTGGTGCTGCCGGCCGATCCTTCCCCGTCGGCGATCGAGGAGGCGCTTGCTCGTTACATCGCCGACTACAAGGCCTATTTCGAGCGCCAGAACGCGCGGGTGGGCGGCAGCAAGAAACCGCTCGATCCCCTGCCCCGGCTGGTGGCCGTGCCCGGCCTCGGACTGATCGGCATCGGCCGCTCGGCGGCGGATGCTGCCGTGTCGGCTGACATCGCCGAGGCCTGGGCCCGCACCCTGCTGGCCGCCGAGGCCGTGGGCCGCTTCGACCCGGTGGACGAATCCGACACCTTCGACATGGAGGACTGGAGCCTCGAGCAGGCCAAGCTCGGCAAGGGGGTGGAGAAGCCCCTGGCCCGCCATGTGGTGCTGGTCACCGGCGGTGGCGGCGCGATCGGTGCCGCCACCGCCCGGGCGTTCGCCACCGCCGGGGCGGCGGTCGCCGTGCTCGATCGCGATCCGGAGGCCGCTGCCGCCGCGGCGGCCGCCTGCGGACCCCAGGCCCTGCCTCTGGCCGCCGACGTCACCGATCCGGCGGCGGTGGGGGCGGCGATCGGCAAGGTCGCCGCCCGTTTCGGCGGCCTCGACATCGTGGTGAGCAACGCCGGTGCCGCCTGGACGGGCGCCATCGCCGATCTGGCCGATGCCGATCTGCGGGCCTGCTTGGAGCTCAACTTCTTCGCCCACCAGAGCGTGAGCCAGGCCGCCATGGCGGTGTTCCGCGCCCAGAACGGCTGCGGGGCGCTCCCCGGCGGTCAGCTGCTTTTCAACGTCTCCAAGCAGGCGCTCAACCCGGGCCCCGACTTCGGCGCCTACGGGATCGCCAAGGCCGCCCTGCTGGCCCTGATGCGCCAGTACGCCCTGGAGCAAGGGGCCAGCGGCGTGCGCGCCAACGGCCTCAATGCCGATCGCATCCGCTCCGGTCTGCTCGACGACGCCATGATCCGCGAGCGCTCCACTGCCCGCGGGGTCAGCGAGGCGGCCTACATGGCCGGCAACCTGCTGGGGGCCGAGGTGCGTGCCAGCGACGTGGCCGACGCCTTCGTGGCTCTCGCCCGGCTCGAGCGCACCACCGGCGCCCTGATCACGGTGGATGGTGGCAACGTGGCGGCGATGGTGCGCTGATCAGGCCGCACGGCGACCGAGCCACAGGCCCAGGCCGATCCACACCATCACCAGCCCCAGACACACGCCGGTCCACAGCGGCAGTCCCCAGCCATCAACCGCCAGGGGCGCCACCACGGTGATCACGCCGCCGGCCAGCAGGGGCTGGAGCAGCAGCTGCTTGATCGAGAAGGCCGGCAGGGCCTCGCTGCGGTCGTCCGGGTCGGCCATGCGCAGCAGCAGCAGGCCGCTGGCTGCCACACCGGTGGCCTGGCCGAACTCAATCACCGCCCGCTCAAACCAGTCCGCCGGCAGAACCCGGGGGGCCAGCAGCAGGGTGACCCCCAGGTTCCAGGCCAGGCCGCTCACCGCCAACACCGTGAGCGGCAGCCAGTCGGCCCGCAGCAGGCCCAGATCCAGCCCGGCGGTGGCGGCGGTGATCAGCAGATCCGCCGAAAGGGTGCCGATCTGGCTCTGCACCGGAGCGGAGGCCCAGTGGGCCTGGCCGCTGCGCTCCAGAACCAGGCGCACCAGCAGCGAGCCCACGATCGCCAGCGGAAACACCGGCAGGGAGTCGACCACCAGGGCGACGCCGTCACCCAGCCCCCCCGTGAGCCAGCGCAGGGCGGCCAGCAGGCCCACGC
>JBKDPV010000074.1:0-8956 GCA_046342315.1 Cyanobacteriota bacterium
CAGCTTGGCCTGCTGGTGGTCGACGCGGAGCAGCGCTTCGGGGTGAACCAGACGGAGAAGAGCTAGGCCTTGCGCAAGGACGTGGACGTGCTCACCCGGAGCGCCTCGCCGATCGCCCGCACCGTGTACATGAGCCTGTCGGGGGTGCGGGAGATGAGCCTGATCACCACCCCGCCGCCGCTGCGCCGCCCGATCAAGACCCACCTGGCCGCCCGCGACGAGGAGGCGGTGCGCAGCGCCATCCGCCAGGAACTCGACCGCGGCGGCCAGGTTTTCTACGTGGTGCCGCGGGTGGAGGGGATCGAGGATGTGGCAGCGCAGCTGCGGGAGATGTTGCCGGGCCTGAAGCTGCTGGTGGCCCACGGCCAGATGCCGGAGGGGGAACTGGAGAGCGCGATGGTGGCCTTCAACGCCGGCGAAGCCGACGTGATGCTGTGCACCACGATCATCGAGAGCGGGCTCGACATCCCCCGGGTGAACACCATCCTGGTGGAGGACGCCCACCGCTTCGGCCTCGCCCAGCTGTACCAGCTGCGGGGCCGGGTGGGCCGCAGCGGCATCCAGGCCCACGCCTGGCTGTTCTATCCGGGCGATGCCTCCCTGAGCGAGGCGGCCCGCCAGCGCCTGCGGGCGATCCAGGAGTTCGCCCAGCTCGGCAGCGGTTACCAGCTGGCGATGCGCGACATGGAGATCCGCGGCGTGGGCAACCTGCTGGGAGTGGAGCAGAGCGGGCAGATGGAGGCGATCGGCTTCGACCTCTACATGGAGATGCTGCAGGAGTGCCTGGCGGAGATCCAGGGTCAGGACATCCCGGCGGTGGACGACACCCAGATCGACCTGCCGGTGACGGCCTTCATCCCGGCCGACTGGATCACCGAGAACGACGAGAAGATGGCCGCCTACCGGGCGGCTGCCGACTGCAGCAGCCGCGAGGCGCTGGTGGAGCTGGCGGCGGGCTGGACCGACCGCTACGGCACCCTGCCGGCTCCGGTGCAGTCGTTGCTGCAGCTGATGGAGCTGAAGCTGGTGGCCCGCCGCTGCGGCTTCTCCCGCATCCGCCAGGAGAAGCCGAACATCGCCCTGGAAACCCCGATGGAGGAGCCGGCGTTCCGGCTGCTGCGCCAGGGCCTTCCCCAGCATCTCCACGGCCGGCTGGTGTATCAGGGCGGCAGCGGCAGCACCGCCAAGGTGCTGGCCCGCGGGCTGGGGGTGCTGGCGATGGAGAAGCAGATCGAGCAGCTGATGGAATGGCTGAATGCGATGGAGGCCCAGCTTCCCGGTGCCGATGGCCTCAGCGAAGCCGGCAGGGCCGAACAGCTGGCGGCGAAGAACGAGGCAGTGCTGACGGTGTGAGGCAAACATCCCCGGCGGGGCCGCCGCCACGGAGAGGATGAGGATGCCTCCGACGAACCCCCGGCTCCCGTTGATCGACCTGAGCACCTACCGCCCCAAGGGCGACAAGCGCAACACGCTCTTCTTTGAGGAAAATCTGCCGCGGGTGTACGAGCGCCGGGCCGCTTCCGGCATCGACGGACTCGTGGGGCGGATGACAGCGATGGTGGTACAGGTCGATCACGGCCATGCGATCGCGGCGATGGCGGAACTCGCCCTGATGGGTCCGTACCGCTTCCGCGAGTGCTGGCTCAGCGAAACCCACCGCGTCTATCTTCTGGCGGCGGCGGCGGGCCAACCCCAGCTGATCCTCCTGGAGCCGCTCACCGGCGAGTACGACGACGAGGTGACGCGCTGGAACACGATGTACCCCCTTTCAGCGAAACGGCCCAACGCCCGCTACATCGGCGAGATCCATACATGCGGCGACTGCGGCGCCGTACGCGGGATCCTCGAGAGTCAGAACATCCGCTTCGTGTATCCCGGCGAGATCACCAACAGCTTCTATGCGCTGGAGCATCTCACCTTCACCTTCCTCTCCGACTACACCTACAACCGGGTGGGGTACGTAGACGTGCCGCTGGACAGCCTGGCCCCCCTGGATCTGGGCGATCGGGTGCTGCTCGACGACGAACCCCTTGAGGTGCTGGAGGAGGCGGCCCGCAAGCACGAACTCCATGGCCTGGCCGGCAAGGTGCTGGGCGTGGACCACCTCGCCACGCGCGTGCTGGCGGGTGAGCGGGAGGATGCGCTGCTCGAGTATCTCACGATGGTTCCCTACTACTTCTGGGGCGCCTACAACATCGCCGAGATGAACTCCTCCACCAATGTCACGCGCCATCCGGCGGTGGACGACGAAAAGCTCTCACCGGCGCGGGTGTTCACGGCCAACAACACACCCTCCTATCTGAACTCGCTGGTGAACCTGCCGATGCCCACCGAGGAGTTCGTGCGCAACTTCGGTCGCCGCATGCACCACCTGGCCTACGAAGTGGCCGATGGTGAAGTGGCAGGGGTGAAGAACGTCGACTTTGTGGTCCAGATCCTGCGCGACCTGGGCGTGCCGTTTCTGGCCGAAGTGGTGGGCGAATGCACCGACGAGCCCAACCTGAAGCAGATCTTCTCGAAGAGTTCGCCTCACACGCTGCTGATCACCGAGTACGTGCAACGCTGCCTGGGCTATGAGGGCTTCTTCACACGCGACAACGTGGCAGCGCTCACCGAGGCGGCAGGCCATGAGGAGCGCTACGCCCACGGCCAGGTGTTCGACTGAGCCCACCCGGCCGCACCCACCCCCCGTAACGAAACTTTGTTAAGATCCTGAGAGCTTTTGTGAAGGGTGTCCATGGGTGAGCTGATCCAGCCTGGAACCACAGCCCCCTGGGCCTCTCTGCTGCCGATGCTGGTGGCCGCAGCCGGCCTGGGGCTCTACGCCCTGATGGGTTCGGGCAGCGAGAACGACGACGACGACTCCACCCCCGGCGGTGGTCTGATGCAGCCGGTGGCCTGAATCGGTTGGAGCCCCGTAGCGCGGCCTTTGGCAAACCGATCCCTGCCGCTTGAGAGAAGGAGCAGCGCCACCATCCTGGTCTGCTGCGTGGACTGTCATCCGACCGCGTGAGGCCGAGGGGTTCGGTCTCTCCGCCTACCGCTGAGCGGACTCCGGGAGCAGGGCGTCGGCCTGCTCTCGCTTCCAGGCGGCTGGCACGAGCACCAGGAACAACAGCCACCAGGCGACCACGCCGGCTGCCACCAGCAGGCTGAACCACAAGCGGTCCGGCCAGATGAGGGTGACGCCCACCAGGAGGCCTCCTGTGGTCACGATCGACCAGGGCTGACACCACCAGGGCTTGAGGTCCCAGATCGAGGACGGGGTCGCCGGGCTCAAGGCTTGGTGGTGCTGCCCAGGGCAGCCGGCAGGTTGGCACGATCGGGCTTGTAGGTGTTCTGCAGGGTGCCGATGGTGCGCAGCTGCTTCACGAGAGTGGATTCGGCCGCCCGGTACTGGCTGTCCTTGCGGGTACCCAGGTCTTCGAGGGTGAGCTTGGAAGCCTCCTGCTCGGTCATCTTGACCGGCACGTCGGGCACGATGCCCCGCTGGTGGATGTCATGGTTGAGCGGTGTGAGGTACTTGGCGATGGTCACGGTCATGCCCGAGCCATCCGAGAGGCCTCGCACCGACTGGACCAGCCCCTTGCCGAAGGTCTTCTGACCGACAAGCACGGCGCGATTGTTCTCCTGGAGGGCGCCGGAGAGGATCTCACTGGCGCTGGCGGAGCCCTCGTTCACCAGCACCACCAGCGGTCGGGTGGTGAGGGCCCGCCCCGTGGCCCGCTTCACGTCCTGAATGCCGTCGCGGGTCTTGGTGGAGACGATGATGCCTTCGTTGAGCCACTGGCGCGCGATCTCGACGCTGGCCATGAGCAGACCACCGGGATTGCTGCGGAGGTCGAGCACATAGCCCTGCACGCCCTTGCCTTCCAGATCCCGGATCGCCGCCCGCATGTCCTTGGTGGCGTTGGCATTGAACTGCTTCAGCCGGATGTAGCCCACCTTCACGCCTTCAGGGGTGGTGTTCACCTGCTGATTCACGGCGTGCAGCTCGATCAGCTCCCGCACCAGCGGCACATCGATGTTCTGGCCGTTGCGCCGCAGCACCAGATTCACCGTGGTTCCGGAGCGGCCGCGGATCAGCTTCACCGCGTCCTCGGTGGTCATGCCCTTGGTCGGCTTGCCGTCGATCGAGACAATCACGTCCTTCGGCTGCACACCGGCCCTCGAGGCGGGGGAGCCCTCGATCGGCGAGACGACCACCAGTTCCTTGGTCTGACGGTCGAGACTCAACTGGATGCCCACTCCGGAGAGCTCCCCGGAGGTGTCGATCTGCATCTCCTTGAATTCACGCGGATCCAGGAAGCGCGTGTAGGGATCATCCAGGGTGCCGAGCATGCCGCGGATGGCCTCGTAGGCCTCTTTGGGGCTGCCGTAGCTCTTGGCCAGCACGTCGCGGCGCAGCTTGCGCCAGCGTTCTGGGGCGTACTTGCCGGTGGTGTCGAGGTAGTCGCGGAAGACGATCTGCCAGGCCTGATCCATCACCTCCTTGGGGCTGTCGGTGATCGACACCGCGCCGGAGGGGGAGATGACCATCTCGCGGGCCACAACCGCCGTAGCCGCACAGGCTCCGAGACCAACCAGCGCCACGAAGGTGGTGCGTCCGCTGGGCATGCCGAAAGTTCCCACGAAGAGAGACTTTCTTCAAGTTAGCGCTGCGCCCTGGGGCGGGCGTGGTGGAAAGCCGGCGTGGGCGCCGGTTCCGCGATCGGCCGGGCTCGGAAGCGCCCGGTGCAGCGTCGGAGGGGTGACTAGGGATCGACCCAGCGGCCGTCATCCTTGATCAGGGCGATCAGGGCGTCCACACCCTCGGCTTCCGGCACCCGACGGATCTCCTCACGGCCGCGGTACAGAGAGATGGTGCCAGGCGTCTTGCCGACATAGCCGTAGTCGGCATCAGCCATCTCGCCGGGACCATTGACGATGCATCCCATGACGGCAATGTCGAGGCCGGTGAGGTGATCGGTGGCGGCACGCACCTTGTGCAGCACCTCCTCGAGGTTGAACAAGGTGCGGCCGCAGCTCGGGCAGGCCACGTACTCCACCATCGTTTTCCGGAGTCCCAGGGCCTGCAGGATCGAATAACAGACAGGGATCTCCTTCTCCGGTGCCTCGGTGAGCGAGACGCGGATCGTGTCGCCCAGGCCCTCCGCCAGCAGGGTGGCGATGCCGGCGGTGCTCTTGATCCGGCCGTAGTCGCCGTCGCCCGCCTCGGTGACGCCCAGATGAAGGGGGTAGTGGAAACCCTCGGCATCCATGCGGTCGGCCATCATGCGGTAGGCCGCCAACATCACCGGCGCGCGGGAAGCCTTCATCGAAACCACGATGTTGTGGAAGTCGAGGCGATCGCAGATGTGGATGAACTCCATCGCGCTCTCCACCATCCCCAGCGGCGTGTCGCCGTAGGTGAACAGCATGCGCTCGGCCAGCGAGCCGTGGTTCACGCCGATGCGCAGCCCCTTGTCCTGCTCCTTGAGCAGGCTCACCAGCGGTTCGAGGGTGGCCTGAATGCGCTCGCCGATCGCCGCCACCTCCGCGGGAGTGAATTCGCTGCGGCTGGGATCCGGCTTGTCGAACACGTAGAGGCCGGGATTGATGCGGACCTTGTCGACGTGCTGGGCCACCTCCAGGGCGATCTTCATGCCGTTGTGGTGCACGTCGGCCACCAGCGGCACGGGGCGATAGGTGTCTTCCAGGCGCCTGCGGATCTCACCCACCGCCTTGGCATGGGCCAGGCTGGGCACCGTGAGTCGAACGATCTCGCAGCCGGCCTCGTGCAGGCGGCGGATGCCGGCGGTGGCCCCCTCCACGTCGAGGGTGTCCTCGTTGATCATCGACTGCACCACCACCGGGTGGTCACTGCCTACCCAGACATCGCCGACGCGGACGCTGCGCGTTCTTCGGCGCCGGATCACGGTGTCGTAGCGAGGGTTGCTGGCCCAGTCCTGCAGAGCGATGTCGGGACGGGACGGAGCGACGGTCATCGCGAGGGGCAGGCGCGTGGCCAAAGCCTGTCACAGCGGCCCCGGAACTGGCGAGAACCACCCTCGGGCTCCGGCGCTCTGCCGGCCGCTGAACTCAGGCCGGGCCGCCTCCATCCAGCCGCCGCTTCACCTCCTTCAGGTCCTGCCAGGTGTGCCACTTGGGGCTGTCCTTCTCTCGCGACGGATTGCGCAGCAGGTAGGAGGGGTGAAAGATCGGCATCAGCCAGCGCCCCTCCATTCCCTCCCCCGCGCCGGTACGCCACGCCCCACGAAGCTTGGTGATGCCGCCCCTCACCCCCAGCACCCCCTCCAGTGCCGTGGCACCGGCCAGCAGGATCACGGCGGGGTCCACCAGAGCGATCTGCCGCGCCAGCCAGGGCCGGCAGGCCGCCATCTCCTCGGGGGTGGGCTTGCGGTTGTCCGGCGGCCGGCACTTCACCACGTTGGCGATGTAGGCATCGCGCTCGCTGTCGATGCCCACGCTCGCCAGCATCTGATCCAGCAGCTGGCCGGCCCGGCCCACGAACGGCCGGCCGGTGGCATCCTCCTGGGCCCCCGGCCCCTCGCCGATCACCATCAGCCGCGCCCGCGGGTTGCCCCGGCTCACGACCACATGGGTTCGGCCCGCGGCCAGACCGCAGCGGCGGCAGGCCCCGCAGGCCGCCGCAAGATCGCTGAGGGCCAGCTCCGACACGGGAGCGGGATCCGGCTCGGTCGAACCGACGGCGAACAAATCCGGCTGGGACATCGACTCCTCCATCCCTCCATCTTCCCGGGAGCGTGCAGGGGCGAACGGTTCGCGGGGGAGGCGTAGGGCAGGATGGCCGCAACGCCGAATGCCGCGACCCCGCCGATGCCGGCCCCGCTGTCGCTGTCCGCCCGGGCCGGGGCGCTGCAGCCTTCGCTCACCCTCGCCATCGCCGCCAAGGCCCGGCAGCTCCGCGCCGATGGCCACGACATCTGCAGCCTCAGCGCCGGCGAACCCGACTTCGACACCCCCGCCTTCATCCGCCAGGCAGCGGCGGCGGCTCTGGAGGCCGGCCATACCCGCTATGGCCCGGTGGCGGGCGAGCCGGCGCTGCGCCAGGCGATCGCCAGCAAGCTCGAACGGGAAAACGGCGTCAGCCTCGCCGCCGACCAGGTGCTGGTCACCAACGGCGGCAAGCAGGCGCTCTACAACCTGTTCCAGGTGCTGCTGGATCCAGGCGACGAGGTGCTGCTGCCCTCGCCCTACTGGCTGAGCTATCCGGAGATGGCCCACCTGGCCGGTGCCAGCGTGCGGCTGTTGCCCAGCGAGGCCGAGAGCGGTTTTCGCCTCGATCCCGCCCGCCTGGAGGCCGCCATCACCCCCGCCAGCCGGCTGCTGGTGCTCAACTCCCCCTCCAACCCCACCGGGCTGGTGATGACCCGGGAGGAGATGGAGGTCGTGGCCGAGGTGCTGCGCCGCCATCCGCGGGTGGCCGTGGTGTGCGATGAGATCTACGAATTCCTCACGGCCCCCGGCCACCAGCACCATTGCTTCGCCGCCGTTGCACCTGACCTGGCCGACCGCGTCTTCCTGGTCAACGGCTTCGCCAAAGGCTGGGCCATGACAGGGTGGCGCCTGGGCTGGCTGGCCGGGCCGAAGCACGTGGTGGCGGCCGCCTCAGCGCTCCAGAGCCAGAGCACGAGCAATGTCTGCAGCTTCGCCCAGTTCGGTGGCCTGGCGGCGATCGAGGCCCCCCGCGACTGTGTGCACGCCATGGCGGAGCAGTTCGACGAGCGGCGCGCTCTGCTCAGCGAGCGGCTGATGGCGATCGAGGGAATCAAGCTGCGGGCGCCCGAAGGGGCCTTCTACGCCTTCCCCGACGTGAGCCAGTGGGGACTCGATTCGATGACCCTCTGCAACCGCCTGCTCGATCAGGTGGGACTGGCGGTGGTGCCGGGTGTGGCCTTCGGCGACGACCGTTGCATCCGCCTGTCGTGCGCCGCGGCGCCGGCCACGATCGAAGATGGCATCGACCGCCTGAACCGCTTCCTCACCAGCCTCTGAGCCCTGACCCAACCGGGCCTGCGGCAGGATGCGCCCCGCCTCTTCCCCGCCATGGCCGCACCGATCCCCTCCAAGCTGGTGGTGCTGGGCGACAGCGGCGTGCACGGCTGGGGCGACACCGACCAGGGCGGCTGGTGCGAGCGGCTGCGGCGCCACTGGATGGAGCTGCCCGGCGGTCCGGTGCTCTACAACCTCGGCGTGCGCGGCGATGGTCTGGAGCGGGTGGCGGCCCGCCTGCCTGCGGAGGTGGGGGCCCGTGGGGAGCTGCGGCGTCAGCGGCCCCAGGGCATCCTGCTGGCCGTGGGACTGAATGACACGGCGCGGGTGGGCCGGGCCGACGGGCGCCATCAGCTGGATCCCGACAGCTTCCTGTTCGGCCTCTCCCAGCTCCTGCCTCAGGCCCGCGCGATCGCGCCGGTGCTGGTGCTGGGGCTGACACCGGTGCTGGAGGAGGCGATGCCGTTCGCCGAGGTGCTCTGGTACGACAACGCCACCATGCGCCACTACGAGGGCCTGCTGGAGGAGGCCTGCCTGGAGGCCGATGTGCCGTTCTTGCCGCTGCTGGAGGGCTTGCTGGCCGACTCCGATTGGCCCCAATGGCTCAGCAGCGAGGGCCTGCACCTCAACAGCGAGGGGCACCGCCAGGTGTATCAGCGGGTGCGTGACTGGCCGGCCCTGCTGGCCTGGGCCGATCTCCAGCCCCTGCACGGCCAGACCCCCCTGGCCTACTGAGAGCTGAACTGAGAGCGGAGCGGGCGCCCGGCGCATCCCCCATCCGGGTGATGCTTTGTCCCTCCACCAGGGGAACGGGGAGGCCTGGTGCCGCGGCGACGGTGAAAACACCGACGTTTCGCCCCCATGCCGCACCCCACCCTGCCCAGCATCGCCAACGCCTGCCCGCCCCAACGCCGCTGCGAAGATCTGGGCCCCTCCCAGG
>JBKDPV010000075.1:0-48902 GCA_046342315.1 Cyanobacteriota bacterium
GGTGAAGGCCACCCCGGAACCGTCCCCGAGAGCTTCCACCTGCGGAATCTGGCTGAGGGCGGGCGTCAGGGCACGCCAGCGGCCGTCGTGTTCGCGCAGGCGCAGCTGTTCACCGCCCCCGGGCACAGGAACCACGGCCACCACACGGGGGCGCGGATCCCAGCGCCAGTCGCTGGGTGGCAGGGCCAGACCCCGATGGTCGCGGCCGGCCAGGCGGAGGCGCAGCGGGCCATTCACCCGCTGTCCCGCCGCCAGCGCCAGCATCACGGTGTCACCCTTCCCCAGCCAGCGATGGGTGAGGGGCGGATCGAGCCGGCTTGCCTGCTCCAGAGCGGCCACGGACATCGGCCGGCTGAAGCGGGCCTCCAGGCTGGCGGGGCCGGCGCTGGCTGCCGCTCCCCTCAGCCTCTCGAGATGGGGCGGCCGGGAGCTCAGCCATTGCTGCTGGCCAAGGGCCAGCAGCAGGGGGAGACCGAGGGCCAGGAGCAGGCGGGACATCAGGGCGGCCTCCGCTCAGGGTTCGAGGGGGCGCCGGGGCCGGGGAATCGGGCGGATGCGCTGCGGCACCACCACCAGGCGCTCCCTGCCGCGGGCAGCGGGATCGGGTTCCACCGCCATCGTTCCCTCGATCGCCAGCCAGCGATCCGATTCAGGCAGCGGGCCGCGGGGCCAGCGCACCGCCAGCCCCACTGGTGAGGCGTCGGCCAGGCAGCAGCGCACCCGCAGCCTCGCCAGCTGGGGGGACTGGCCCTCGATGGGCAGCACGAAGCCGCTGATTCTCACGGGATCGCCTGCGAACAGGTGGGGATCGGGCTGGCTGGCCAGCAGCCGGACCCAGTCGGTGAGGCTGCGCTCGAGGGGGGGCAGCACGAAGGAGAGCCCATCGTCGGCGGTTTCGTCGGGGGGGCGCTGCCCGGCCAGCTCGGCAAACGAGGGAGCCGGAGGGATCGCCAGCACCAGCAGGGCCGTCAGGGCCGTGGCGACGGTGGCCAGCCCCTGGCGAGAGGTTCCGGGCCGCCGCCCCTCGGCTGCCTTTGTGGCCTGGCGCAGCTGCAGCAGAGCCAGGGCCGCCAGCAGGACCCCGGTCAGCGGCACCAGGGGGTGATACATCGCGCGCAGCAGGAGGTGGAGGCGACCGTCGAAGGTGCTGTGCAGCATCACCGCGGCCCAGAGGGCCAGAGCCCCGGCGCGCCCGGTGGCGGCGCGCCTCAGCAGCGGAACGGTGGGGGTCACAGGCGCCACAGGTTGATCCACTGGCCGATCAGCAGCACGAACAGGCAGGCCCCGGCGGTGGTGAGGATGAGGCCGCGGGGGCGGAAGAGCAGCCCCAGCAGGCCGACGAGCTTGAGGTCGATCACCGGGCCGAGCAGGAGAAAGGCCAGCAGGGCTCCGGGGGTGACCTGCGCAGCGAAACCGAGGGCCAGAAAGGCATCGACGCTGGAGCACACCGACACCACCATCGCCAGCAGCATCAGGGCCAGGATCGAAAGGGTGGGAGCTCCACCCACCGCCAGCAGCCAGGCGCGGGGCACCAGCGACTGCACCGAGGCGGCGATCAGGCAGCCCATCACCAGCAGCAGGGCCAGCTCGAGGAATTCCCGTGCCGCGTGCTGAACGGCTTCCCCCAGGGGAGGCCGCGCCGGCGCTCCCGCACTGCCGCCGCGCGCCAGAGCCTGGGCTTCCTGCAGTCCTCCGCCCACCAGCCCGCTGCGCCGTTCGAGCAGGCTCACCTCCTTCAGGGGCTGCACGAGGCGACGTTCGGCCAGCAGATCGGCCTGCAGCAGCGCTGCTTCCGGCAGCAGTGGCAGCAGCAGCGCCAGACCCACCGCCACGGCCACGGCACCCAGGGGACGGGCCACCAGCAGCCAGGGTTGGTCGGGGAAGGCGGCCCAGGTGCCGGCCAGCACGATCGGGTTGAGCACGGGGGCAGCGAAGAGGAAGCCCAGGGCCGTGCCCATGGGGGCCCCGCCCACCATCAGCTGACGGGCCACCGGCACGTTGCCGCATTCGCAGGCGGGCAGGGCGAAGCCGAGGGCGGCGCCCGTGAGCGGTCCGAGCAGGGGATGGCGCGGCAGACGTTGCAGCCAGCGCCCGCCGGGGGCCAGCCAGCGGGCGGCGGCGGAGATCAGCACCCCGAGCAGCAGGAAGGGGAGAGCCTCCAGCAGCAGGCCCTGGAACAGGGCCCAGATGGTGGCCAGGCGAGCGGGGCCCAAGCGTTGTTCCTCAGGGGGCTTCCCACAGTCCGGAGCCGTCCGGAGACTCGTCGGCTCCGTAACCCTGGGCCGGATCGGTGTAGGAGGGAACCGGAAGGGGGCCTTCGGGATAGAGCTCCTCGTCACCGGCCAGGGCCGCGGTGGGATGGAACCACTCGGGCGTGGCTGTGTAGCGGGCGGCATTCTTCTCGTTCTCGCGCGCCTCCACCCGCCAGCAGCAGGTGCGGCCACCATCGCGGGCCAGCAGCAGCTCGTTCGCCCAATCCCACACCAGGGCGGCACTGGCTTCCATTCCCACGTTGTCCATTACCCGCAGATCGAGGGCGCCTTCGTCATGCAGGGCGCGCCAGCGATCGAGCAAGGGGTCGTCGGCGTTGGCGAGGAAGGTGTGGTCGAACTGATCCGCCAGCCGCACCTCCAGATCGCGGAGGCTGGAGAAATCCACCACGAAGCCGTGGCGGTCGAGCTCGCGGGCACCGAACCAGACGGTGAAGCTGCGGCTGTAGCCGTGCACGAAGCGGCAGTGACCGGAGTGGCGCCACTGGCGGTGGCAGCAGGGGTAGCCGCTGAACTGCTTGCTGCAGGTGTAGGCCGCGGACTGGGACATGAAGGGGCAGCTCGACGGCGGCTGCCGGAGCGCCGACGCAATCAGCTGCCACCGTAGGGGCCGGGGTCGGGGGCCAGGCCCCCGGACGGGGATGATGGAGGCCGCCTCACGCTTTCGTTTCCCCGTGTCCGCATCAACGGAGGCCCGACCCGATCCCGCCGCGGTCCCGGACGGTCTGCGGTTCGATGCGTCGGGTCTGATTCCGGCCGTGGCCCAGGACTGGCTCGACGGCGCCGTGCTGATGGTGGCCTGGATGAACCGCGAGGCGCTGGAGCGCACCTTCGCCACGGGGGAAGTGCACTACTGGAGTCGCTCGCGCCGTGAGCTCTGGCACAAGGGCGCTACGAGCGGTCACTATCAGAAGCTGCGAGGCTTCCGCTACGACTGCGATGCCGATGTTCTGCTGCTCACGGTGGAGCAGCGGGGCGACGTGGCCTGCCACACCGGTGCGCGCAGCTGCTTCTACGACGAGGGTCCTGAGCCCAGCGGCGGTGGTGCCGATGCCGCTCCGCCGCCTGCGGATGTGTGCACGGAACTGAGCCGTGTGATCGTGGGACGGCGCGAGCGACCGGAGCCGGGCAGCTACACCAATCGCTTGCTGGAGGGTGGTGACAACCGCATCCTCAAGAAGATCGGCGAGGAGAGTGCCGAGTTCGTGATGGCCTGCAAGGACGACGACGCCGAGGCGATCGCCGGCGAAGCGGCCGATCTGATCTTCCATTTGCAGGTGGCGCTGGCCCACCACGGGGTGGAGTGGCGTCGGGTGCAGGAGGTGCTGGCCGCCCGCCGCGGGGCACCGCGAAGGGAGTGAAGCGGTTGACGGACTGCTGACCGCCGCTGGGAATGCTGCAGCGCAGGTGGGTTGTTGAATCCCCCCTTCCTCGTTGGTAGCCCCATGGTCCTGATCCTCCCCTTACGCCCTGCGGCACGGCTCCCTTGCTTCGGCGCCAGGTATCCCTACGCTCCTCTTGATCTCATCGGCCGGCTGTAGGGCGGGTCCTTCACTTGAGCTGCCGGAGAGTCCCATGCCGTTCGTGAATGAGGTGGTGTCCGACGCGGATATCGACCGCTACGGTCTTCCCTTTGAGAAGGGCTCCGGCCGCTACTGGACCCGCGACGCCGAGCGCGATTTCTATCTCTGGGGCGGCAAGGTTGGAAACCCGGCTTTTGATGAGCCAATTCAGACTTGTTTTCGTTTCTTCTTTGCGGGCAGGCCATTTCTGGTTTACCTAGAGCCAGGGGAGGGATCTCGGTTTTTTGCAGAAGTTCCCTTTAGGATCGTCTGGAAGTCGGTTTTGTCCATATCGCCAATATGCCCTGCCGGGGCGAGTCGCGAAGAGTTGATTCAAGCGCTTAAAGAAGCTTTATTGGTGTACGGGGAAGACGGAAGAGGTAGTAAATTTGCAAAGGATTATGTCGTGAGTTTTCTGTTTTAGCGATTCATTTCTCGCTGGTTAAAGCTAATTCCCTGATGATGTGCAAGCGAGCCAATCGCTGCGGATTGAGTTTGTTGTGCTTAAGTGATTAGCGAATCAATATTGCAATCTGAGTTGCAGTTATTTTGTCCACCTGATTGAGTTGCTATGGCAAGCTGGCTGTCTATGCACGAGGCTAATGTTCTTTTGGCTGGGGTGAGGTCCGAGGAGGAGTTTCGGGACTTGGTGGCGCGGATCAGCGTCTCTGCGGAGGGATCGGTTACTGTTCTTTACAGTGGTGGATATCCGTATCAAGGAGTGGATGGAGGCCAAAGATTTATCGGTGGTTCTCCTTTGGCTCGGCAGATTGCAATGAATGTAAGTGGTGTACGTGTCATCGACTTTACCGAGGCTGGGCGTTTCCTTGACATCAGCGAGGGGAGTCCGACTGCTAATCAGGCGCTTATTGACTGGCTCAAGAATTTTTATGGAGTAAGTGATATCCAAGGTGATAGTCGCGTTTCGGATCTTCTATTTGGCCGCCGCGTCGACAATATCCGGATGCCCAATGGTATCTGGGACGAGGTGTCAAGACGCTTTGTTAGCCAGAGCAGTGGTGAAGTAATCACCCTCACAGGAGGAGCCCGCGGTGATGGCGTGTTCCGCTTGACCGAATTGCCCGAATTGCTCAATAACCAGTCGATCACCCATATCGATGGTATCCCTGTCGAGGTCCTTCTCTCCCTTGATGAGGACCAGGCCTTTGCCGTGATCCGCGCCCAGTCCGAGGTGAGAGCCGCTGAACTGCGCATCGCGGTGGACGACCAGGGCATGCCCTTGCTGGCCGAGCAGATGGCCGTGGATGCACGGCAGTTTCTCGCCGACCAGTCCCACCTCACTGTTGTTGCTCCGAGTGGAATCACGGCGACACGCCCGCTGGCGGATTTCGTCCCGGTCAGCCGCCTTCCCGACCATGCCCAGGGAGCGGAGAAGTTACGTCAGCTTCGCAGTGAACTTCTCGCCGAGGCGAACCTTCACGCCGTCAACGGCCGTGCCGACGACCTGGCAAGGGTTCTCGGGGTTCTCGATCGCCTGGGGACTGCGGCCGATGTGATCGATCTAGCCCTGCTGGCGCATCAGGCGGCGACCCTCCAGCAGGCCGGGGACACCGAAGCCGCCCAGCGGCTCCTCACAGACTGGGCGATTCGCAATGCCTCGGCGTTCGCTGCCGGACGTCTGGCTTCGCTTGTGGCGGCTCCCCTGCTGCTCGCTGGTCCCTGGGGCCTTGTCCTG
Organism: Cyanobacteriota bacterium; assembly: GCA_046342315.1. Classification (GTDB taxonomy): domain Bacteria; phylum Cyanobacteriota; class Cyanobacteriia; order PCC-6307; family Cyanobiaceae; genus Cyanobium. Next base: position 5,529 of record JBKDPV010000075.1, read on the forward strand.
GCGGCCGCCCTGGTGCTGGGAGCCGGGATTGCAGGCGATCAGGCCGGAGCCCAGCTCTCCTCCTGGCTGCAGAACGGCACCGGTGACTGGACACCGGACTTTCTGCGGCAGCTCCAGGAGTGGTTCGACAGGCCCACGCCCCCGCAGCTGGGGTGCCCGCTGGTTCTCGATCTTGACGGCGATGGCGTGGAGACGATCAGCTGGGAACAGTCGGGCGTGTTCTTCGACCACGACGGCAACCGCTACGCCGAGCGGACCGGCTGGGTGGCGGCGGATGACGCTCTCCTGGTGCGCGATCTCGACGGCGACGGCCGCATCCTCTCCGGCGCCGAACTCTTCGGCAATCACACCGTGCTGGCCAATGGCAGCTTGGCCGCCAATGGGTTCGAGGCCCTGCGTGCCCTTGATGACAACGGCAACGGACACATCGATGCCGCTGATGCCGGCTGGAGTCAGCTGCGGCTCTGGCGCGATGGCGATGGAGATGGCGCTGTGGATCCCGGGGAACTTCTGGATCTCGGGTCTATGGGAGTTCATTCCCTCTCCCTCGCTTATACCAACAGCGATGAGGTGGATGGCTCCGGCAATGCTCATCGCCAGCTTGGGACCTACACCACCAGCACCGGCAGTGGTCGTGCCCTTCGTGACATCTGGTTTGCCATCAACCCTGCGCTGAGCCGCGCCCTGGACATCCAACCCGTGGATGCCGCAGTTGCCGATCTCCCAAACGTTCCAGGGATGGGCGTGGTGCCCAGCCTGCACCAGGCGATCGCCCGTGATGGTTCAGGTCAGCTTCGGGATCTGCTGCAGCGCTGGATCGCCGCCGATGCCGCCGGACGCAACACCCTCCTCGATCCGCTGCTGATTCACTGGGCGGGGGTGCAGTCCGTCGATCCGAGTTCGTATGGCACTGCCGTGGCGGATGGGCGGCAGGTGGCGGCCCTTGAGGCCTTCCTGGCGGATCGCTACCGCGGCGGCGCCCTGCCGGATGCCTTCGGTGCTGCCCAGCTCGCCCAGGCTTACGACGCCCTGCGTCGCCGTGTCGGTGCACGCCTGACGCTTCAGGTGGACCTTGCGCCGCTGCTGGCCGCCATCCAGGTGGAGCCTGGAGCGGATGGAAAGGGTCCTGCCCTCAACGTCGACGCTGCCGTTGCGATGCTGCAGACCCATCTCGCGGCTGGCGATCCCGAAACCAGGGCATGGGCCCTGGCCGCCGCCATCAACGAACTGGGGAGGGAGCCGTTGACACCCCTGATCGAAGGGGCGCTCCAGGCGGCACTGTCAGCGCCCGAACACCTCTTCATTCCATTGCTTACGGTCGGTGTTCAGAATGCGATCCGCCTGTCCCCCGAACGCGATTCACTGACCGGCAGCAATGGCAACGATCTGCTCATAGGGAATGACATCAATAACCCGATCAGTGGTGACGGTGGTGATGACATCCTCGTGGGGGGGGCCGGCCTTGACGGCCTCATCGGGGGGGCCGGACACAACACCTTCATCTTCGGACGAGGGGATGGAACTGACTGGCTTTTCAAGGAGCTTCTCAACGGCCAGGACGCCGTCAACACACTGTCCTTTCGCGCTGGCATCGATCCCCAGGATCTGACCTTCTACCAGGACTCGGACGGCACCCTGATCATCAGCATCTCCGGAGGTACCGATCAGGTGTATGTGGAAGGGTTTCGCCATCGCGTTCTGCCATCGCCGACCCAAGCGATTCAGCCCCTCGGCTGGATCACCTTCGCCGACGGCACCCGCTGGAGCTCCGATGAACTCGGGTTACGTATCAACCAAGGCACCGAAGCAGGGGATTATCTCGTTGGTGATTACCGCTCCGATACCTTACGCGGCGGCGCGGGCAACGACATGATCCATGGCTGGGACGGGGATGACTTCCTCGATGGCGGCCCCGGATCTGATCTCCTGCTGGGCGGACGAGGCTCTGATACCTACCTGATCCGCCAAGGTGAAGGCAACGACACCATTCGCGAAGACAGCGATGGGCAGCCTCATCGCGACGTGATTCAGTTCGCCTCGGGCATCACGCCCGACAGCGTGCTCTTCTCACGCGCCCACTTCGACTTGATGCCCAATCTTTACGTCCAGATCGATGGTGTGCACCGAGCCCTGACCATTGAATCCTTTTTTGCGGGCGGTCAGCCTGGCCAGCCCTGGCACGGGTCGGTGGAGGAGTTTCGCTTCGAGGACGGCACCGTCTGGACCGACGAGGAGATCCGGGTCCGCATGCTCATCGGCGGCGCCGATTCCGATGTCCTGATGGGGTATCACGGCGACGACACCATCCGAGGCTTCGATGGTCATGACCGGATCTACGGCCTGGAGGGCAACGATCGGCTCGAAGGAGGCAACGGTGACGATCGCCTCATTGGCGGGCCTGGTGACGACTGGCTGGATGGAGGCAGTGGCAAAAACATCTATGAATTCGAGGGATCGGTGGGTCGGGACGTGATCGCCTCCCGCCCGCAGCCGCTCCTGAGCGATCCGGGCCAGATCCAGATTCACGGCTCGGTGCTGGCTCCTGAAGCGATCGTGCTACGCCGGGTGGACAACAACCTGGAGATCGTCGAGTCCGGCAGCAGTACCTCCCACGCCCTTCTGATTCAGGACTACTTCCGTGACAACACTTCCGCCAATCCCTGGAATCCGGTCCAGTCGATCGTCTGGTGGGGACGCTCCATCTGGGATCTGGCGAGCATCGATTCCCGCGTGGCCAACCTCTACCGCGGTGGCAGGGCAGACGATCAACTGACTGGTACCGCCGACCATGATTTCCTTGAGGGTTTCGCTGGTAACGACACCCTCCACGGCGGCCTCGGCAACGACCGTCTCGATGGCGGCGAGGGGATCGATACCGCCTCCTGGGCCGCTATGGCTACCTCCGTCACGGTGGATCTTGCGTTGGCCGGCCCCCAGCACACCGGGGGGGGGTTCGACACGCTCGTGGCGATCGAGAATCTCGTGGGCGGAGATGGCCATGACCTCCTTCGCGGTCACGGGGGTGACAACCGCATCGACGGGGGCGCCGGAGATGACGTCATCGACGGCGGTGACGGCTCCGATGTGCTGATTGGCGGACTGGGCGTCGATACCGTCAGCTTCGCGTCGGCCACCTCCGCGGCCACCGTCGACCTCGCCAACACCCGGGCCCAGCGCACCGTCGGCAGCTGGAGCGACACGATCACGGGCTTCGAGAACCTGACGGGATCAGCCTGGAATGACACCCTCACCGGCAGCGGCGCGGCCAACCGGATCGATGGCGGCGCCGGTGCTGACCTGATCCGGGGCAGTGGTGGCGCCGATCGTCTCACCGGTGGCCCAGGTGCCGACAGGTTCATCTATGGCTCTCCCACAGAGGCGGGCCTTGGCACCGCCGGTCGCGATCTGATCACCGATCTGGAGAGCATCGATCGGATCGACCTGTCACTGATCGATGCCCACAGCTCCCTCAAAGGCAATCAGGCCTTCGTGTTCATCGGGGCTGCTGCCTTCACCGCGCCAGCCCAGCTCCGCTACTCCCTGCTGAACGGTGAGGGTCTGCTGGAAGGCAACGTCGACAGCAACCTGGGGGCGGACTTCCAGATCGCCTTGGCTGGGGCTCCGGCCCTCGCTGCCGGGTGGCTGGTGTTGTAGGTGCGAGCTGAGTGGCCAGGTGGACTTCTGCTTACTGCAGCGCCAGGGAGGCGGAGATCAGGATGAACAGGGCGCTGGAGATGCCGATCATCGACAGGGCGGATCCTTCGTTCACGATGGTGCGGTGTAGCGAAAGCTACGGCAGAACATAGGTTGGTCAGAGGTCCAGGGGCGTTCCCCGCTTGACGTCCTCCTGCCGGCTGGGCGTCGTCCCTCTGCTCCCGTGGTTTTCACCCCGTTCCTGTCGTTGCTGGTAGCGGTGCTCCTGCTGGCGGCGTCCGCCCCAGCTGCGCCCTGGCCCTGGCGCGACCCCGGTAACGCACCCCGCCAGGCGGTTGTGGAAGCGATCGGCGACGGGGACAGCCTGCACGTGCGCGTCGGAGAGCAGCGCTTCACCGTGCGGCTCGCCTGCATCGATGCCCCCGAACTGGCCCAGGCGCCGCAAGGCCCGGCCAGTCACCGTTACCTCCTCACCCGAGCGCCCCGCGGCAGCCGGGTGCAACTGATCCCCCACGACGTCGACCGCTACGGCCGGCTGGTGGCCGAGGTGATCGGCGGCGTGAACCTCAACCTCGCCCTCGTGGAGGACGGCCAGGCCTTCGTCGATCACCGGCATGTCCACCACTGCCGCGTCCAGGATTACCGGGAGGCCGAGGAGCGCGCGGAGCGCAGCCATCGCGGGGTCTGGCAGGTGCAGGGTGGCAGTGAGCGGCCGTGGTTGTTCCGGGCCCGCCATCCACGCCGCCAGCCACGCCCCCGTTCCCGCGCTCAGCTTCCCGGCTTGCCATCCGGGTTCGGCATCGGCCGCAGCACCGTCACGCCGATCACGTCCGGCACCCCCGCCGCGTAGCGCGCCAGATCCTCGCTGAGCATCACGCCCCTCCCGGGCGCGGCGTGGATGGCTGCCACCCTGTCGCCCTCCACCCGCACCAGGCCCACGTGGGTCACGTCCAGCCCCTTCAGCCGGGTCACCAGGGCGAACAGGTCGCCATCACGAAGCGACGGCAGGGCCGCTGGCAGCTGGGCCAGGGGCAGGTAGCTCTGGCCCACGCTCAGGCCCTGTTCCAGCGCGGTGATGCAGTCCCGGTTCGCCGGGTTGCGCATCGGTGCATAGGAATCGGGGTGCGTGGACATCCAGTTCAGCTTCAGGGGGCGGGTCACCGCGCCAGGCAGGTAGGGGGTGAGGTTCACCAGATAGCCCGCCCGTTCGGCCGCCTCCGCCCAGCGGCTGAAGTAGTGATGGCGATGGCAGAAGTCGACCTTGCCCCCGTCGTAGCGGAGCCTGCGGACGTGGTCGACGAACTGGTTCACCGCCTCGGTCTGCGTGTGTACGGCCCGGCTGTTCACCAGGCCCAGCAGCTGCTCCACGAACAGCAGGCAATCGAAGCCGGTGAGGTCGAGCCGCAGGCGCTCAGCCGGCCCCTTGTCGAGGGAGAAGGCCCGGTAGGGAGCGCCCAGGTAGCGGGTCGCCAGTCCCACAAGCGCCTGGCCGATCGGCCGGCCCGCCGTGTCGTCCACTGCCCGCACGGCGATCGCTGGCGTCTCACCCACCAGTTCGGGGGCCTGGGATGCCGGTGCCGCCGCCGCGGAGGGGCTGGGTGCCGCCGGAGCGCTGGAGGCAAGGTCGGATGGCGGCCGTTCGGTGGCCCGGGGGGCGCTGCCGCAGGCGGCGAGGCTGGCCCCCAGCCCCAGGGCCAGCAGCAGCCTGCGGTCGAGCCGATGCCCCATCACGCCCCCAGCCAGGCCGCCAGGCTGGTTGCCGGTGCTCCAGGGCGACTGGTGATCTCCACGATGCGGCCGATCGAGGCCGGTGTGTCGAGGGCATCCAGGCACACCCGCGCTACCAGCCGGCGAGGAATGCTGTCGCTCTCCTGCTCGCCTGGGCCGCTGAACACGAGGCCCTCCTCCTCCAGGTTGTTCTCGCTCTCCTTCAGTCCGCCGGGCCGCACCACCGTCCACTCCAGCCCGCTTTCGCCCAGCCAGCGCTCCCCCAGTCCCTTCCACACCAGGATCAGCCCGAACAGGTTGAGGGGATGCAGCCAGCGGCCGCTGCACAGGGAACTCACCAGCACCACCCGGCGCACCCCTGCAGCCTTGGCGGCGGCGATCTGGGGCCGGATGGCCAGGGCATCCACCTTCAGCGGCCCCAGCAGGTCGATCGAGGGGCGGGCGCCGGTGGCGATCACCAGGGCGTCGCAGCCCCGCAGGGCTGCCGTGACGGCGGCCTCGTCGGTCAGCTGGAGCCGCACCACATCGGCGCCCTCCAGCTCGGGCGGCAGGGTGGAGGTCGGCCGCACCAGCGCGGTCACAGCCAGGCCGCGGCGCCTGGCCTCATCCACGATCCGCCAGCCGGTCTTGCCGGAGGCGCCGCTCACCGCGATCCGTTCCATGGTTCCGATGGGTGGGAGGTGGCCATGGATCGTATGCAGGCCGAACGCCTGCCCGTCAGAATGAGAACGGTTCTCGATCACATCGATGGCTTCTCCGTCGCGGGGTCCGGCCGCGCTCGCCTGTGTCGTCGTCCTGTCGCTGGTCACGGCCGGCTGCTCCCGCGCTCCCGATCAAGCCACTCCGCAGGCGGCGCCACCGGCCACCGCAGTCGACTCCGGCCCCCGCGCCCCTCAGGCCCGTCCGCTGGTGCTCACCACCGCCCTGCCGCTCACCCTGTTCACCCGAGCGGTCGCCGACGGCTGCGCCGCGGTGGAGCCCCTCAGCAGCGACGGTGGCGATCCCCACCACAGCCATGCCCGCCCCGGCGATCTCGCCCGCCTCGGCAAGGCCGATGTTCTCGTGGTGAACGGCCTCGGCCTCGAGGCTCCCCTCGAGGGCGGCATTGCTGCTGCCGCTCCGCCTGATCTGGTGCGGGTTGAGGCATCCCCTGCCATCACTCCCCTGAAGGGGCCCGATGGTTCCCCCAACCCCCATGTCTGGCTCGACCCGCAGCGGGCGATCCAGCAGGTGCAGGCCATCCGCGACGGCCTGATCGCCGCGGATCCAGGCTGCCGGGCCCGCTATGCCGCCAATGCTGCCGCCTTCATCGCCCAGCTGGAGCGTCTGGATGGCGAACTGGCCACCCTGCTGGCGCCTTTCGCCGGTCGCCGCTTCGTGGTGTCCCACGACCTGGCCCCCTACCTGGCCGCTCGCTACCGGCTCCGTTCGGAGCCCCTGGTGGCCACTCCCGACAGCCTCCCTTCCCCCACTGATCTGCAGCGTGTCCGTGCGGTGGCCCGTGATGGCGGTCTGAAGGCCCTGCTGGCGGAGCCGGGAGGGCATGGCGGCGATCTCCAGACGGTGGCCGACGATCTGGGACTGCGCCTTCTTCCCTTCGACCCGCTGGAGACGCTGCCGGCCGGCTCCACCGCCGGCCCCGACCACTACCTAGACACGATGCGTCGCAATGGCCAGGCCCTCGTCAGTGCCCTTGGTGGCTGACTCCCCGTGCTGCCCCGGGTAGGGTTGTTCGCATGGTGGAAATGGTTCTCGCTGTCAGCGACCTCACCGTGCGCCGCGACGGCGTCACGGTGATCGACGACGTGAGCTTCCAGCTCGCTCCCGAAACCGACACCGCCCTTGTGGGGCCCAACGGCGCCGGCAAGAGTTCGCTGCTTCAGGCTCTGATCGGCATCCTGCCGCGCCGTTCCGGCGAGGTTCGGGTGCTGGGCTCCCCGCTCGGACCTCGCGGGCACCTGCCGGCGGCGATCCGCCAGCAGGTGGCCTACCTCCCCCAGACCCTGGCTCTGGGGGGACGCTTCCCGGTTTCGGTGGCGGAGTTCGTGGGACTGGGATGGGATTCCCCCGGAGCGAGCCTGCCCTGGAGCGGCGGCCGGGCCCGACGCAGCGCCGTGGCCGCCGCCCTGGCCAAGACCGGCTGCGCCGATCTTGCTGATCGCTCCCTCGGCGAGCTCTCCACCGGTCAGCTCAAGCGGGTGCTCCTTTCCTTCTGCGTGGTGCGCCCCCGCCGCCTGCTGCTGCTCGACGAGGCCCAGGCGGGCCTCGATCCCCTGGCCGCTGAGCAGTTCCACCAACTGCTTTATCAGCTGCGCCGCAGCGAGGGCTGGACGATCCTGCAGGTCTCCCACGACCTCGACATGGTGCGCCGCACCAGCGACCGTGTGCTCTGCCTCAACCGAAGCCTGCGCTGCTCCGGCACCCCCGCTCACGCTCTCTCCTCCCCCGAACTCGAGCGGCTTTACGGCCGCGACTGGGTGCCCTACCACCACCACCACCACGCTTCCGGCGCCACCGGCACCCCGCCGCGATGAGCGCCGGGGTGCCGGGGGCGGAGCTGCTCACGCTCCCGTTTCTGCAGCGCGCCCTGCTGGCGGGCCTCCTCACCGGTGCCCTCGGGGGTGTGCTGGGCAGTTTTGCGGTCCTGCGTCAGCTCTCCTTCTTCAGCGACGCCCTGGGCCACTCCGCCCTGCTGGGGCTCAGCCTGGGCATTGTGCTGGGTCTCGATCCCACCCTGGTGCTGATCCCCTTCGCGGTGCTGTTCGCCCTTGGGGTGCATCGGCTGGTGCGCAGCAGCAAGCTGCCCGCCGATGCCCTGCTGAACATCGTGTACTCGTCGTCGCTGGCGCTGGCGGTGCTCACCCTCAGCCGGGCCCGCGGCATGCAGGGGGGCATCGAACGGCTGCTGTTCGGTGACATCCTCGGCGTCACCACCCACGACCTGCAGATGATCCTGGGGTTGCTGGTGCTGGCGGGTGGCTACCTGTTGCTCAGCCGCCGCAGCCAGATCCTGCTCACGATCGACGAGCCGCTTGCGGTGTCCCGAGGCGTCGATGCCGACCGCCATCGCCTGGCGTTCGTGGTGCTGCTGGCGGTGGTGGTGGCTGTGTCGATCAAGGCGGTGGGCGTGCTGCTGATCAGTGCCTTCGTGGTGATCCCGGCCTGTGCCGCCCGGCTCGCCTGTGGCCGTTTCGGGTCGTACGTGGCGCTCGCGGCCGCGCTCGGGGCCGGGGGGGCGGTGCTGGGTCTGCTCCTCTCGGCGGTTTTCGACCTGCCCTCCGGGCCGAGTGTCGTGCTGGTGCAGGCTCTGGGATTCCTGCTGGTTCTGCTCCTGGTGGCCGGTCGCAACGCTCTGGCCGGCTGAGCCCTCAGCGGGGAGCGGAGGGAACGGCCCTCTCCTGCAGCGGTTCGCCGATGCGGCTGGGCTGGGTCTGAAGCCAGCGAAGGGTGGCCCGATCCCGTTCCGTCGGCTCCAGCACCGGCTGCGGTCCGGGAACAGCCGCCATCGCATCGCTGGGATCGTCGCTGTGGCCCCAGAGCCCGAAGGCATGGCCCAGCTCGTGGAGGGCAGTGGCCTGCAGACCCCGGCTTCCCTGACCCTGGCCGATCGACACCTCCACCTGCGGTTCGATCCACTGCCGCCCTTGTGTGCGCGCCGCCACCAGGTGGAGCTGAGCACGACCGTGGCTGGCTCGCAGCCGGCCGTCGGGGCCGCGGCGCAGGGGAGGACGCCGGCGCCAGATCCGTACCTGGGCCGCCTGGGGATCGTCGGTGAGCTGCACCATCACCCCCGCCCGGGCCCAGTGCCCCAGAGCCGCCTGGACCGCAGCCAGCCAGAGCCGGTCGCGCCGGTGGGAGGCATGGTCGCCGTCCGCGACCGGCTCCACCCACACGCACCAGGAGGGAAGCCGGACCCAGCCGTAGGACGAGGGCTGGAGCCGATGGCGATAGTCGCCATGGGACTCGGGGCCTGCCGATGAAGGAGGCAGAGGCACGAGAGGTTGCTCAGCAACCGGGGCCTTCAGGGGAAGGCGTTCCTCCGGTGTCCGGCAGGCCGGAGAAGGCGCCGCCATTGTCGGCATCGCCAGGGTCAGAGCAGCGAGGGCCGTAGCCCTGAGGCCTCGGACCCCCCTGATGCATCGAGGCGGCATCAGCCCGGCAGTCCGACCCCACGGGCCATCAGGGTGGCGAGGAAGGGGATGGCGGCGAAGCCCACCAGTTCGATGTTGAGAATCCAGCGCAGCCGCGTGGCCAGTGCCTCGCTCACCTTCGGCAGCTCGCCCTTGCGCAGGGGGATCGCCCAGAGGATGTAGGTGATCGTGGGGTACAGCGACAGAGCCCCCACAGTGAGGTAGGTGCCCACCTTCACCCAGAACAGGGGATTTTCGGTGTAGAACGCCGAGCCCTGACCGAAGTGCAGCACCCTGGCGATGCCGCTCAGCAGCAGAGCCAGTGCGGCGATGCCGTACACCACATCGGTGATCACCATCAAGGTGGCGTCTTCGCGGGAGGGATCGGCGCGAATCAGTCGGCGTTCCAGCACCAGGGCTCCGAAGCAGACCATGAAACTGAGGTAGTGCACGTAGGCCACGGCGGCGCTGGGAAGCACCGGTGTGGGCAGGGCGGCAAGAACGGCCATCGGAAGCGGCGGGGCGGGTTCGCGGAAGTCCGGCGACGTTAACGGTCGGGATCGACCTGCGTCGTTGACGCAGCCTGATCCCGAAGGAAAGATGTCATTCCGCTGAGTCAAGATTCAAGGCTTGACTTCCCCCTCTGGGGTGGGCGTTTGTGTGAGGCCCCGGACCTCTTGGGCGGGGGTGCAATGAAGGTTTGTGTCCTGCTGAGGGCGCTAATCCGGAAGCCTTTCGGGGGGTTCGCTGGAATGCCTGTGGCAACCCTAGGTTCCGAACAGTGCCGGTTGAATCTCATGGCGAGTTCCTTGAGCGCGTTTCTCGGAGAGATTGGTCGCCATCATTTGCTCACACCCGAGCAGGAGCTCACCCTCGGGCGCAAGGTGCAGGCGATGGTGGCACTGCAGGAGCGCTGCAGCCTGGCTGGCGGAGTCGGCGATGCCTGCCTCTACGACGATCTGGAGCGGCGCACCCTCCGCAACGGGGAGAGGGCCAAACAGCAGATGATCACCGCCAATCTCCGGCTGGTGGTGAATCTTGCCAAGCGTTACCAGGGCAAGGGTCTTGATCTGTTGGATCTGATTCAGGAAGGCACGATCGGTCTCACACGGGCGGTGGAGAAGTTCGATCCCACCCGCGGCCATCGCTTCAGCACCTACGCCTACTGGTGGATCCGTCAGGGACTCAACCGGGCCCTCTCCACCCAGAGCCGCACGATCCGCATTCCGGTGAATGTGAACGAGAAGCTCACCCGTCTGCGGGCCGCCAAGGCCAGGCACCTGCAGGCCTGCGGCCATTCGCCCACTCCCCAGGAGCTGGCCAAGGCCATGGGACTGACGGTGAGCGAGGTGGAGGAACTGCTGGGTTGCGAGCTGCGCAGCGTCACCGTGAGCCTGCAGGGGGCCGTGCGTTCCAAGGCCGATCCCTCCGAACTGGTGGATGTGCTGCCGAGCCCGGAGCCGGCGCCGATGGAGCGGGCGGAACAGGCGGAGCGCACCGCATCAGTGTGGACCTTGCTGGAGCAGGCGAACCTCACCCCCAAGGAGCGCACGGTCGTGCTGCTGCGCTTCGGGCTCGACGGCAGCCACGAATGGCGCACGTTGGCGGAGGTGGCTCGTCAGCTGGCTTGCAGCCGTGAGTACTGCCGCCAGGTGGTGCAGCGCGCCCTGCGCAAGCTGCGCAAGGCCGGCATTGAGAGCGGTCTGGTGGAGGAGTGAAGGGCGGTCCTCCCTCCCTCCCGTAGGGGCAACCGTATCTGGTGGCCGCAGGTGGGTGGTCCACAGAATGACGTCGTTGTCGCCCCCGTGGCGAGCCACCCAGAGGAGAACGCCATGTCCGCCGCCCAGGCCGCTGCGGGCCCCGCCGCCCAGGACACCCTCACCACCGAGGTGATGCCCAACGCCGTCGTCGATGAGTCCGTGCTCGTGCGCCTTCTGCGCCGTGCCGGTCGCACGATCGCCCGGCCGGCTCTCGAGTGTTTCGAGATGCTGATCGACGGCAGTACGCCCCACCAGGCCCGCCTCACGGTGCTGGCCGCCCTCACCTACCTGGTGCTGCCCCTGGATCTGATCCCGGATTTCATCCCGGCCGCCGGGTTCACCGACGACATGGTGGCCCTCACTGCCCTCCTGGGGCTGTGCACCCGCCACGTCACTCCGGTGATCAAGGACCGCGCTCAACGCAGACTGGACCAGTGGTTCCCGCCGAACCGCTGATCCCCATCCCGGTGCGATGCCAGCCCTCAGCCCCGACCAGCTCGACGACCTTCAGTCCTTTCTGAAGGATTGGCTGCGCCACACCGGGCGCACCCAGGCCGATCTGCGTCGGGCGCTCCGGGCGGCCTCGATCCGTATGCCGGTTCTGGTGGAAGAACTCCACCGCACCTATGACCAGGAGGGTCTCACGGGCCTTGCTCAGCGCCTGTGCGGCGTCGAGGCCCTCTGGCAAGGTGAGGATCATGCGGCTGAGGACGGCGATGGCTCCATGCCCTCGCCTTCGCTCGATGCTTCCCTCGGCCAGCTGGACCTGCTGCTCGAGGAGATCCGCCAGCAGGACCTCACCTGAGCCGTCTCTGCACGCTCGCTTCTCTCTGCCTTCCCCCGGCTTCCATGCCGCAGCGGCGGTTTTGTCGCCATGCTGAGCATGTCCACCCCCAGGAACCTTCCCCAGCGATGATCCACCGCACCGCCCCCGCTCTGATGCTCGGCCTGGCGGCGCTGGCCCTGCCGGCCATGGCCCAGGTGGAGAAGTTCATGCTGCAGCCGGGCAGCAAGGTGGGCCCGGAGACCCGGGTCAAACCTACCGATTGCGTCACTGCCCCGGATGGCTCCGTCACCTGCGACACCAAGCTGGAGAACTCACCGAGCACGACACCGGCCAAGCCCCAGTACAACCCCTTCGGCAACTGAGTTCCGCCGCTGATGCGATCCCTGTTGCCGTGGCTCAAGGATGCTGCCTACCTCCGTCTGGCAGATCGGGCCGAGCAGCAACTGGCCAAGCTGCTGGGTCTGCTTCTGCTGGTGGTCACGATTGTCGCCTCCCTGCAGCTGGTCGTCTTCGTGTTCACGGAGATGGTGACCCCTGGCGTGACCTGGTACGGCGAGCGTCTGGTGCGGCTGCTGGGCGATCTGCTGACCCTGCTGATCGCCATCGAGGTGCTGCAGAACATCAATTCCTATCTGCGCCATCACAGCATTCAGATCGAACTGGTGCTTCTCACCGCCATCACCGCGGTGGCCCGGAAGGTGATCGTGCTCCCCGCCGGCGCCGAAAACAAACCCCTGCTGTTGGCGGGCCTTGGGGTGGCCGTCCTCTTCCTGGCCCTGGCCTTCGTGCTGGTGCGCAGCCCGGCGCGGCTCAGGGGTGCTGATGAAAGAGTGCCAGCCAGATCGTCCCAGGAGGTCCGTCCGTCGCCACCAGCCGATGGCGACGGCCTGACGGAATCGAGAGAACATCCCCCCGGTTGAGTTCTCTGTCGAACTCCTCATCGGCGAAGCGGATGCGGGCGCTTCCCTGCAGCAGCAGCACCCATTCCTCCTCAGCTTGGTCGTACCAGAAACCAGGTGGGCTTGCGGCCCGGCAGGAATGGATCTTCTCCAGCCTGAGGCTGGCGGTGCTCAGCAGCACCGTGGTGCTCTCCTTCCCCTCGGTGGGGCAGGGCCCCACCAGTAGATTGGCCTCGCCCGCGCTGGCGGCAGGCGTCTCCCCCCAACGCCTGCCGATCTCGAAGCCACAGCTCCGGGCCAAGGCCACCACGTCGTGATGGCTGGAGCAATCCCGCAGGGCGCAGCGGAGGGCAGGATCGGCTTCCGTGAGGGCAACGAACGCGTTCAACTGCCGCACCTTCTCGAGAAATTGCTGCAACTGGGCTTCGGCCATGACCAAACAAAGGGATCACTCCAGATCCTTGATCATCCGCCAGCGGCTGAACCACACGCCGGCGAACCGCACGGTTTCCTCGCGTTCCACCCGCCAGCCGAGACGAAGCAGGAGCGGGTGGGATAACTGACTGGCCTCCGTCCGGATGCGCTGACAGCCGCGGCGCCTGGATTCCTGTTCCAACGCCTTTACGAGGGCACGACCTCGGCCCTGACGACTGGCACGTGCGCGGCAATAGAGGAGGGAGAGGCGATCGTCGGGTTCCAGCAGAGCGAAAGCCTCGATGATCTCGTCGTCGCCCATGGCGCAGCTGGCAAGACCATAGCCCCGCAACAACGCTTCCCGCAGGCCAGGATCACGGCCGGCATGCTCGGCCCAGGCCGCAATCTGCTCCGGCGTGTACAGCCCCACTGCCTGGCTGAGTACGGCATCGCGATACACCGTCACCAGCTGGTCGAGATCAGTGGACTGAAGCGGCCGCAGGCAAGCCATCCATAGATTGCGAGGGTTCGATTGTGGCGCAGGGGGGTTGGCACGTGCCGCTGCTGCTGTATCTTTTGAAAGTGAACGAGGGATCTTCCTCCGGTCCCATCCCTGGAGATTCAGGCGAAAATCCCGCGAAGCTCCCGCAACAACCCTTTCTTCATCCCCGCCCTTTCTTCCCATGCTCACTGGATCGGAATTGCTGGCCAAGGTCAAGGAGCTTGGCGACGTCGGTAAATCGGAGATCGTCCGTGCCTGTGGCTACGTCTCCACCAAGAAGGATGGTGGTGAGCGGCTCAATTTCACAGCTTTCTATGAGGCCCTTCTCGAGGCCAAGGGTTTTGAGCTCGGCGCCAGCGGCAAGGTGGGCAAAGGCGGTCGCAAGCTCAGCTATGTGGCCACCGTCCAGGGCAATGGCAACCTGCTGATCGGTAAGGCCTACACGGCCCTGCTGGATCTCAAGCCCGGCGACGAATTCGAGATCAAGCTCGGTCGCAAGCAGATTCGCCTGATTCCCGCCGGTTCGAGCGAAGACGACGAAGAGTGAGGCGTGTGGGCAAGGCCCGCCATTACGGTCTCCCGTCTGCTCAGGGTCATGCTTCCCCGGGCAGACTGGAGATCTAATCTCATCAAACCATGCCCATCGCCGTCCCAGCACTCTCCAGCCCATCTGGCGGTGAGCCTTCAACGGGGAGAAGTGCTTCGCTCTGGCGCTATGCGGTGCTAGCGCTCATGGCAATGCTGTTGCTGTTCGCCCTGCTTTGGCCGCCGCCGGCCTTGGGTCTCGCAGAGTCGGCGACAGGTGAGCGGCTGTTCGTCAACCATTGCGCCGGCTGCCATGTCAATGGCGGCAACATCATCCGTCGTGGCCGCACCCTGCGGCTGGATGCCCTGAATCGCAATGGTCTCGCAAGTCCAGCGGCGATCGCTGAGATCGCATCCGCTGGCCGCGGACAGATGTCCGGATATGGCGAGGTCCTCGGACCGGGCGGGCCCGAAGCGGTGGCGGCATGGGTCTGGGAGCAGGCTCAGGTGGGCTGGCCGCGCTCCTGACGTAACTTTCTGACAACTTTCTGTTCTTTTTGCCGAAACTGCTCTGTGACACGGCGATCAGTGTCCATTGGATGGTGGTTATGGGAGTGTCTCTATCTAGACAGTTAACGGTGTGAGACCCCCTGTTCAAATGTCCAACAGCATCCGCAAGGCACTGCTTCGTGGCGTCGGCTTTGCTGCCGCCAGCGGTGCACTGCTTGCCACTCCTTCGTTCGCCGGTACCGAACCAGGTGCTGAGCAACTGCGCATCGAGCCCCAGGCCGCTCCTCAGGTGGCTCAGAACTTCGGCTCCCCCACCACCGTCGAGGTGGTGGAAGTGGAATCCGTGAACGGCTGGTACCTGACGGTGGGTGCTGGTGCCGCCTGGCCCTCCTCCATGGGCTTCCGCACCAGCGATGTGTTCCCCGGTGATCAGCCCTCCGGCGATTTCAGCTTCGGTGGCGGCTTCTCGATCGACGGTGGTGTCGGTTATGACTTCGGCGCCGTGCGCGCTGAACTCACCTATGGCTACACCCGCTCGAGCCTGAACGAAGTCAACATCAACAACAGCAACTACAACTTCAGTGGCTCCGGCATCATCAATAAGAATGATGTGATGGGTAGCCTGTACTGGGACATCGACACCAACAGCCGCTTCGTTCCCTACCTTGGCGGTGGTATCGGCTACACCAACTTGAGCACCCCCAGCTTCACGGTGGATGGCTATCGCACCGATAGCGCCAGCCGCGGGTTGTTCGGTTGGCAGGCCAAGGCCGGTGTCAGCTACATCATGAGCTTCAACACCGACGTTTATCTTGAGGGCACCTACTCCGGCGCCAGCGGTTTCTACAACGGCGACGTTCACTACAACTCCTACAACGATTTCGGCGCCAAGCTCGGCTTCCGTTATCGCTTCGCTTCCCCCGAAGTGGTGGTGATCGCTCCCGAACCCCAGCCCGAGCCCGCTCCCGCTCCGATGCCCATGCCTCAGCCCGAGCCCGAGCCCGCTCCCGCCCCGATCCGCGGTCTCTGGTGAGACTCTCACCCATGCGGAAGTGGCCTCCGGGCCACTTCCGCAGCCTTGGAGGAGCCGGTAAGCCGGCTCCTTTTTTTTTCTCCGCCCGGGAATGGACGGCGGATCAGAGGGCCTGGATCCAGGGATAAACGGCCACAGCGGTCCAGATGCCGTTGCGCCAGTACACGTCGCCCTTCACCAGGGTTTCCACCTGCTCGAGGCTCTCGGCCTCGTAGATGCCGAACACGTGGGTGCTGCCTTCGGTGGGTCCGAGGGTCACGAGGATGCCTTCCTCCTTCTGGCGGCGCAGGCCAGCGAGATGTTCCTCTCGGAACGGGGTGCGACGCTCGATGGCGTTGTCGCAGTAGGTGCCCCAGAGAACAAATTTCACAGGAAGCTGTCGCGGCGGAGGTGAACACGGATGAGTTTTTCATCCATCAGTCCTTCGCGGGCGTAGGGCGCTTCGTTGCAGCTTTCGAGTACCGCCACCAGCAGTTCGGGCCGGAACGCCTGCCCCAGTCGACCGGCGAGTTCACTCACCTCGAGCACGGTCTGCATCCAGTTGATCTGCTCACGCAGCCCGGCATCGTCGCGGATGCGGCCGAGGAAGGCGAACAGCGTTTCCAGGTCGGTGCGGGGGGCACTGGCGAGCAGTTCGGACGGACCGCTGGTCATCGGCTGCGGGGAGGTGGATCGGTTCAGATTCCCATGGCGCCCGCTGCCAGGTCATCCTCCACGACGCCCCAGCGGCCCATGAAAGGCCAGCGCAGACCCACCCGGGCATCGCCATCGCCGGGCCAGCACGCTGCCAGTTCATGGCTGAGGGCGGACAGGGGATCGTCGCCTCCGGAGCGGGCCCGCTGTACCGCCGACCAGGTGCCGAGGTTGCCCACCAGTTCGGCGCGGTTCCAGTGACGTTCGATGCAGAGGTGATCGGGAAACGGCCATTCCCGGCCGGGGAAGTCGAGTCCGGCATAGGAGGCCTCGACCCAACGGCGCTCAGGCGGCCACCAGGGCGCCAGATCCTGGTGGTAGAAGCGCTGCAGCACGGCGTCCACGGCCGGATCCAGCGCCTGCAGCGTGAGGTAGCCGATCCAGGCCATCGGGCTCCCGGGCCGGCATACCCGCCTCACTTCACGGTTGAAGGCCGGCCCGGCAAACCAGTGCACCGCCGCCGCCACCACCACACCATCCACGCTGGCGTCCGCCAGGCCGCTGGCCGCCGCCTCGGCGCAGCGATAGCGGATGCGGGGATGGGGGAAGGCGGCGGCCAGCTGGTCGGCACTGGCGTCGGTGGCGATCACCTCCACGCCCCGCTGGGCCAGGGCGAGGGCCGCCTGGCCGTTGCCGCAGCCGCAGTCCCACAGGAGCCGACCCACGGGGCCGGCGGCGGCCGGCAACCTTCGCAGGAAGGCCGTGAAGAATTCGGGGGGGTAGGTGAGGCGATGGCGGGCGTAGTCCCCGGCCACCGCACCGAACCAGTCGCAAGGCCTGTCCATGACCCCCATCATGGGGACGTCGCCCCGCACCCTGCCCCGTGCGCCTGTCCTCCGTGCCCCTACCGGCCCTGCTTCTGGTGGCCGCCACCACGTTCGCGCCTCTGGGGAAGGCTGCTGCGGCCCCTGTGCCGGCCCAGCCCCGCCTGGGCGCCGTGGCCACCGATGCCGCCGAGGCCGACCCCGCCCGGCTGCTGGGGGTGTGGTCGCTGGCGGACAACACCAACGTGCTGTTCAACCTGCGGCTCGATGCCGACGGCCGAGCCACCACCGCGGCCGCCGGCCGCGGTCCGCGGTCCGCGGAGGCCGGTGCCTTCACGGCCGCCGATCTGCTGGAGCGGGGACGCTGGCGTGGCTGGGGTAACGGCCTCCGGGTGGATTATTCCAGCGGCTGGACCGACACCCTGCTGCTGGGGACGGCCGGCATGGTGCAGTGGTCGTGGGCTCCGGGCGCCGATCGCAACGGCCCTCCCACCAATGCCGGCAAGGCCGTGCGCGTGGACGCTGGGGTTGCCGCGCTGGTGGGGGTGTACCGGATCATGCCGCCGTCGGCGGCTCAGGCCCCCTGGCTGGTGAGCCTGCTTTCCGATGGCCGGGCCGCCAACACCCTCGATGCCGATGGGAGCGGCAACTGGCGGATCCAGGCAGGAGCCGTGGAGATCAACTGGTCGAGCGGCCGCCGCAGCCGCCTGCTGGTCAAGCCGGAGGGGCCGTTCCGGGCCGAACTCTGGTCGGTGGGGGCGAACCGCGACGGCGCGCCGTCGCAGGTGGCGGACGCGATCCGGCTCTGAGGGCCGGACAGCCTCAGGCGGCGTCGAGGGCCTGGCGCAGGCGGCGGACGAAGCCGCCAGCGGCGGTGGCCACGTCGTTGCCGGCGGCATGGGCCTCGGCCATCACCCGCACCAGCGCACTGCCGACGATGGCGCCGTCCGCTCCCCAGTCGCGCACCTGGCGGGCCTGCTCGGGGCCGGAGATGCCGAAACCCACGGCCACCGGCGCACCGCCGAGGTCCTTGAGCCGACGCACCAGGGGGGCGACCCTGTCCTCAAGCTGGGTGCGCACCCCGGTCACGCCGGTGACGCTGACCAGATAGGTGAAGCCGCGGCTGGCGGCATGGATACGGGCCATCCGATCGGCTGGCGTGGTGGGGGCCACCAGGAGTACGAGGTCGAGGCCGTGGGCGGCGGCGATCGGCGAGAGCTTCTCGGCCTCCTCCAACGGCAGGTCGGGCACCACCAGGCCGGCGGCGCCGGCGGCGGCGTCGCGGCAGAAGGCCTCCCTGCCGCGGGTGAGCAGGGGGTTGGGGTAGGTGAACAGCACCACCGGGGTGGTGAGGGTGTTCCGCAGGCTCGCGAGCAGCTCGAACACCTGGCCCGGGGTGGTTCCGGCGGCCAGGGCGCGGCCGGCGGCTGCCTGGATCACAGGGCCGTCGGCGAGGGGATCGCTGTAGGGAATGCCCAGTTCGATCAGGTCGGCGTCTTCGGCCTGCAGGGCCAGCAGGGCCTCACGGGTCCCATCCAGCGACGGGTCGCCGGCCATCAGGAAGGGCATCAGTGCACAGCGCCCCTCGGCC
Organism: Cyanobacteriota bacterium; assembly: GCA_046342315.1. GTDB lineage: Bacteria > Cyanobacteriota > Cyanobacteriia > PCC-6307 > Cyanobiaceae > Cyanobium. Next base: position 24,519 of record JBKDPV010000075.1, read on the forward strand.
GCGAGGGCTGCGAAGCGATCCCGGATCGCATGGGGGAGGGTGGCCGGGTCGGAGAGGGAGGCGCTCATCGGGCCGGGCGGCGGGGCGACGGAGCCGAGCCTATGGGAGCGCCGTTTCCTCGCCGGCAGTGGCCTCGGCCAGTAGTCGCTCCTGCTCTTCGGGCGGCAGGGCCTGGAAGCGCTGCATCAGTTCGTCGTCGCTGAGGGCGTTGGCGCTTTCGCGGTGAAGACGGCGCTGCTCCAGATAGGTCATGCGCCCGGTGACCACCCGGAAGAGGTAGGTGGCCGTCCAGCCCAGCACGAGCACCATCAGCAGAGCTGAGGCGGCGATGCCGGGGGAGAAACCATCCAGACCGCCCATCTTGAAGCCGGCGTAGCCAGCCGCGCCGAGCCCGAAGACGGCGAGGCCGAGCAGCAGGGATTGTCCGCGGGTCATCCGGGCCGCACCTCGCCCTGGCCGGCCATGCGGAAGTTGAGGAACGGGGCGAACAGCATCAGGCCGGGGAAGAACAGGAACACCAGGCCGTAGACGCCGGTGCGCTCGATCTTGCCCATCACGTTCCAGCGGCGTTGCATCCAGAAGTAGAGAGCCAGGGGCACAACCACCAGGTAGCCCCCGGCGATAGCGCCGTAGAGACCAAGCACCAGCAGGGTTTCGGAGGAGATCTCGCTCAGGAGGGCGGGCATCGCCGGAACTAGGGTGCGGTTGGGAGCGAAATCTAGACTCCTGTGGCGGGGGCATGGCGGAATCGGTAGACGCAGCGGACTTAAAATCCGCAGGCCGCAAGGCTGTGGGGGTTCAAGTCCCCCTGCCCCCACCTTCCGAAGGTTCTGAACCGTGGCGGAAGAGGTCCGTCTCAAGGAAGCGAGCCACGGGAAAACCTCCGGGAACTGAGTCCTGGGGGCGCTGAATCTGGAGCCTCGGTACGGACAGTGGGTTCGGCCAGCGCTTCGACGGGGAGATCCCCACACACTGATCAACACACGCCATCCGCTGGTGGATTCCTTGCTTGACGCCAGTTCGGAGAGGAACAACTGAGATCCGGCCGAGAGCTATGCCGTAAACGTCAATGTCGCACGGTTTTCTGTGCTTTAGCGATGGCGAGGGCCAGAAGTGTCTCTCCATGATGTTCCTGGTGGATCCGTCACAGTATGTGTTCAGAAACCCGGCGGCAGTGATGGGTCATGCCACCGCGATGGTGGGTGATCCAGGGCCGCTCCGGGACCTCCCAGACATCGCGGCTCTGTTGCCTGAGGGTGGTGGTGAAGGTGCGAAGGCGGCTGCGGCAGATTGCACCCTGGCGTGATTGGACGCCATCGCAGTTGTTTGGAGAGCTGCTGATCTCACGCTGAAGTCAGTGAGAGGGCCGAGACGACCTTCCGGATGGTGCCAAATCTTGGATCGCGCTCTCCAGGGAAGACCAGAGGCTCTTGTCTTGGGGAGGCCAATGATGATGTCAAAAACAATTTCATGCACTGTTGCAATCGATTCAGCATGGCCAACCTGAGGGCAGCCTCCAGAAGTTGCATGGGCTTCCCTTTCCGACGCTGGCAACTGGTTCCACTGGCCCTGATGGGCTTCAGCGGCCCGGCGGCCCTGGCCCAGACCCTTGGACGCATGGGAGGAGTAGATGCCCCAGGTGTGAACACCGATGTGTGCCGCACCATGGCCATGCCGCTGGTTTATGCCATCACCCTGCTTGTGACTCTGGGAACGTTTTTCGGCCTCTATCTGGTGAAGCGGCGCCTCACCAGGGAAGGTTGGTCGCTGGCGAATGCCCTCTCCGAGCCAACCCGTCTCATCATTCCGGCGGAACTGCGCTGGACCGACTCGGGTGGCGATGATTTGGCGATGGCGTCGCAGACGAGTGCCCGCAAGGTGATCCGGCGAGCGGACGGAACGCCTGTGGCCTTGACTCTGCTGGAGGCCAGCAGCAGTCGCATGATCGCCACCCTCGGCGGGTTGGCGATCCTGATGCTCTACATGGGCTTCGGCACCTTCGCTCTCTATAGCTTTGGCCTCACCTGCCAGCTGCCGGCTTCCATGCCAGCGGTCACCACCTTCCTTCTGTCCGGTTTGAGCCTGTTTGCCCCCTATGCGGCCAACAAGATCTCCACGGCCATTCAGCCCGGCATCCGCAGTGCCTCCGCGGGCCAGGCCAGAGGGGTGGAAGCGCTGGCAACGCCTTCACCGGCAGATACCACAGCACCAAGCACCCTCCCCCGCTTGCGATCAGCCCCTCCCGCCCCGTCCATCCCCCACGCTGTTCCAGCTCCGCCGTCGGACGCCGGTGACGATGGCCCCGCCCTGCAGTTGATTCGCCGGTTTGAGGGCTTTGTGGGCCATGCCTATCCCGATCCCGCCAGTGGGGCCGAACCGTGGACCATCGGCTATGGCTTCACCACGATTCATGGTCAGCCCGTGCAACCGGGTCAGACCATCACGCCAACCGAGGCCGAGGCGGAACTGCGACGGCAGGCTCAGGCGTGCGCCAACCATCTGGCCGACACGATTCCCTACTGGCAACAGATGAATGCCAATCAACGTTGTGCCCTGCTGGATTTCGCCTGGAATCTGGGCCCAGATTTCTACGGCGATGACACAAACTTCGCCACCATCACCCGTGATCTGAAAAACCGGGACTGGAATCAGGTGCCCCAGACCCTTCTGCTCTACTGCGATCCCGGCACCAGCGTTGAGGCCGGTCTGTTGAGTCGACGCCAGGCGGAAGCCCACCTCTGGTGCACACCGGTGGCTACCGGCGATGGGTCTCCACCCGCCCAGGCTGTCAAGCCCGCTGCGGAGGCAGCAATCGTCTCCTCGCGTTTCAGCAATCCCCTGAAGGTGCCCTACGACGATCAGCTTTTGATGGCCGATGGGCAAGGCTGGCGCGAATGCTTCTCCGCGAGTTCAGCCATGCTGGCCCAGTATTGGGGCAAGGAACCCAACGAGAACGTCTACGACAAGTTGCGTGCCCGCTACGGTGACAGTACGGAGGCTGCCGCCCAGCTGGGGGCGCTCCGCTCTCTCGGCCTGGATGCCCACTACCAGACCAACGGCACCGTGGCCATGCTCCAACAGGAGATCGATGCGGGTCGCCCCGTGGCCGTGGGCTGGCTGTGCGATGGCCCTGTCTCAGCCCCAAGCGGCGGTGGTCATTGGATCGTCGTGATCGGCTACGACGACAAGGGCTTCTTCGTGAATGATCCCTACGGCAACTGTGATCTGGTGAACGGGGGTTACCTCAGCCACCACGATGGTGCTGGTCTTCACTACTCCTTCCTCAACTGGGTTCCCCGCTGGCGGGTTGATGGAACGGGTGGTTGGATGCTCACCTGTCGGGCCTGAGTTGAGACGGTGAAATTCAGTGCAATGGGATCTGTGGAGTACGTCGTTACGCTGAACTGCCAGTTATTGATGCGGCCACATCAATCACACCGTGTTCATCGGCGAGATGGGCACCATGCAGCAGCTGGTCAGTTCCGGCCACGACCAGATCGGGGTGTTCGTCATCCTCCATGTCTCCAAGCCGGATCCTCAGCACCGCATGCGCCAACGCCGCAGACGATGGTTTTGGCAGGCGACATTCACCGCTCCACTTTCCCTTCGCATCCCTCATCATGGCCTTGGCACTCTGCCTGCTGGGGTCGTTCCGTCAGGCGTCTGAGAGCACGCTGAACTGGAATCAAGCCGGTTCGCTAGGGGCGTTTTCAAGAGATCCTGATTCATTTGGCAGCGGATTAAAGATTCGAGTACTGCCTTCTCAGGTTGATTGATGGCTTGCTGAAATTGGTTAAAGCGCTTTGGTATCCCCCCAAGAGGGTTGACAAGACCACTGCAAGCTACGACATAAAATTGTCATGTCGGGCGTCGATGAAGTTGGCCGCCGACCAAATTGATTATTGCCGGACACCCCGTCTCCAGGGTGCTGCTGGGCTCCAGGCTCTCTGTTCGCCCCACCACCAGCTGGTTGCTCTCGGCGGAGCGCCCGGTGGTGGATTAGCTGGTGGGGGTCGCTCCGCTTCCAAGGACCATGGCCCGTATCTTTCTCTCCCACTCCAGCCGAGACAATGCCGCAGCGGCGAAGCTGAAGGCCTGGCTGGAGGGAGAAGGATTCTTGCCGGCCTTCCTCGATTTCGACAAGCACAGCGGTATCCCGGTCGGTGCCGATTGGGAACACACGCTCTATGAGCAGATTCAGCTCTGCCAGGCCCTGCTGATCCTGCAATCGCCGAACTGGAGCGCCTCCCGCTGGTGCTTCGCTGAGTTCACCCAGGCGCGGGCCTTGGGCAAACCGATCTTCCAGGTGGTGGAAAGCGACGAAGCGGCCGCCGAACGGCCGATCGCGGCGGACCTGCAGCGCCTCGATCTGCGCCACGACCGGCCGGCGGGGCTGGAGCAGCTGCGGCGCGAGTTGCAGCGCCTTGCTCTGCAGGATCAGGGCGGCTTCCCTTGGCCGCCGACGGAGGATCCCTCCCGATCACCCTTCCCAGGCCTGATGGTGTTCGAGGCGGAGGACGCGTCGGTGTTCTTCGGCCGCGACAACGACTGGCGGGTGGTGATCGAGCGGCTCAACACCAGGCGCGTGCAGGGAGGGACGCGATGTCTTGTCCTCCTGGGATCGTCGGGATCAGGCAAGTCGTCGCTGCTGCGGGCTGGGGTGCTGCCGCGGTTGAGGCGGATGGGGAAGCAGTTGCTGGTGCTGCCGGTGTTGCGGCCCCAGGCGCGGCCGCTGGAAAGCCTGGCCCAGACCTTGGCGCTCGCCCTGCAGCGGCCTGAGACCTGGCGGCAGCTGCACCAGCAACTGCTCACCACGACGGCAGCCCCGGCCCTGGCCGACCTCCTGGCAGGCTGGGCGGCGGATCTTCGCCAGGCGGCCGCCTCGCCGGAGGCGCAGCTGTTGCTGCCGATCGATCAAGCGGAGGAAGTGTTCAACGTGGCCGAGGCCGTCGAGCGGCAGCGGTTCGTGGCCGTGCTGGCGGCGGCGCTGCAGCCGCCCCTGCCGCTGCAGGCGCTGATGACGATCCGGGCCGACGCCATTGGCTCTCTGCAATCCCTGCCGGAGCTGCTGAACAGCCTCGAAACCCTGCCACTGGGCCCCCTTTCCCTGGAGCGCTACCGGGAGATCATCAAGGGACCGGCGCGGGTGGCTGGCCTCAAGGTGGAGGAGTCCTTCGTGGAGCGGGCCATCCACGACACCGCCACGGAAGACGCCTTGCCCCTGCTGGCCTTCGCCCTGCGGCAGATGCATGAGCGCTTCGGCGCCGATGGGGTCCTTTCTCTCTGCGACTATCAGGCTTTGGGGGATGCGTCCGCCGGCCATTCGCCGCTGGAGAGCGCGGTGAAAAAGGCGGCTGATGGCCTGCTCCAGGGCCTGTTGCCGGATCAGGCGAGCCTGCAGGCGCTGCGGCAAGCGTTTGTGCCGGCGTTGGTGCGGGTGAGCGAACAGGGCGAGTACACCCGCCGCGCCGCCGTTTGGGACACCCTGCCCCAGGCGGCTCGGCCGTTGCTGGAGGCGCTCGTCGCCGCCCGCCTGCTGGTGCGGCGCCAGGGGGAGGGGCAGACCAGCACGGTGGAGGTGACCCACGAAGCGCTGCTGCGGGTGTGGCCACTGCTGCGCGGCTGGCTTGACGACTCCCGCGACTTCCTTCTCGGCAGCCAGCAGCTGGAGCAGGACCTGGCCGAGTGGCAGGCGGCGTCGCCAGCTGACAAGCCCCGGGCGCTCCTGAGCGGGCTGAAGCTCGCCAAGGGGCGGGCCTGGCTGGTCGAACGGGGTGAGCAGCTGCGGCCTGAGCTGCGGACTTACATCCAGGCCAGCCAACGGCGCGCTGCCCGCGAGCGGCGGCTTCTGATCAGCTCGGCCGCAGCTGTGTTCGCGGTGATCAGCGGGGCTGGCGGCGCGGCGTTCGTGCAACTGCAGAGGGCCCGGGCCGCGCAGGCTGCTCAATTTGAGGCCACCCATCGGGCGTTGATCAGAAGTGATCCCTTCCTCAGCGTGGTGTATGGCCTGGCGGCGGCAAAGCCCCTGCTGGTGAGCAGCAAGTCCTGGAAGGCGGCTCAGCTGAGCGAAAGCCTGCAGCGGGCAGTGCAGGCCAATCTGGCGGTTTCGGCTCCGATCGCCACCGGCCAGCAAGCCATGTGGTCCCTGATCAAGCTCCGAAACGGTGCACTGATCAGCGGCGGAGCTGACGGCACGCTGCGGCGCTGGCGCGGTGGGTCGGCACCCACCGAAGGGCCATTCATCCTCGCGGGCCAGGGAGGAGTGACGAGCCTGATCGAACTGGCCAACGGCGTGCTGATCAGCGGCGGGGCTGATGGGACGCTGCGGCGCTGGCGGGATGGCAAGCCGGTGGGCGATGGCAAGCCGATCGCCACGGGCCAGGGCGCGGTGCTGCGCCTGGTTGAGCTGGCCAACGGCGAGCTGATCAGCGGCGGCAGTGACGGAACGCTGCGGCGCTGGCGCGATGGCAAGCCGCTGCCTGAAGGCGAGCCCATCCGCACCGGCCAGGGAGTGGTGTTGAGTCTGATCGCGCTGGCCAACGGCGAGCTCATCAGCGGCGGAGCTGACGGAACGCTGCGGCGCTGGAGCGATGGCAATCCGGTGGGCGATGGCGAGCCCATCCGCACGGGGCAGGGTGCGGTGTTGAGCCTGATTGAGCTGGCCAACGGCGAGCTGATCAGCGGTGGAGCTGACGGGACGCTGCGTCGCTGGCGGGATGGAGCACCGGTGGCCGCTGGCGAACCCATCCGCACCGGCCAGCAGGCGGTGCTGAGCCTGATCGAACTGGGAAACGGCGAGCTGATCAGCGGCGCCGCTGATGGAACCCTCCAGCGCTGGCGGGATGGCCAATCACGGGGTGACGGCCCGCCGATCAGCACCGGCCAGGCTGCGGTGATCAGCCTGATCAGCCTGACAGACAACGAGCTGATCAGCGGCGGAGCGGATGGAACCCTGCGGCGTTTTCGGCTTGAGAAGAGAGCCGACGATGGCCTGACGGTCACCACCGGGCAGGGATGGTTGAGGAGCCTGATCGAACTGAGCAACGGCGAGCTGATCAGCGGCGGCAGTGACGGAACCCTGCGGCGTTGGCGCGATGGGAAGCCCATCGGCAGGGGCCGGCCGATCCTCGCGGGCCAGGGAGGAGTGACGAGCCTGATCGAACTGGCCAGCGGCGTGCTGATCAGCGGCGGGGCTGATGGGACGCTGCGACGCTGGCGGAATGGCAAGCCGGTCGGCGATGCTCGGCCGATCGCCACGGGCCAGGGAGCGGTGGTCAGCCTGATGGAGCTGGCCAATGGCGAGCTGATCAGTGGTGGGGCTGATGGGACGCTGCGTCGCTGGCGGGATGGCAAGCCGCTCGGCCATGCTCATCCGCTCGGCAAGGGCCCGCAATCGTCGTGGAGCCTGATCGAGCTGAACAGCGCGGCGCTGATCAGTGGCGGGAGCGAGGGGACGCTGCTCCGTTGGCGGGATGGCAAGGCGGTGGGCGATCGCCAGCCGATCCCCGCCGGTTCAGGATGGCTGACCAGCCTGATCGAGCTGCGGGAGGGGGAACTGATCAGCGGCGGCCGCGATGGAACGCTGCGTCGTTGGCGGAATGGAACAGCGGTGGGCGACGGCCAGCCGATCCCCACCGGCCAGGGAGCGGTTTGGAGCCTGATCGAGCATGGAAATGGCGAACTGGTCAGCGGCGGAGCGGATGGAACCCTGCGACGCTGGCGCGATGGACGACCGGTGGGCGACGGCCAGCCGATCCGGACCGGCCAGGGTGCGGTGGGGAGTTTGATCGCTCTCCGAAACGGCGTGCTGATCAGCGGTGGTGCCGATGGAACGCTGCGCAGCTGGTCCCCAGCGCCGATCGCGCGTGCTGCCTGCCGCCAGATCGATCTGCCCTCAATCCCCACGGACACGGGCCTGGGCCCTGTGGTTCAGGCCGCTCAAGCCACCTGCCGCGCCCTGGGGGTGCCCTGAGAGGAGCCTCGCCCCCCGCCTGCGGGTCTCCCTCTTTCCCAGGCCAGCCCACTCTCCAGGTCATATTGCTCTTTGCTGGCCAATTGGCCTGACATTGAACTGCGAACCGCACTTGATCAGCAACCACATCACATTATTCTTATGCACGCACTCTTGCATGGCTTGTGTGGCGAATGTTGATGGCGTTCTCGGGGGTGGCACGGTAGTTCTGAATACAGGGCTTGGGAGGAAGCCGACTATGTGGCATTTTCTCCTTTTAACGAAGAAATGCGAATTTACCCAGGTGTTTTTAGTGGTTGATCATATCTTGAATTCTGCGCGATTTGCCAAGACTCGACCCCTAGGCTTGTCTATCCTTTTAGATATCGCTTAGAAGACCATTTTTGAGCTTCTAATGGCCGCCCTGGGCTTAGTCATATTTCCATTGTCAATCTCCAGCCCCCTCCCCGCACATGGCAACCCCAACCAGTGATCAGCTCGCCAATGCCTTGGAAAACTTTGCAAATCTCTATCAGCTAATAGACGATCTTATGAACGATTTTGATAATGTAATTATGCTCAATATCAAAACCATCCTGGAGGCAGATCAGTCTGATCCTGGTGAGGGAATTGTTGGAGAAATTCTGAGCGGTTTTCTGGGTTCACTTTGGGCGCTTTCCGGTTTTGTGGCTGAGCCCTACGATGCCTACTTTGGGGCAATTACTGGAATTGGCAGTTACATTTTGGGCGATGTTTTTGCCGGCAATCCGGCCAATCTTAAAGGTAAGCTTGATTCGTATGAAGTGCGTGTTCAATACACCCTTTTGGATTTGCGTGAGCAAATCGGAGAATACACGCAAGGAAGCCTCAGCAAAATCTGGAATAGTACATTTCATGATTCGCTTGACAAAATCGATCGACCCATCTCCTATTTTGGGACTGCCGGCATTATTCCATCAAAAACAACACAATTGGCGGCTTATAATACGATGCGCACTGCGTATGACTACGGCTTGGATCAGGCTACTTGGAAATACTTCATGAATGCATATTATCAAATCGGGAATTGGGGTGGAGTGCCTTTCAATAATCTTCAATGGTCAGCTTGCCAAAATAATACTGGCCAATCCTCGGGTCAGGTTCAATCACTATTTGGCTCCTGGATGACGAGCCATCCAAGTGACTATTTATATCTGATCGACTGCGCAAAGAAGAAGTGCGTCAGTGGCACTGTTTTCACCTACTACTACTTCTCGCTCGGTCGTACGGTAGAATTTGACATTTGGGTATCAGCTTCCACTGAAATCTGTCAATATCTGATGTCAACCGATGCTTGGCAGGGCATGCCGACGGGGCTTGTGGACCAAGAGACCTTATTCACTGGGTGGGGTATGAACCATGTCTCTGCAAGTAACAACAATCAGCTCTGTAATCCTTGTACCTTGCCCTGGGGTGAAAGCAAGGAAAAAGCACCTGACCCTTCGTTACTCCCCTCGCTCATAGGCGAGCCATTGGCTGGCCTCACTGCCAAAGGGAGATCGTTTGCGGGGCAGAGCCTCGATGCTGCCGATCTGCATGGCTCCAATTTGCTCGCCGCTGACTTCCGCGGCGCCAGTCTCAGACAGGCTGATTTCACCGGTGCGATCTTGGATTTCACTTGCTTTGAGCAGGCCCGGCTTGATGGCGCTGATCTGACAGGCGTCCAAGGAGAAGACATCCGTGCAGGCTCGGCCTCTTTCGTCGCTGCCAGGATCGGCGATGCTGATCTGGTAGGTGCTGATCTCAAAGGAGCCAATCTGTCGGGAGCAATCCTTCGCGGCGCCAACCTGGTGGCAGCCGATCTTCGCAACGCTGACTTGCGCAATGCTGATCTCTCCAATGCGGTGTTGCGAGGTGCTGATCTGTCCGAAGCCTTGCTCGATGGTGCTCGATTCGAGGGAGCTGATCTGTCCTTTGTGGCCGGTGCCGAAGCCTTGAGCAGCGGTCGTACCGGCTCAACCTTGGCCCCGGATGAGACGTCTCTCTTTTCCACCGACGATGTGGCTGCTCTGGCTAAACGCTACGCCGCATCCGCTGGTCGAAGTCTGGAAGCTCATGCGGATGAGGTCTTTTCGCTCTTTGCCATTCCGAATGGCGGCGAACCGGCTTTCCTCGTGCCGCTCGCCGATGAGGGTGCGCTTGAACTGGTGGTCCGTGGCCGCGGTCCCACCCTGCATCGGCAGATCATCGCTGTGCTGAAGAGCCTGGGCTGCGATGCGGCGCTGATCGACGCCTTTGAGGCGCGTGATCTGGCCACCGGCTATGACCGAATGGGCCTTCGGGTCTCCCTTTCCAACGGTGCCCCGACCGTGCAGCCCTTCATCGACAGGGGCATTGGTCTCTCGCAGGTTCGCGCGACCATCGGCGATCATCTCTCCATCCTCAAAGGAATTGATGAAGCAGCCACTCTCTTTGGCTTACAGCACCTGTACATGTGGGGCTCGGAATCAGGACCGAATGGTTCAGTTGAAGGAGTGGTGTTTCGTGTACGAGGGTTGGATGCTGGTGTCTTTCATCGCCTTGCAGAGCTGACGGGAACGGCGCTTGACAGCCAGGGTGTTGTTGCACGCGCGATTCGCCGTGCACCGCTTCCGGTACTCGTGTCGATGGGGATTACAGCGGATGGGCTGCTGCCGAAAATCAGTTACGCAGTCCCGACCGCCTCCGTGGCTAAATTCCACTTTGGGGACTTGCTCAATGATTCTGCTAAGGAAAGGCTTGCGTTGATCACCAGCTCCGATGCTCATCACCTCTGGTTTACGCAGAGTTCAGCTGGCACCGAGCAGGTGCATGTCTATGCCTATAGATGAATTTGGCCAGCTTGAGGTGTAAAGCTTTTAGGGGGTTCGCAGTATTGAGTATTGTCTAACGCTGTTGCAGTTCAATGTGAGCTCTTGCCTTCGAGGATGTGGCAGGCACCCATGCTTCATCCGCCCTGGAAATCCGTGTTGATTGCACGACCCTATTGCAATTTCCCGATCGTTCTCAGGTCCAACACCCACACTTTCGCCTGCACCTGGCCCTGTTTCAGGCCCTGCTGCAACAGGGCCAGATGCATGTTTGGTGGTCGCGACACGGCAAGACCGGGGTATTCAGCTGGATCAGCTCCGGCAGCGGCCATGGCGCTTTCCTCAATGATGAAGCGGGCCGAACGCCCGCCCGAAGGTCCATCAGCGGCGACGCAGCAGCGACGCCGTGCGCGTTTGCCGCGCCAGAGAGCGGCCGAAGTAGGCGGCGGCCTTGTCGAAGCCTGCCACCGGTCCGTACACAAACAGCCGACCCGAGAGAGAGGCCTTCTCACGCAGCCCGTCGATGTAGATCCACTCCATCGCCGCCGCTGGCGAGAGTAACTGGCAATAGTGAAACCCTCGGGCTGCGGCGATCGGATAATCGAGCGGTGTTTTCATCACCGTGCTGCTCATGCCATACACCTGCTGGTCACCCTGTTGTAGATAGCGATAGCCGGGATAGCTCCAGATCCATAGCGGCCCCACGGCTGGCCGCAGCGTGTCGGGCTGCATGCGCATCGGCTGGCCGAGCGCCTCGAAACGCTGGCGGGTGGTCGCGTCGCTCTGCGCCAATGTCCAGCGGAAGGCGGCCTCATTGATCGGCTGACCACGGGAGGGGCCATCGGTGCTGTTGAAGTTCGGATCCGGCACACCGCCGTGGCTCCAGAACGACTGCCGCGAGTTCAACTTGCAGCGCAGCGAATAGGCGGCGATCGGGAAGAAGCCCGTATCCAGCAGCGTGAACAGGCCGTACAGCGCCTGGGTGACGCTGGTGACCATCACCTGGCAGGGCTGGGACGGCGCACACTCGGCGCTGATCTGGGGAATATGAACCGGCGGCTTGGCGAAGGGGTTGTAGGTGTAGCTGCGGTGGAAGCTGTCGAGGGCCGAGATCGTGAAGCGCACCGGAGCTTCCGGCTCTCCAGCCATCAACGGGTTGGCATGCTCCTGGATCCAGGGGGAATAGGGGGTGCAGCAGGGGGCGGCGCGGCTGTTGGTCTCGGCGGTCTCGTAACAGGCCGGTTTGAAGCCGTTGTATCCCTCCATCGTGAGCGCCTGGATCAGGGGTCGCAGCCAGGCTGCGCTGGCCGCCACTGCCGCCGCTAACTCCGGCGTGGGGGCGGCGCCCTCCTCGAGGCAACTGGGCAGGAAGGCGGCCACCAGGGCAGCGATCCGCTCATGCACCTGGGCTTCGGCTGCGGTGGGCACCAGGTCGAACGCTTTCACATAGGGAACCGGCTCACCGGAAGCGAACTGCATGTGGCTCGCCCCCTCGATCGTTATCACCGGAAAACACTCCGGTCGGCTCCGGGGTGCGGCGTTGATCTCCTGCAGCCAGGAGGCCACCGCGAAGCGGCTGATGCGGGCCAGGCCGTCAAGGGTGCCGGCAAGGGTGAGGGTGGGCAGCGGATAGTCGATCAGGGTGCGGCCCTGCTCATCGAGCCGGTTGAGATTCCAGCGGCCGAGGAAGGAGCCCATCAGCACCTGGCCGATCCCCTGCTCGGGGAAGGCCTTGAGGTACTTCTGAATGGCAATGCCCCCCACCGAATGGGCCACAAACAGGCAGGGGGTGCCAGGGGGCAGGCCGCTGCGCTCCAGCGCCCGCCGCGCCTGGGCCACCAGCAGGGGCGTCTCGCGGGGAATCGGCGAATCGCCGAGAAAGTGGGGGATCGCCACCCACAGCCGCCGAGAGGGGCAGGCGCGCTGGATTGCTTCCGCCACCGGCAGATAGCGCTCCGCCGGGATGCCTTCCCCCTGGATGAACAGCACCGCCAGCTCCGGCCCGGAGGCGGTGGCACTGGGCTCCAGCACCAGGGGAACCCCGTTCCAGTCCAGGCGATAGGCCAGCAGGATCGCCACCACCAGCAGCAACAGGATGCCGCTCCCCCAGGCGGCGGCGGGAACCAGCCAGGCCAGCACGAGGGTGATCACCACCAGGGCAGCAGCCAGCGGCGTGCCCAGCCAGAAGAAACGCGTGATCACTCAGTGCACCCCACCATTCACCATGTGCCAATAAAAGAGGCCATAGAGCCCCAGCCCGAGGGTGAGGATCACAAAGGCGATGAAGTGCTGCCATTGATTGAAGCTGGATTCAGCAATCCAGCCTTCGTAGGCTCCACCGGCGGCCACGGTGAGTGGCGCCAGCAAGGAAAACCAGGGCACCAGCCAGGTCGGCACTACGGCCAGCCAGGGCAGCAGGGAAGGGGGCCAGGCCTGGGCGAGGGTGGGCCCGAAGAAGTGGAGGCAGGCCACCAGATTGGCGAATGCATTGAGCGCGAACACGATCAACAGCGACCAGGACAACGGCAGCACCGGGCGCGCCTCTCCATGAACCATGCGGTAAAACGCCGTTCGGGGCTCCGAGGGGCCGATCAGGGCGACGGCGATGCCCCCGAACACCAGCAGCAGGATCAGCGGCTGGGGGCCGAACACTCCAAGGGTGAAGAAGCCCAGCCCGGCGGTCTGGAAGGAGAAGAGCATCTGATACGCCACCGCCCGCAGCCAGGCGTTGTTGTAGTTCGGCACCAGAATCTGGGCCACCTCCTGCGGTGTTGCCTGTTCCTTCAGGCCAAGAATGTTGCGGAACGGAGTGACCTGCCAGCCTTCATACTCGTGCATCAGGATGCCGCTGATGCCGCCGCCGAACACCTGACAGGCCATGCCCAGCTGCAGCCAGAACACCCTCAGAAGGTCGCCCTCCACATGCACCGCGATGACTGACGCGTGCACAAAGATGTAGGCAAGCACATAAAAGCCCAGCGGAAAGGAGGCCCAGTGGATCAGCTCAACCAGGTTGAGCACCAGCGGCCGGGCAGAGCGGGCCAGGGTGGGATTGAGGGAGGTCTTCGGCGCTGCCTTCTGAAAGGCCCAGGGCAGGGGTGGATAGATGAGGCCGGGCAACTCCAGCGGCGAAGCTCCTGGGGGAGCGCTGCCAGGGAGTGGGGCGGAGGGCATGACAGAACGCCAAAGATCAATGCGCTTGTCTGACTCTAGGCACGGCTTGGTCAGGCGGAAACAGTATCAATGCCCAGCGGTAACTGATGCGAACTGCCGCAGATGCCGGATCTTGGTTGCCTATCACTGCGGCGGTGTGATGCCGTTCGTGCTGTCCGATCCCTGAGGGGGGCGTGCATGGGGCAGCTCTCTTGAGAGCTGGAACTCAGCGGCGCAGGCATGTGGAGAGGGTGCCGAAGCGCGTGTACAGCTTCGAGTGGCGACGGCTGCGGCCGGTCGGAACGAACGACGGCGGCACCACGATTGAGGTCCCTCCGAGGATGGACATGTAGGTGGTGGTGTGGTGCTGGTAGGCCAGCTCCACGTACCAGTCGCTGTTGCTGTTCATACAGGAACTCCAAAGCGGCACGCTGTTGGTGTGCGGCTGGATATACGAACGTTGCTCGGCCCCCAACAAGAACTCCCAGGCCAGGATCAATGCGTAGGCCGTGTCGGGGATGGTGAGACCACACCCTTCGTAGATTGTGCTGATCCCGCTGAGGTCCCACCATCCGCGGGGCACCACGTCCAGGGTGTTCCAATAGCGGGCGGCGGAGGGAAACTGCGCGTCGTAGTAGTCAGCGAATGCCCCATTACCGGCTGTGGGCGCTGCGAAGCTCGACGGGAAGATCTGTGGAGTGAGACCGACCGCAGCAAGCGCAGACTTCAACCATGGCGCCACGACGGACACGAGGCCGCCCCCGAGGCTGTGGCCCGTCACGACGAGCACTGGATTGCCATTCACGGGATCCCCAAGATAAGAGGCCAGGAAGGCTTCAAGGGTCTGGCCGCCGTGCTGAAGGCCTTGGATCGTGGAGAGGGTGTCGATCGAGCCATTGGCGATGCGGGCCGGTTGGGTGGGGTCCCACGGCAGTGGACTCCATCCGAGCACATCAGCGTCTTCCCAGATCTGCTCGAGAATTCCCAACGGATCGGTGACAGAGAGGTCGGTGCCTCGGATCACGACAGCGGTGAACAAAGGCAGGCCTGGGCTGTCGAAATAAGATGCGACATAGACCAGATTTGCCTCGTCGGCTGACTGGACGGGGCCCCACAGACACTGCCAGCTGCCCCCCTGATTGAGTGCTGGCAGTTTTGTAATCTCGGGCGCGATGATGGAGACGGGCAAGAGGTAGGATATCTGGCATAGCTGCAAATATGCAATAGCAAACTGGTTGCTGGTAGTGGCGTCCTTTAGGTTTGCATCTTGCGTTTCGGGCTCCATAGTCATGGTGGGCTCTCTGGTGGGTTCCTTCGTGCAATCATAGGCCTCGTTGCCAGGCCTACTTTGATGATCAGGAAGCGGCCGTGATCGATGGATTGCTACAGCTCTCCAGGGGCAACCGAGCATTTCAGAGGGGGACTTGGGAGGACCAGTCCTTTAGAAGCGTGTCATTCACGCTGAAATGCTCGTCACTGGGCAGTGGCTTCACCTCCGTTGCACCCATAAGGCCTCTCCAGGAACGAGCCCATGACCTCCTCGTACTGCCTCGCGGAAGCCTGCCGCAGCAAGTTTTCCCGGTTCTTGATGAACGTGGTCGGGTGCCAGATGGCAGGTGTCGTGCAGCTGCTCCAGCAAGAGTCTCTCTGATCGGATCCAACCGCAGATCGCGATGCCCTTCGGCGTCACGCTGAACGGCGACTCTGATCACCGTGCGACCTTGATGGGAGCAAGCGTGACGGCCATGAACGGCAGCAACCCATCGGCCGCCGCCGCAGCTTCCACGGCCGACCTGGTGGTCATTGGCAGTGGCCTGGGCGGGCTGTGCGCCGGAGCCCTGGCCGCCCGCCATGGCCTCGAGGTGCTGGTGCTGGAAGCCCATGACCGGCCCGGCGGCGCGGCCCATGGTTTCGAGCGCCGGGGCTTCGCCTTCGAATCGGGACCCTCGCTCTGGAGCGGGCTGGGGAGCTGGCCCAGCACCAACCCTCTGGCCCAGGTGCTGCGCGCGATCGGCGAGTCGGTCCCCGTCTGCCGCTACCGCGAATGGGGGCTGCTCCTGCCGGAAGGCCAGCTGCGGGTGGGCGTGGGCCTGGAACCCTTCCTGGCGGTGGTCCGCGACCTGCGCGGACCCGCCGCCGCCGAGGAATGGGCCCGTTTCATGGGGGTGCTTCAGCCGCTCTGCACCGCGGCCCGATCCCTGCCCCTGCTGGCCCTGCGGCCGGGTCTGGGCACGGCGGCCGTGCTCGGCGGCCAGGGGCTGGCCCTGCTCGGCCAGGCCGGCAGGCTCGGCCAGCTGGGAGGTGCCTTCGGACCGCTCGCCCGCCGCCACCTCAGCGATCCCTTCCTGCTCCACTGGGTGGACCTGCTCTGCTTCCTGATCTCCGGGCTGGGGATGGATCAGACCAGCGCTGCGGCGATGGCCACTCTGTTCGGGGAGTGGTTCGAGCCCGAGGCTGCCCTCGATTACCCGATCGGCGGCAGTCCGGCGGTGGTGGCGGCCCTGGTTCGCGGCCTGGGGCGCCATGGCGGCGAGCTCCGCACCCGCTCCCCGGTGGCGGAGATCCTGGTGGCGGAGGGCAGGGCCTGCGGAGTGCGGCTCGCCGGCGGCGAGGTGATCGGGGCGCGTCGGGGCGTGATCGCCAACCTCAGCCCGTGGGATCTGCCGCCCCTTCTGAACCACGACGCCGCACCGGCGCGTTGGCGACAGCGTCTGGAGGCCACCCCGGCCTGCGCCAGCTTCCTGCACTGGCATCTGGGTCTGAGGGGCGACGATCTGGCTCACCTGCCGATCCACCACGTGTGGGTGGGCGACTGGCAGCGAGGCATCGGCGCCGAACGCAACATGGTGGTGCTCTCGATGCCTTCGCTGCTCGATCCCTCCCTGGCACCAGCGGGGCATCAGGTGCTGCACGGCTACACCCCCGCCAACGAACCCTGGGAGCTCTGGAAGAACCTGGAGCGGGGCACCGCCGCCTACGACCAGCTCAAGCAGGAGCGCTGCGCGGTGTTCCATCACGTCTTCGATGGGGTGCTGCCCGACTGGCGTGAGCGCGTGGTGATCGAACTGCAGGGCACGCCCCTCACCCATCGCCGCTACCTGCGGCTGCACCAGGGCAGCTACGGCCCGGCCTGGCCGGCCGATCGAGGGCCCTTCCCGGGCGGCGACACACCGGTGCAGGGGCTGGTGCTGTGCGGCGCCGGGGTGTTCCCGGGGATCGGTGTGCCCCCGGTAGCCGTGAGCGGAGCGATGGCGGCGCACCATTTCGTGGCGGCCCGCCAGCAGCGCCAGGTGCTGCTGGAGAGCGGCATCCTGGCCAGCTGAACCGACGACATGATCTGCCGGGCCGGGTAGAAACGCTGGCGTGTTCCCCGTACTGACAGGCCAAACGCCAGCAGATATCACATAGGTAGACACCCGACCGGGGACGCCAACACCCCGCAACCGGCGCAAGGGCCCTCCCCACGGAGGGCCCTTCTTCATGCCCTTACAGCTGAGTCACCCAGACGCCCACGGCCAGGGTGGATCGGGCCGGGCCGCGGAAGGAGCCAGCCACCGGCGGCACCGCATCGGGCCGGTGGGAGATCGCCACGGCGATGTGGTCGGGTCCGGCCAGCCCGCCGGTGGTGGGATCGAACCCTCTCCAGCCCGCCCCCGGCAGGTACACCTCCGCCCAGGCATGGGTGGAACCGCCGGCTTCCGGTGAGAGGGGATCGTGCAGATAGCCGCTCACGAAGCGGGTCGCGAGTCCGAGAAGGCGGGATGCTGCCAGAAACAGCGTCGCGAAGTCGCGGCAGGAGCCACTGCCGCTGCTGATGGTGTGGGCGGGAGTCTGCACGCCGGGCTCCTCGCGCCTGACGTAGTGGAACGTGTCGTGAATGCAGGAGCTGATGCGCTCCAGCAGGGCGTAGGTCTCCAGGTGCTCGCCGGGGGCGTACAGGCCGGCCACCCACAGCTCCAGGGCAGCGTCATGATCCACAGGCCGGCGGTAGGGAGCCAAAAGCACTTGCTCCTCGGCTCCGTAGTGGAACGGAAAGAACTGCGCCACAGGGTCCACCAGGAAGTCGAGGGGGGCCTGGTGGTATTGCTGAATCACCACCTCGCTCTCGATCCTCAGGCTGTTGGCAGACCCAGAGAAACCGGCGATGGCCACCGAGTTGTTTTCCACATCTCGATGCCATCGCAGCGTGGGTGTCGGTGAGATGTGCAGCAAAGATGATTCGATCCGCAGCTCATGGCTCTCCCGGGGCCGCAGCCGCAAGGTGTGCGCATCGAGCCAGACCTCTGCGTCGTAGCTGTAGATGGTGTGGTGACGGATCCGATAGCGCTGCATTCTTACGGCACCTGTGGGGGACGGGTTGCCTCTAGCTTGATCCCATCAACGCTGCGGACAGCGACATCGGCATCGGATTCAACCCGCCACCACCCCAGTCGCACCCCGATCTTGATGGGTTGGGGCAGTTTTGGATCGGGCATTCCTTCGGAGCCGACAGCCTGGCGTTGTTTCTGATCATCCTGGGGCGCTATTTCCTTGTCGCCGGAGGGTGCTGGTGGCTGCTGCGTGTCTGCTATCCCCACGCCTCGGCAGCGTTGTCGGAGCTGCAGGGCCGGCGGATCCGCAACGGGATCCTCCACGACATCCGCCTGTCGGTGCTCTCGGCGGCGGTGTTCGCCCTGGCCGCCGCGGCGCTGCTATGGCTTCAGGTGCATGGGTTCACCCGGCTGTACGCAGGAGCCGATCCCAACCAGTGGTGGTATCTGGGCGTGAGTTATCTCGCGGTGCTGATCCTGCAGGATGCGCTCTTCTACGCCACCCACCGCCTGTTCCATCACCCGGCGCTCTACGCCGTGTTTCACCGGGGCCACCACCTATCGCGCCGGCCCACACCCTGGACCTCCTTCGCCTTCGATCCGCCGGAAGCCCTTCTGCAGGCCCTGTTTCTGGTGGGGATCGTGATGCTGATCCCCCTGCACCTGATCACCCTGCTGGCGGTGCTGAGCACCATGACCGTGTGGGCGATCGTGAACCACCTCGATCTCGATTGCCTCCCGCGCCGGTTCCCCCACCACCTGCTGGGGCGCTGGGTGATTGGTCCGTCACACCACTCGCTGCACCACAGCCGGCTGTCGGTGCACTTCGGCCTCTACTTCACCTTCTGGGACCGGGTCTGCGGCACGCAGGACGCCCGCTATGCCGTGGGGCTGAGCGCGGTGGACTCGATGGAGACGCTGGATTCCGTTTGACTGGGGCTCCACGGGGATCCCCATGGCTGGCGTGCTGATCTGGCTGCTGCTCGGGCTGTTGTTTGGCCTGCTGCAATGGCCCTACCAGGCCCTCTCGGAGCTCGGCTTCCAGTTGCAGCAAGGCCTCTGGCTGGGCTCACAGCCCCAGGCGCTGCCGGGCTGTCTGCTGGTGTTCGCGGCGACTGTTCTGCTGATCCTGCTGGCCTGGGGCCCCCTGGCCGCGGGCCGCGGCGGCGGCATCGCCCCGCTGCTCGCCCTCGATCGCGCCGCCCCTTCGGTGCGCGCCGCTGCTGCAGCGCGCTGGTTGCAGCAGCTGAGCCTGGCCACCCAGCTGCGCCGCCTGCCGTTGATGCTGCTCACCCACATCGGCGGGTTGACGGTGGGGGTGGAATCGCCGTCGGCGGCGCTGGGGGCCAGTGCCCTGCTGGCGATCCGTCGGCGCTGGCCGGGGCTTCAGCCCTTGGGGTCCCTCTCGCCCCAGCTGGTGGCGGTGATCGGCGGTGCGGCCGGATTGGGAGCGGCGTTCCGCTCGCCCCTGCTGGCGGTGGCCTATGGACTGGAGGAGCTGGGGCAGCGCAGTGGCCTGCCGCTGGTGCTGCCGGCGCTGCTGCTGGCGGGCAGTGGCACCTTGCTGGCGACAAGGATGGGGCAGCCGGCCCGGCTACCGGGCCTGGGACTCGGGCCGCTGGAGCCGCAGCTGTGGGGCTGGACCGTGCTGCTCACCCTGGTGGGCGCTGCCGGCGGTGCTCTGCTGGTGCGCCTGCTGCTGCCGGCGGCGGCCGCAGTGAAACAGCTGCTGGCGCAGCGCCGCCTCCTGGGCGCCGTGCTGATTGCGGGTGCCCTCAGCCTGCTGGCGCTGATCAGCGGCGGTCTGAGCTTGAACGACGGCTCCCTGTCGCTGGCGGCGGCCCTCTCCGGCCAGGCCGTGGGCTCACCGCTGCTTCTGCTCTGGCGGTTGCTGTCGAGTGTGCTCAGCCTGGCGCTGGGAGCCCCGGGCGGTCTGATGCACGACAGCATGACCCTCGGCGCCTTGCTGATCAGCCCGCTGCAGGGTCTGCAGGGCCTGGACAGCACGGCCCTGGCCCAGCTGGCGGCGGTGGGTGCCACGGCCCTGTTCGCCAGCAGCACGGGCACCCCGCTGTTCTGCGCGGCCTTCGTGTTCACCCTCCAGGGCGATCCGGCGCTGCTGCCGGTGCTGTTGCTGGTGAGTGCGATGGCCGCCGCCCTGGGCGAGCGCTGGCGCGGTGAAGGCTGGAATGAGCACCAGGTGGCGGCGCTTCTGGATCCGCTCCTTCGCCACACTTCTCCTGCGGGCGTGGAGGAAAGCGGCGGTGCTGAGGTGGCTGGCCTGGACCGGCGGCGCTCTGGCACTGGGCTACGGCGGGCTCTGCCTGCTGATGGCCCTTGACCAGAGGCGCTTCATCTACTTCCCCCAGCCCGCCGCCGATCCCACGGGTCGGCTGGAGCTTGCGGTGGAGGGCAAGCGGATCCTGGTGGCCCATCGGCCCCATCCCGGACCGCGTGCGCTGATCTACTTCGGCGGCAATGCCGAGGATGTGTCCATCACCCGTGGCGACCTGGCCGCCCTGCTGCCGGACACCGCCCTCTACCTGCTCCACTACCGCGGCTATGGCGGCAGCGAGGGCCAACCTTCGGAGGCCGGCCTGCGCGCCGATGCACAGGCCCTCTATGCCCTGGTGGCCCAAAGGCATCGCCAGGTGAGCGTGGCGGGCCGGAGCCTGGGCACCGGGCCGGCGGTGCACCTCGCCGCCACGCGGCCGGTGCAGCGCCTGGTGCTGCTGGTGCCGTTCGACAGCCTGCTGGCGGTGGCCCGCAACGCCATGCCCTGGCTGCCGGTGGAATTGCTGTTGCGCGACCGCTGGGATGCTGCGGCCGAGGCCCCTCGGGTGACGGCACCCACCACGATCGTGGCGGCCGAGTTCGATGCGGTGGTGCCGTCGGCCCATGCCCGGTCTCTGCACGCCGCCTTCCGGCCCGGGGTGGCGCAGCTGAAGGTGGTGAGCGATCTTGAGCACAACACGCCGCTGCTCGAGTCGGCGGCGATCCGCGCCGCTCTGCGGGGTGGGCCGGGGGGGCCCTGAGAGGGCCGGCCGCCAACCGACCTGGTGGTATCCCCATCACCCACCCTTCCCAGGGCTGGGCGCCTGAGGTGGTGTGAGCAAGGGTGCCAGCAAGCGGCCGCCGCTGTTGCTGCGCGAGGCCTGAATCAGTGACGGCCAACCGGTGCTGCGCTTTCGGCCCAACCGCCTCTTTGCCGCCAAACGGCGGCAGGGATGTCTGAGCTGCCCTCCTCCGTGGGCACCCCCTGCGCAGCGGCAGCCACGGGATGGTGTGGGGGCCGGCAGCATGGGGCGACCGGGTGCACCTTCATGCTTCTGAACCCCTTCTGTCCCTTCAGCACCGCCAGGATCCTGGCTCTGCGGGCCACCGTTCTGCTTTTGCTGACCCTGCTGATCAAGGCCAAGGTGCGCATCGCCGCCTTCTCGGCCCTGGGGTTTGCGCTGCTGATCCTGCAGACCCTGATCTTCCTGGCGGCTGCAGGCGCTCTGGGCGTTGTGGCCGCTGCGGGTGGCTTCGCTGCGATGCAGCAGCGTCGCACGGCGGTGCTCTGACGAGGCGAGCGGCCGCAACGAAGTCCGCAGCGTGGGTCTCGGGCCTTTGGGTGGCTTGAGCACCGGCTCCACCCACGCCAGCGACCCGGCCACCGGGCGTGCCAGCCGCTAGAGAGCGCGCCAGTGCCCCCCGATGCCCAGCCGCGGCTTCACGGGCTGGGTCGCGCCGCCCGAGCGCGACCAGGGCAAGGTGGCAATGGAGAAGAGCCTGTGGGAGGCGGCCGATCAGTTCTGAGCCAACTCGGGCCTCAATGCCCAGGAGTATTCCGGCCCGATCCTCGGGCTGATCTTCCTGCGCTTTGCTGATGCGCGCTTCATGCCCCGCTGGCAACAGCTCAAGGATGCCGGTGGCAGTGAGCGGCGCGGCAGCCGTGAGGAAGACCCCGCACGCCCACCGCGCTGGTGGTGCTGATCACCGAGATCCTGGAACCGTTCGCGGAAAGACTGCTGGATCCGGCCAGCGGTTCAGGCGGCATGGATGTGCAGAGCGCCCGCTTCGTGAAGGCGCACCGCGGCAACCCCGCCGGCGACCTGGCGATCCATGGCCTGGAGGGGAAGATCCCCATGATGCGGTGAGTGCCTTCGATCATGTGATGGCCCATTCCGTCTCCGATGCCCGCCATCTCTACCGCCAGATGGATCGCGCCCATCGCGACTGGAACGAAGCCCAGATTGGCTTCCTCAACCCCCGGTCGCTATGCGGGCGTGGCGGCGGGGGGAGGAGGTCGAGAATGAAGAGTTCAAGGCTGCGTTGCAAAACCTGAATGAGGAACTGGAGGGATTGAACGCCAAGGCTCGGGAGCTGGAGGCCACGATCGCTTCGAAAGTGGCGGGGTTGCTTACGGCTTGAGCTCTACAAGCTCCATGGGTTGACGGTGGCCACGCCGGTGGGGCGGAAATGGCGCAGATTGCGCGTCACCACCGTGAGGCCGTGCTCGAGGGCGGTGGCGGCGATCAGCAGATCGGCACCGTCATGACCGTCATGGCCGAGGTCGGTGGAGAGCTGCCCCCAGCGGCGCGCGGTGGCCAGATCCACCGGCAGCAGGCGCTTCTCATGGAGCCGCAGCAGTTGATCGAGCCAGGTGGCCAACTGCTGCGCGAAGGCGGGATCCGCAGACCTTCTCCGAGCGATCCCCCGCTCGATCTCGCCGATGCTGACGACGCTGAGGAAGCAATCCTCCTGGCGCTGGCTGCGGATCCAGGCCACCACCCCCGGATCCCGCTGGCGCCGCCGCAGTTCCGAGAGCACCATTGTGTCGATCAGGAACACGGGAACTCTCGCGGCACCAGCGGCAACCGCTCAAATGGTTCGTCATCCTGCGGCAGGGCCAGCAGATGCTCGGTCAGCGAGGGTGCGGCCGCCTGCTCGCACTGCCGCAGCCGTTCGTACTCCGCCGCGGAGAGCACCACGCTCACCCACTCGCCGCGTCGGGTGACCTTCTGGGGTTTCCCCTGCAAGGCGGCCTCCACCACGGCACTGAAACGGTTCTTGGCGTCCTGAAGCGTCCAGACCCCCTCCATCGCTGAACCGGCTAGCTGATCTGTCTAGCCTAGGGCAAGGCTGCTGGGAGTTGCATGACTGAGCTGATGCCTGATGGACTTCTGCTCTGCGACTGATCCACGCCTCACTCCTTCGCCCTGCCGGAGCTGGGTCCGGGCGTGGACGGCGAGCTGCGCGATCAACGGGAGAAGGCCCTGCAACGGATCGCGGCCGACCCGGTGGTGAAGGCGCTGGTGCTGTTCGGCTCCCGCGCCACCGGCAACGCCCGCCCCGATTCCGATCTCGATCTGCTGGTGGTGTTGCCCTATGCAGTTGAGAAGCATCAACTCACACTGCGGCATTGGCAACTTGATTGATTTCGGAAGGAGAGCATGCTGAATCCAGCGATCGAATCCGCGATCATCGAACAGCTTCTGCTGTTGGATCACCACCGCAAGGCTGAAGTGCTCGACTTCAACATCTCTCTGGCTGTTAAATCAAAACTCGAAACTTCTCCGGTAAAGACAGCCAACGAAATCGACCCGATGTGCCACGGCGGCACGGTGTCTTGGCCAGTAGAAGGCTTGGTCTGCCAGGAGATGCTGCGGAAAGAGTGGGGGTGAGCGCCATATTCGGCATGTAGGGTCGTGAATCATGAGTGATCCTGTAGAACTCATGTCCCAACCCGAGGGGCAGTTCCTGGTGTATCGCAGCGAAGATGGTCAGGTAAAGATCAACGTTCGCTAAGAAGATGCGAACGTCTGGCTTGGCCGGCAGCTCATGGCTCCGCTGTGCCGGACGAGTAGGCAAACCATTGGCCCGCTTTGACTAAACATTTAATGCGAGGGAGAATTGAGCCCGGATTTCAGTTGTCATGGAATCCTTGACAGCTGCCTCGGATGGCATAAAAGATCGCGCCAAGCTCTATCGCCTTGATGTCATCATCGTTAGCTAAGGAGACTCTGGAAAACCCGGGCCATTAGCGAGACAATGGTTTTGTAATCGCAGGCCAGGACTGGGGTGATGGGCGGCAAGCAGCTCGGCTTCTCGGACTACGAGCTGACCACGGCCAAGAAACGCACCAAGCGTGAGAAGT
>JBKDPV010000076.1:0-38375 GCA_046342315.1 Cyanobacteriota bacterium
GGGTGGCTTCCACCCCCAGACCGAGTCGCTCTGGCTCACCGACATCGCCCATCACCACCTGGCGATCGGCGTGATTTTCGTGTTCGCCGGCCACCTGTACCGGACCAACTTCGGTATCGGCCACTCGATCCGCGAGATCCTCGAGGCCCACAACCCGCCCAAAGGCACCCCTGGTGACCTCGGCGCTGGTCACAAAGGCCTCTACGACACGATCAACAACTCCCTGCACTTCCAGCTGGGATTGGCCCTGGCCTCGTTGGGTGTGGTGACCAGCCTGGTGGCGCAGCACATGTATGCGCTGCCCTCCTATGCGTTCATCGCCCGGGATTACACCACCCAGGCGGCGCTTTACACCCACCACCAGTACATCGCCATCTTCCTGATGTGCGGTGCCTTCGCCCACGGTGCGATCTTCTTCATCCGGGATTACGACCCGGAAGCCAACAAGAACAACGTGTTGGCGCGGATGTTGGAGCACAAGGAAGCGCTGATCAGCCACTTGAGCTGGGTGTCGCTCTTCCTCGGGTCCCACACCCTGGGCCTCTATGTCCACAACGACGTGGTGGTGGCCTTTGGAACTCCCGAGAAGCAGATTCTGGTGGAGCCCGTGTTCGCCCAGTTCGTGCAAGCGGCAAGCGGCAAGGCGCTCTATGGAATGGATGTGCTGTTGGCCAACCCCAACAGTCTCGTGAGCAATGCCCCCGGCCCCGGCGCCGTCTGGCTGCCTGGCTGGCTGGACGCTGTGAATGCGGGCAACAACTCCCTGTTCCTGCAGATCGGCCCTGGCGATTTCCTGGTGCACCACGCCATCGCCTTGGGGCTGCACACCACCACCTTGATCCTGGTGAAGGGTGCCCTGGATGCCCGGGGTTCCAAGCTGATGCCCGATAAAAAGGACTTCGGCTACTCCTTCCCCTGCGACGGCCCAGGCCGGGGCGGCACCTGCGACATCTCGGCGTGGGATGCCTTCTACCTGGCGATGTTCTGGGCCTTGAACACGGTGGCCTGGCTCACCTTCTATTGGCACTGGAAACACCTGGCCATCTGGCAGGGCAATGTGGCCCAGTTCAACGAATCCAGCACCTATCTCATGGGTTGGTTCCGCGACTACCTGTGGCTCAACAGCTCCCAGCTGATCAACGGGTACAACCCCTTCGGCACCAACAACCTCTCGGTCTGGGCCTGGATGTTCCTGTTCGGTCACCTGGTGTGGGCCACCGGGTTCATGTTCCTGATCTCCTGGCGCGGTTATTGGCAGGAGCTGATCGAGACCATCGTCTGGGCGCACCAGCGCACTCCGCTCGCCAACCTGGTGGGCTGGCGTGACAAGCCCGTGGCTCTCTCGATCGTTCAGGCCCGTGTGGTTGGACTCGCTCACTTCGCCGTGGGCTTCGTCCTCACCTACGCAGCCTTCCTGATCGCCTCTACCTCCGGCAAGTTCGGCTGATCTCAGCCCCTTGCTCCCCTCTCTCGAGGGACGACATTCCCCCGGCCTCTGGCCGGGGGTTTTTTCGTTGCTGATGCAGATCGGGGAGTCTCTTCGGCTTCCTGAGCCTTGCAATCGTTGGCTGGTAAAGAAGCCAGCCATGAGCTGATCACGCTCGCTTGCGTAGATTGATGTCTGTCATCGTCCTGCCTTGGATTGCAGACGATGCATCCAACGCACCTTTGTTGCACTTCCTTTTCGATCGGCTTGCTCGATTCACCTTTGCTGTGGCTTTCAGATGGCGAGCTTGCTCGGCGTGAAAATTGCCTGCTTCGTTTCTTTTGCTGATCTCATGGCTGCTTCAGCCGATTCATTGCGCGTCTGGCCGCTTCGACCACGTGAGCGTTCGGGGTGCAGGACATCCAATCTGCTTGGACGGAAAACACACAGATGCAATAAAAAGCCCCACCCGAAATTGGGCGGGGCTGGAGGAGATCCGAAAAAGAGATGCTGAATCTGAGGCGGCAGGCCAATCGCTGGAACTGCGAAAGCTCAGCCCACGCTCCAGACACCGCCGGCGATGTTCACCAGGGGCGAGACGATGGCGGTGCTGCAGAGGAACCAGGCGAAGGCAGCGCCACCGCAGCCACCGAGCCAGAAGCCGCTGGCGAATTCAGCCCAACCGGCCTTGGTGAACAGATCCGCGGGAGGGTTGTCGATGGTGGCGTCCGGAGGCTGGACGTTGGGCCCGTTGCCGGCGGTGCCGTAGATCGAAAGGCAGACCGTGAGGATCGAGACCAGTCCGATGGTGGCCAGCAGACCGGCCGTGCTGGCGTATTCGGTGGCACGCAGGGGGCCGGTGATGGCGAACGGTCCGTAGAGGAAGAAGCCATGCGCCATGCCTACTTCCAGGCCGCGGCGGTTGGGCGAGAGGGAGGGCCGGTAGGCCGGCAGGGCGTTGAGGAAGGCCTTGCTGAAATAGCTGCTGTTGACGGGTGTCGCCAGGTTGCCGACGGTGGGGTCGGCGACGGGGGTCACGGTCATGGGGTGGGGTGAGGTCGGGGCTTGGATGAAGTGACGAGGATGAGGCCAGGACGCTTGTGTGTGGCTGTGATCGCGCCTTTAAGCGACCCGCAGGCACTCAGTCGCGGGCTTCGATCACGTTGAACAGCAGGGCCATGGCCACGGCCGGGCCGAGGATCCCCACCAAGGGAACGAACACCGAAGGCAACCAGGCGGCGGCGAATTCTCCAGTCATGGCTTGGGCCAGTACAACCGCCGGTACTGTACGGAGCCCTTTCCGCGACGCTTCTGAGGGCCGGAAGGGGCGACATAAAAGTTCAGCACCCCTGTTCCGGCTTTCCTCATGCCGCCGGGCGACCCCTCAGCGTGGCCCTCACCCGGTAGATCGGGCGACCCTGGCTTTCGTGATAAGTGCGCATCTGCAGTTCGGCCAGCAGGCCGAAGCTGAACAACTGCACGCCACTGAGGATCGCCAGCACGGCCATCAACAGCAGAGGACGGTTGCCGATGTCGACGCCCAGCAGCAGCTTCTCCCCCACCAGCCAGAGGGCGAGCATCAGCCCCGTGACCAGGGCGGCCAGGCCGGCATAGCCGAACACGTGCATCGGCCGCGTGAGGAACCTCTTCATGAACCACACGGTCAGCAGGTCCATCAGCACGCGGAAGGTGCGGCCGATGCCGTATTTGCTGCTGCCGTAACGGCGAGGATGGTGGTTCACCTTCACTTCTCCGATCCGGGCCCCTTCGATGAAGGCCAGGGCCGGCAGGAAGCGGTGCAGCTCGCCGTAGAGGTTCATATCCGCCACCACCTCCCGGCGGTAGGCCTTCAGCGAGCAGCCGTAGTCGTGCAGGCGCACCCCCGTGACGCTGGCAATCAACCGGTTGGCCAGCAGGGAGGGCAGCAGGCGGCTGAGGGTGTTGTCCTGGCGCCTGTGGCGCCAGCCGCTGACCAGATCCAGCTGCTCGCTCTCCATCTGCTCCAGGAGCAGGGGGATGTCGGCGGGATCGTTCTGAAGATCGCCATCCAGGGTCACGATCACGTCACCCAGGCTGGTGTCGAACCCCGCCGCCATGGCAGCAGTCTGCCCGTAGTTGCGGCGCAGGAGCACCACCACCAGCTCCGGCACCTGGGCGGCCAGCCGACGCAGGACCTCGGGGGTTCTGTCCCGGGAGCCGTCGTCCACCAGGATCAGTTCAAAACGGAGGCCCAGGGGATGGAGGGCATCCAGCAGTTTCTCCACCAGCAGCTGCACACTGGCCTCCTCGTTGAAGAGGGGAATCACCACCGACAGCTCGGGGGTCGCGGTCGCTGCAGGGCGTTCGGTCATGGCGACGGCCTCAAAGACGGGGGAGGACATCGGAACCGCCGGCGCGGGGAGTGCGACCTGAACTTAGGGGGGCAGGGGACTGCCGTCGTGGCTGTGCATCACCCGTCCGGCGCCGCGCAGTTCAAGCCGGTAATGCACCGCCACAGGGTCGGGGTTGGTGGGATGAAGGTCATCGATCCCCAGGCCATTGCGGCCGTGTTCGCGGCCCGAGCTGTGCAGATAGCTGCCGTTGCCGAGGTGCAGGCCCACGTGGGTGCAGCGTCGGTCGGTGCCGAAGAAGATCAGGTCGCCCGGCCGCAGCAGGCTCGTTTCGCCCGGCTTCACGGCTACAGGCCGGCAGAAACGCTCCTGCAGGTAGGCATCGCGCGGGAGCCAGATGCCGGCTGCGGCGAAGGAGGTCTGCACCAGGCCGGAACAGTCGAAATCGGGGCCGAGGCTGCCTCCCCAGAGGTAGACGTTGGCCTTTGCCATGGCGCTGAGGGCAAAGGCCATCACCTGCTCCAGCCGGGCTTCAATGGCGCTGCGATCCAGCAGCAGACGGGGCGGCGGCAGTGCGGGACGGCCATGGCGTCGCAGCTCCTCTGCATCCAGCCAGCAGGGATAGCCATCCTCGAGCAGGCGCACCCGCAGGCGATCGTTGTTGCTTTCCAGCACCCGCAGGTGGCGGCCGCCCGCCACCTGGGTGGCCAGACCTTCCCCCCGGGGGCGGCTGTAGGCGTCCAGATCCCGCTCAACCCGCCAGATCCCGGCAGTTGCCGTCGTGGTGCCTAATGTCGCCATCGCTTCCGTGTCGCCGTTGATGGCGTTCTACAACCCCGATCCGGGGATGGCCCAGCAGCTGGCCCGGCTGGTGGACGATCTGGAGCAGGAGAGCCGAGCGGGCCTCGCTGAGCGGCTCTCGATCACCTGGGTGCGCTACCCCGAATCCCTGCGCAGGCGGGCTGCCAGTCTCGAACCCGAGGATTTCTGGGCCCTGGCACCCTCCGGCGCGAGCTGGGGCGGGGCGCGTCCGCGCTATCCCGCCAGCGTGGTGAAACTGGTGTACCTCGTGGCAGCCGAGGCCTGGCTGCAGCTTCAGCTGATTGAGGACGACCCCGAGCTGCGCCGTGCTCTTGCGGACATGATCCGCGATTCCGGCAACGACGCCACCTCGCTGGTGGTGGATCGCCTCAGCGGCACCACCAGTGGACCGGACCTGCCTCCGGAACGTTTCGCCGAGTGGGTGGCGCAGCGCCAGCTGGTGAACCGCTGGCTGGAGGATCTGGGCTGGCCGGAGCTGCAGGGCTGCAACGCCTGCCAGAAGACCTGGGGAGATGGACCCTATGGGCGCGAGCGCGCCTTCTACGGCGATCAGCTGGAGAACCGCAACCGGCTCAGCACCGATGCCACCGCCCGCCTCCTGCATGCCGTGATCGCCGGTGCCCTTGTATCGCCCCCGGCTTGTCGAAGGATGCGGGAATTGCTGCGCCGCTCTCTGGATCCACAGGAGCGGTTGGCCGATCCCGAGAACCAGGTGGACGGCTTCCTCGGAGCCGGTCTCCCCATCGGCGCAAAGCTTTGGAGCAAGGCCGGCTGGATGAGTCAGGCGCGCCACGACGCGGCCTACGTGGAGATCGAGGGGGCTGATCCTTTCCTGCTGGTGGTGTTCAGCGAGGGGAAGGCCTGCGCCGGCGACGAGACCCTGCTGCCGGCGATTGCGCGGGCTCTGGGATCCCATCCCGTGGAATCACCCCTGGAGTGAACGACCAGACCATGGAAAACCCCCGGATCTCAGAAGGGAGATCCGGGGGTTTCGGGCAACGGAGAGGGAGGGATTCGAACCCTCGACAGAAGTTGCCTCCTGTAACTCCTTAGCAGGGAGCCGCTTTCAACCACTCAGCCACCTCTCCAGTGGCTCGTCGACTTTACCTGACCATCCCTCCTGCCCGTCTGGGGCTTTCACTCGCCCCGGAACAGCCGCTGCACCCGCCGGCTGTCGACGTTCACCAGCAGTTCGTAGGGAATGGTGCCGGCTCGATCGGCCACCTCCGCCGGCTCCAGCCGCTGTCCCTCGTGGGCCCCGAAGATCAGCACCTCATCGCCCACACTGGCTTCGGGCACCGGATCGAGGTCGATAGCCATCGAATCCATCGAGACCCGGCCCAGCACCCGCACCCGGCGGCCGTGCACCAGGACCTCGCCGCGGTTGGAGCTGCGCCATGGAACGCCGTCGTTGTAACCGACGGCCACGATGCCGATTCGCTGCTCCTCGGTCTCCACCATGTAGGTGCCGTTGTACCCCACCCGTTGGCCGCGACGGCGCACCGCCACCTGGGCCAGTCGGCTGACGAAGGCCACGGCCAGTTCCAGTTCGATCGCCTCGGCTACGGCAGGAGAAGGTGCAATGCCGTAGAGACCCAGTCCCAGCCTCACCATGTCGTGGCGGGAGGCGGGAAAGCGCACGGCGCCGGAGGTGGCGGCGGCATGGATCACGAGCGGTTCCTCCCCTTCGGCCCGGATCTCTGCCACCGCCTGATCGAAGCTGGCCAGCTGGGTCATGGTGTACGCGTCGGCGCAGGGGTCGTCCGCACAGGCCAGGTGTGTCATCACCCCCGTCAGACGGGTCACGCCGGAGCCCCGCAGCAGCCGCGCTGCCGCCAGGGCTTCCGCCGGGGCCACCCCCAGGCGACCCATGCCGGTATCGATTTCCAGATGCACGTCGCAGAAGGCGTCCATGGCCCGCAGGGCCTCCACCAGCGCCTGGGCAAAGGCCAGGGAATACACCACCGGGGTGAGCCGATAGCGCACCGCCTTGTCGACTTCCTCGATGTCCATCAGCATCACCAGCACCGGCAGGTGGACGCCGGAGCGGCGCACCGTGGCTCCCTCGTCGGCCGCCGAGACGCCTATCCAGTCAACCCCCCCCTCCTGCAGGGCCATGGACAGCCGGGCGAGTTCGGTGCCATAGGCCCAGGCCTTGAGCACCGCCAGGATCGCCACGTCGGGGCCGCACAGGGCACGGAAGCGGGCGATGTTCTCCCGAATCGCCCCCAGGTCGACGAGAAACCGGCGCGGTGCCATCGACTCCCAGACGGCGCAGGCGGCGGCAGCAAGCCCCTGACGGGCGGGCCCCTTGAGCAACAGCGTGTCGCCACGGTGGGCCAGATCCCTCAGGACGGTGCGCAGGGCATCTCCGTCCGTCAGTTCCAGCGCCGGTGCCTCGGGCCGCAGGGACCTCCATGCTTCCGCCGTCTGCCGGCGTGCCGGGTGGGGCAGAAGCAGCAGATGGCTGAAGCCCCTCTCCGCCGCCAGCCGGCCGATCAGGGCATGTTCGCTGGCGTCACGGTCGCCCAGCTCTCCCATGCCGCCGAACACGAAGATGCGTCGGCCCTGGCTCTGAGGACCTGCGGCCACCGCCTCCAGCGCTGCCTGCACCGACAGGGGGTCGTCGGCGGCGGTGTCGTTGACGATCGTGATGCCATCCGGTGTCCGCCAGGTCTCCATCCGGGTGGGTCCGAAGGAGAACTCCGCCAGGGCGCTGAGGATGGCGTCCACCTCCACCCCGAGGCGGCGCGCGGCCGTGATGGCGATCACGAGGTCGTCGGCCAGCGGGCCGGAGCGGCTTCGTACCGAGAGCTCCTCGATCCGCTCGCCGAACGCAAGAGTGAGCACCTGACCGGCAGGTGTCTGGCGTCTGCCGATCTCCCGGGGATCCTCTTGTCCTGCGAACAGACGGGGGCACGGCAGGGGATGGGTCGACACCAGCGGGTCGTCGGGCACGATCACCCAGCCGCTGGCCGGCAGGTCGCGGAACAGGCGCAGCTTCTCGCGGGCCGTGACCTCCCGGCTGCCGAACCCCGCCAGGTGGGCCAGGCCCACGTTCACCAGCACCCCATGATCGGGCTGAAGGATGGTGGCCAGACGGGCCATCTCCCCGGGCGCCGAGACCCCAGCCTCGAACACGCCGATTTCGGTGCCGAGCGGTGCGGCGAGCACCGCCAGCGGCACCCCCACCTGGCTGTTCCAGCTGCCCGGGCTGGCGGCGACCCGCCAGCGCGTGGCCAGCAGGGAGGTGAGGGCGTTCTTCACCACGGTCTTGCCGTTGCTGCCGGTGATCGCCACCACCCGCGGGATGTGCTGCCGGCGATACCAGGCCGCCAGTTTCTGCAGGGCCTCCAGGGGATCGTCGACCACCAGCAACGGGCCCGTGAGCTCTGCGGCCAGAGCGTGGAGCCGATCGTGGCGCACCACGGCGATGCCGGCTCCTGCCGTCAGCGCGGCGGTGACGAAGCCATGGCCGTCGTGCAGGCGGCCGGGGAGGGCCACGAACACATCGCCGGGCTGGATCCGGCGGGAATCGGTGCTCACCCCTCGCAGGGGAGCCTTCTGGTTCTCAGGGGTGTCGGCGCCCAGGAGCTGTCCTCCGAGCAGGTCAGCCAGCGTGGAGGGAGAAGGGAGCGCCATCGGGACGCAACGCTAGCCAGCCGGTCGCGGCCGACACCATGGGACCTGGAGATCCTCCTTAGCATGACGCCCAACCGGGCGAACGGGCATGGGCCACGTTCTCGTACTCAACGCCTCCTACGAGCCCCTGAACATCACCACCTGGCGTCGGGCCATGGGCCTGCTGCTCAAGGGCAAGGCCGAAGGTCTGGAACACGACCACAGCCGCCCGATCCGACCCGACCACCTGCTGCCCACCGTGATCCGGCTGCGCCAGTTCGTGCGGGTGCCCTACAAGCCACTGCCCCTCACCCGCCGCAACGTGTTCCAGCGGGATGGCCACGTCTGCCAGTACTGCGGCAGAGCCGATGAGCCGCTCTCGATCGACCATGTGTTCCCCCGCAGCCGCGGCGGCACGGATGTGTGGGAGAACGTGACCACCGCCTGTCTCCCCTGCAACGTGAGCAAGGGCAACCGAACGCCCCGCGAGGCCGGCATGCGGCTGCGGCGGGAACCCCGTCGTCCGGTGAGCGGCCTTGCCTTCGAGGCCCGCCGCCAGATTCATGCAGGCCGCCATCAGGAGTGGGCCAAGTACGTGATCGGGTTCTGAGCGCTTTCGATCCTGCGGGTCCTCAGGCGGCGCTGCCGCTGGCCTGCTCGGCCATCTCCTCCAGCAGGCGGTTCTGTTCGGCGGCCACGCAGGCGCCGATCAGGTCGCCGAGCTGGCCGTTGAGCACGGTCTCGAGGGAGAAGTTGCGCCCCAGACGGTGATCGGTGACCCGGTTGTCTTTGTAGTTGTAGGTGCGGATCTTCTCGCTGCGATCGCCAGATCCCACCTGGGCCCGGCGCTGGGAACTCTCCGCGGCGGCGGCGGCGCTGTCCCGGTCGTAGAGCTTGGCGCGCAGGATCTCCATGGCCCGCTCCCTGTTCTGCAGCTGGGAGCGTTCCTGGGTGCAGAACACCCGGATTCCGGTGGGCTTGTGCAGCAAGTCGACCGCCGTTTCCACCTTGTTCACGTTCTGGCCGCCGGCGCCGCCGGAGCGGGCCGTACTGATCTCCAGATCACCAGGCTCGATCCGCACCTCCACCGGATCCGCCTCCGGCATCACCGCCACGGTGGCGGTGGAGGTGTGCACCCGGCCCTGGGACTCGGTGGAGGGTACCCGTTGCACCCGGTGCACGCCCGCCTCGAACTTGAGCTGGCTGTAGACCCCCTCCCCCTGGATGGAGAGGATCAGTTCGCGGAAGCCCCCCAGTTCGGCTTCGGAGGCGCTCACCACCTGCACCCTCCAGCCCTGGGTCTGGCCATGGCGTTCGTACATGCGGGCCAGATCGCCCGCCCACAGGCAGGCCTCATCGCCACCCGCCCCCGCACGGATCTCCAGCATCACGCTGCGCTCGTCGCGGGGATCGCGGGGGAGCAGGGCGAGGGTGAGCCTCTGGCGCAGGGTGGCGAGCTGATCGGCCAGGCTCTCCAGCTCCTCGGCGGCCAGCTGGCTGAGCTCCTCCATGGCCGGGTCGCTCCGATGCTCCCGTAACAGCGACTGGGCCTCCTCCTCCTCCCGCTCCAGCCGCAGCAGCTGCCGGTAGTCGGCCACCAGCGGCTCCAAACGGGCGCGCTCGCGGGCCAGGCTCTGGAGCCGCCCGGGGTCGGAGGCCAGGGCCGGGTCGGCCAGCTGGCGCTCCAGCGTTTCGAAGGTGCGGCTGGCGGTATCCAGCCGTTCGCTCAGCAGGGCGCGGTCCATGGCGATGGCGGAGGGCAGGTGAGCAGCAAAAAGGGCCGGATGCCCTGAAGCATCCGGCCCTTTGCCATCCAGGACGGATCAGGCCTGGGCGGCTTCGGTGGCCTCGGCGGGTACTTCGCTCTTGGCGGCCTTCTTGGCTCCGGAGGCCGACTCGCCCGTGGCCATGCCGTACTTGCGCATGAAGCGGTCGACCCGGCCTTCAGTGTCGAGGATCTTCTGGGTACCGGTGTAGAAGGGGTGGTTGCCGCTCCAGACGTCGACGTGGATCTCGGGCTGGGTGGAGCCGGTGGTCATCACCACCTCTCCATTGCAGATCACCTTGGCTTCGGGGTACCAGGTGGGATGGATGTCGGACTTCGGCATGACGGTGATGCGGGGCGAGAGGAACGCGATCAGCGCTTGGAGAACTGGGGAGCCTTGCGGGCTTTCTTGAGGCCGTACTTGCGGCGTTCCTTGGCGCGTGGGTCGCGGCTGAGGTGGCCTTCGATCTTCAGCGGTTTGCGGTTGTCGGGGGACAGGTCGCACAGAGCACGGGCCGCACCCTGTTTGATGGCATCGGCCTGACCGGTGAGACCGCCGCCGCGGACGTTGACCAGCAGGTCGTACTGGGACTCGAGCCCGAGGGTCTGCAGAGGGGCCTTCACCGCAGCCAGATAGACGGGGTTGTAGTTCAGGTAGTTGTCACCGGGACGCCCGTTGATGGTGACGCTGCCGCTGCCGGGCACCACCCGCACACGGGCGACAGCCGTCTTGCGGCGACCTGTGCCCCAGTAGACGACGCGATTGGTGGTGCTGGTCATTTGGAGGCGGTGGTGGCGGGATCGAGGGGGAGAATCTGGGGCTTCTGGGCGGCATGGGGATGCTCGCTGCCCTTGTAGACCTTCAGCTTGCGGAACAACTGCCGGCCCAGGGCGTTGTGGGGAAGCATGCCCTTGATGGCCTTCTCCACGATCCGCTCGGGCAGGCGTGCCTGAAGGTGGGCGAAGGTTTCGGTCTTCATGCCGCCGGGGCGGCCGGAATGACGCCGGTAGAGCTTCTGGGTGGGTTTGTTGCCGCTGACCCGGATCTTGTCGGCGTTGATCACCACGACGAAGTCGCCCGTGTCGAGGTGGGGGGTGTAGGTGGGCTTGTTCTTGCCGCGCAGCACCTGAGCCACTTCGCTGGCCAGGCGTCCGAGGGTCTGATCCGCGGCATCAACCAGATACCACTGGCGATCAAGCGACTCGATGGAGGGCTGGGTTGTCTTGTTCATTGCGCCTAGAGGGGCTGCCGCCTGCGGGGCAAGCGACGAGGGGTCAGCGGGGAAATCACCGGCGGGCCTGGGTGTGGGCCCATCCCAGCCTGGTGGGATCGAACGGAATGTTCGAACCTACCGCGCCGCCGGTTCCGTCCTCGCCCAATGGGCAAGGGAGGGGCGGCCGCGCCATGGCTGACCTGGGGATCCAGAGCGGGTGGGATGTCAGCGGGTGGGATCCGGCGAATCGGAACCTGCCAACTGAAACCGCGGTTGGCAATCATACCAGGCGGCTCTGGGGAAGATCTCCTGTCCGTAGCCCACCCGCAGCAGGCACAGGCCCTGGGGGGGAGCTGCCTCCTTCACGGACGCCCGATCGCCCGTGGACCAGCGCCGCCGCAGCTCGCTTTGGCTCAGGCGCCCCTCCCCCAGGGCGACCAGCTGGCCCATCAGCAGGCGCACCATGCCGTAGAGAAAGCCGCTGGCCTGAAGCTCCGTCACCACCAGATCGCCGTGGCGCTCCAGGGAAACCTCCTGGAGGGTGGTACGACTGTGGGAACGGCTGCTGCCGGC
This sequence comes from Cyanobacteriota bacterium, assembly GCA_046342315.1. Taxonomy (GTDB): domain Bacteria; phylum Cyanobacteriota; class Cyanobacteriia; order PCC-6307; family Cyanobiaceae; genus Cyanobium. The sequence goes on from JBKDPV010000076.1 coordinate 11,752, forward strand.
CCGCTCGAAGGCGGCGAAGTCGTGGTGGCCGAGCATCTCCCGCAGGGCCGAGGCCATGGCGCTCTCGTCGAGGCGGTGGCGGTAGCGATGCCAGCTCCAGGGCGCCAGGAAGAGGTTCGGGGCCCGGCCGTTGTGAATGGTGTAGCGGTAACGCCGGTAGCGGGCCGAGTGGCAGGCGTGCCAGTTGGACGGAACCTCCGCGGCGGCACGGACCCGGATGGAGGGGGGCAGCCGGCCGTTGAGGGCTTTGGCCCATCGCCCGGCTGGGATGGGCCCGGCGGCATCGAAATGCACCACCTGGGCCGCGGCGTGCCCGCCGCTGTCCGTGCGCCCCGCCGCCACGGCCAGGGCCGGGCGATGGGGATCGAGGGCTTCGATCGCCGCCTCCAGCGTCTCCTGAACGCTGGGATCCCGGGGCTGCCGCTGCCAGCCGCAGAACGCAGCGCCGTCGTACTGCAGACACAGAGCGATGCGGCGGGTCGGATGGGCAGATGCGGAGGAAGGGGAAGCCATAAAAAAGGCCGCGGGGACCGGTGGTCCTCCGCGGCGGGAAGGGGTTGCGCGACCCGGGCTCGGCGGATCAGACCAGTTCGATGATGGCCATCTCGGCGTTGTCGCCGCGGCGACGCACCGTGCGGATGATGCGGGTGTAGCCGCCGCTGCGGTCGCCGTAGCGGTCCTGGGCCTTGTCGAACAGGGCGTGGACCAGCTGCTTGTCGTAGATGTAACCGATGGCGCGGCGGCGGGCGGCCAGGCTGCCGTCCTTGGCCAGGGTGATCATCCGCTCGGCTTCGTCACGCAGGGCCTTGGCACGGGCCTTGGTGGTGGTGACGCGACCTTCGCGGATCAGCTGGGTGGTGAGGCCACGCAGCATGGCCTTGCGTTGGTCGGCGGGGCGTCCCAGCAGGGGGACTCGGCACTGGTGTCGCATGGATCGGGACGGGTCGGTTCGCGGGAGAAGGGCGCTGCCGGGCGGCAGACGGGTCAGGCGCCGGTGCGGCTCTGGGGGAGGGAGATGCCGATGCGCTCGAGGGCCTCGATCACCTCGTCGGCCGATTTGGAGCCGAAGTTCTTGATCTCGAGCAGATCCTCGTAGCTGAAGCCCATCAGGTCGGACACGGAGTTGACCTGGGCTCGCTTGAGGCAGTTGTAGGCCCGCACCGAGAGGTTCAGTTCCTCAAGGGGGATCTGGGCTTCAGCGGAGGGCTCGGGTTCCAGGCCGGGCTCCTCCGCCATCGTGAGGCTGGCGAGGGGCTGGAACAGGGAGATCAGCTGGTTGGCCGCCTGGGCCATGGCGTCGTCGGGGGTGACGCTGCCGTTGGTCTCGATCTCGAGACGCAGCCGCTCGCGGGCGGATCCGCCTTCACCCACAGCCGTTTCATCGACGGAGTAGTTCACCCGGCGCACCGGCATGAACACCGCGTCGATCTGCAGCAGGTCGATGGCGCTGGTGTCCTCGTTGTGGCGATCCACCGGCCGGTAGCCGATGCCCCGCTCCACGTGCACCTCCATCTCGAGGGTGTGGCCCTCGGCCACGGTGGCGATCGGACGGTCGCCGTCGATGACGGTGACCTGGGAGGAGAACTGGAGATCGGCGGCGGTGACTGTGGAGGGCCCGGTCACCACCAGCCGGCCGATCTCGAGATCGCGACTGCGACTGGCGACCGGCACCGACTTGCAGTTCAGGAGGATGTCGAGGACGTCCTCACGCACACCGGGAACAGTGGCGTATTCGTGGTTGACGCCGGCAAGGCGGACGGCCGTGATCGCGCTGCCTTCGAGGCCGCCGATCAGCACCCGGCGCAGGGCATTGCCGAGGGTGGTGGCCTGCCCCCGATCCAGGGGGCCGATCAGGAACGTGCCCGTCTGGGAACGGTCGTCGGCAACCTGGTGCTCGACCCGATCGATCTGGTAGTGCAGCACGGTCTGAGGAAACGAAAGAGGGAACAGAAACCGAAGGAACTGGATGGGGCCAGGGAGGCTTCGGTGGAGGAGGGTTTCAGACGCGGCGGCGCTTGGGCCGGCGGCAGCCGTTGTGGGGCAGCGGGGTGACGTCGCGGATCAGAGTGATTTCCAGGCCTGCCACCTGCAGAGCACGGATGGCGGTTTCTCGGCCGGATCCAGGACCCCGCACCAGCACCTCGATCTGACGCATGCCCTGCTCGAGGGCGCGGCGGGCAGCCGCTTCAGCGGCCGTCTGGGCTGCAAACGGGGTTCCCTTGCGGGCGCCCTTGAAACCGGAAGCACCGGCTGACGACCAGGCGATCACTTCACCGGCCGTGTCGGTGATCGAAACGATCGTGTTGTTGAACGTGCTCTGAATGTGGGCAACGCCATTGGGCACGTTGCGCTTGGCCTTCTTCGGGCCGGTCTTCTTGGCGGGCTTGGCCATGGGAAAAGCCCTGCGGTGGCAGGGAGGTGATCGGGGGACTGGGGGAGCATCCTGGTGACGCCGCTCGGTGAGCCAACCCTCCGAGGACAGGCGGCGTGGAGCGCACGGCAGGATGGGAGGCCTGAGGCCGAGGCCTTACTTCTTCTTGCCGGCCACGGTTTTGCGGGCGCCACGGCGGGTGCGCGCATTGGTGCGGGTGCGCTGACCCCGCACGGGCAGGCCCATGCGGTGACGACGACCCCGCAGGCAGCCGATGTCCTGCAGGCGCTTGAGGGCCATGCCCTCCTCGCGCCGCAGGTCGCCCTCGAGGATGTAGGCCTCGGCGGCGCCGCGCAGCTTCTGCACATCGGCGTCGCTGAGATCCTTCACCCGGATGTCAGGACTGACCCCCGTTTTGGCGAGGATCTTGCGGGCACGGGTGAGCCCGATGCCGTACACGTAGGTGAGAGAGATCTCGACCCTCTTTTCACGAGGAATGTCGACACCGGCGATCCGAGCCACGTCTGGAAACTGTCGAAGGGAAAGGAGAAAAAGGGGCTGCCCTCTTGGGGGCAGGCAGAAAGCGTGGGGCCGATCAGCCCTGACGCTGTTTGTGCTTGGGATTGGTGCAGATCACCATCACCCGGCCATGGCGACGAATCACCCGGCACTTGTCGCACATCCTCTTGACTGAGGCACGCACCTTCATGGGTCGTGTGCTCTCCGAATTTGCAAACAGCCACCCTATCACATCGGTCAACCACCCAGGGAGGGCCCCATCAGCTGAGGAGAGCCTCGATCCGGGAGCCGATCTCCTCGACCGTGCCGCTCGCCTCCACCGCCACCAGCTGGCCGCGCTCGCGGTAGTGCTGGATCAGGGGGGCCGTCTGCTCGCGGTAGACCGCCAGCCGGTGGCGGATCACCTCCTCGTTGTCGTCGGCCCGGCCGCGGCCCAGCAGTCGCGCGATCAGGACGGCATCGTCGAGTTCCCTCAGCACCACCAGCTCGATCCCCTGCCGGAGTTCAGTGAGCAGGGCATCGAGGGCCTCCGCCTGGGGAAGGTTGCGCGGGAAGCCGTCGAGCAGCCAGCCGCGGTTGTGAGCCTCCAGCCGGCTGCGCACGATCGCCAGCACCAGCTGGTCGCTCACCAGTTCACCGCGGGCCATCACCGCCTCCGCCTCCTGACCCAGGGGCGTACGGGCCTGGACCTCGGCGCGCAGCAGGTCGCCAGTGGAAAGGTGGAGCAGGTCGTGGGCGGCGGCCAGACGCTGGGCCTGGGTGCCCTTACCGGCGCCGGGTGGGCCGAGGAAAAGGAGGCGTTGCTTCATTGGCGGTTGGAGAAGGAAGGAACGTGACCCGATCCGGGTGCGGAACCCGTGCCGGAAGATCGGCTGGCATTCACTGGCGCACCATGCCCTCGTAACGCTGGGAGATCACGTAGGTCTGGACCTGCTTGGCCGTGTCGATGGCCACGCCCACCAGGATCAGCAGCGAGGTGGCCCCGAGGCCCTGGAAGGTGCGCACCTGGATCGCCCCCTCCAGCGCCGACGGGATGATGGCCACGGCCCCTAGGAAAAGGCCGCCAAGCAGGGTGAGCCGGTTCTGCACGTTGCCGAGGTAGGTGGCGGTGGCAGACCCGGGTCGCACGCCCGGGACGGCAACACCGCTGCGCTTGAGGTTGGTGGCGATGTCCACCGGGTTCACCGTGAGAGAGGCGTAGAAGTAGCCGAAGCCAAGGATCAGGGCGAAGAACACCAGGGCGTAGAGCCAAGGGGTGCTGCTGTTGGGGTTGAGGTAGCCGGCGGCTCTGATCAGCAGGGGGTTCTTGGTGAAATTGGCGATCGTGAGCGGCAGGAACACCACAGCTGAGGCGAAGATGATCGGCATCACACCGCCTGCATTGAGCTTGAGGGGCAGATAGCTCTGCCTGGCCGCCAGGATCCCGGCACCGCCCACCTGGCGCTTGGCGCTCACGATCGGGATCCGGCGGTTTCCCTCCTGCACGAAGATGATCCCCACGATCGTGACCAGGAACACGAGCAGCAGGATCACGATGCCGCCCACGGTGCTGCGATCCCGGCTGGTGGTGGCCAGCTGAATCGTGGCCCCGAGAGCCTTGGGCAGGGTCGCGACGATGTTCACGAAGATCACCAGGGAAGCCCCCTGGCCGATCCCCCGTTCGGTGATCACCTCGCTGATCCACATCACCACCATCGAGCCGGCCACCAGGGCCAGGCTGGTCTGGAGCACGAACTGCCAGTCGCTCAGGCCTGGGAGCGCGTACTGACGGAGGATCAGGGCAAAGACCACGCTCTGGATCACGCCCCAGCCCAGAGCCACATAGCGCGTGATCTGGGCGATTTTGCGGCGGCCGGCCTCGCCCTCGTTCTTCTGCAGATCCTCCAGCTGGGGCAGGGCCGCGGTGAGCAGCTGCAGGATGATCGAGGCGTTGATGAACGGGAGGATCCCAAGGGCGAAGACGCCCAGGGTGGAGATGCCGCCACCGGTGAAGATGTCGAGAAAGCCCAGCAGCTGACCTCCCTGGGCAATGAACGCCTGGAAGGCCACACGGTCGATCCCCGGCACCGGGATGTAGATGCCGAGCCGCACCAGCAGCAGCAGGCCCAGGGTGATCAGCACCCGGTCCCTGAGTCCTTTGGCCTGGACCAGCTGGCTGAGGATTTCCGCGGCGCTGGGGTTGCGCCCCCGGCTGACGACCATGACGGCGTTGGGGGTGAGGGGGGAAGAACGAAAAGGGCCGACCGCGGGACTGGATGTCCGACGGCCGGCCTTGAAGCTAGAGGGTGGCGGGCACTGGCCTCAGCCGATGATCTCGGCGCTGCCGCCGGCGGCCTCGATCTTCTCGCGGGCCGTTGCGCTGAAGGCGGCAGCCTTCACCGAGAGCTTGACCTTGAGGTCGCCGTTGCCGAGCACCTTCAGCGGATGCTTGGGGCTGGTGACCAGACCGGCCTTCACCAGGGCGTCGATGTCCACGGTGCTGCCGTCGGCCAGCTCGCCGAGCTGGCCGACGTTGATCACGGTGAACTCCTTGGGATTCACCAGGGGGAAGTGCTTGAGCTTCGGCACCCGGCGGTAGAGGGGCATCTGACCCCCCTCAAAGCCCGGACGGGTGGGGCGGCCCGAGCGGGACTTCTGACCCCGCATGCCGAAACCGCAGCTTGCGCCCTGGCCGGCGCCGATGCCGCGGCCCTTGCGGGTCTTGCGGCGACGGGCGCCGGGGTTGGGCTGGAGACTGTTGAGCTGGTACGTCATCGGGGACCTCAGGAGTAGATCTGCTCGAGGGAGATGCCCCGCTCCTTGGCGGTCTCCTTGTGGGTGCGGAGAGCCGAGAGGGCCTCCATGGCGGCGCGGGCGTTGTTGAGGGGGGTCTTGGAGCCCAGGCGCTTGGCCAGCACATTCTTGATGCCGGCCAGTTCGAGCACGGTGCGGATCGAACCGCCCGCGATCACCCCGGTACCCGGGGCGGCCGGGCGGATGAGCACGCTGGCGGCACCATCGCGGCCGTTGCTGAGGGTGGGGATGGAGCTGTGGCGGGTGAGGGGCACCTTAACCAGGTGTTTCTTGCCATCGGCCACGCCCTTGCGGACGGCACCGATCACATCGCCGGCCTTGCCGACGCCCACGCCCACCTGGCCGCGCTCGTTGCCGACCACAACGATGGCCCGGAAGCTCATCTTCTTGCCGCCTTTCACGGTCTTGGAGACACGGCGGATCTGCACCACCCGCTCCTGCCATTCGGAGTCGCGCTCCTGACCGCGGCGGTTGTCGCGGCCGCGGCCACCCTTGCGGTCGCCCCGGCCTTCACCCCGGCCGCCACGGCGCTCCTGCTGCCCTTCGGCTGCGGCGGGAACGTCGGCAGCGCCCGGAATGTCGTTGGTCTGAATCTGGTCGTTGGTTTCGGTCATGGTGAGAGCAGGATCAGAACTGAAGGCCCGCTTCCCGGGCGGCGTCGGCCAGGGCCTTGACCCGACCGTGGTACAGGTTGCCGCCGCGATCGAAGACCACCTGCTGGATACCCTTGGCCAGGGCCCGCTTGGCGACCAGCTGACCCACGGCCACGGAGGCCTCGCAGGTGCCCCCGACGGGGAGGCTGGTGCGCAGATCCTTGTCGAGGGTGGACGCCGAGCACAGGGTGTTCTGGGCGTCGTCGTCGATGACCTGGGCGTAGATGTGATTGTTGGAGCGGAACACCGCCAGCCTGGGCCGGTCGGCGGTGCCGGAGAGGTTGCGACGCAGACGGCGGTGACGCTTCTGGGTCTGCAGCTTGCGGGAGAGGGAAGACATGGGGATACAGGCTATGGGTGCTGGGCAGACCTCTATTTCTTGCCGGTCTTGCCGGCCTTGCGCAGGATCCGCTCGCCTTCGTACTTGATGCCCTTGCCCTTGTAGGGCTCGGGTGGACGGATGGCGCGGACCTTGGCCGCCTCGTTGCCCACCACTTCCTTGTCGGCTCCGGAGACCAGAACCGTGGTGTTGTTCTCCACCACGAAGGTGACGCCCTCAGGGGGGACCATTTCCACCGGGTGGCTGTAGCCGGCGCTGACCACAAGCTTCTTGCCCTGGACCTGGGCGCGATAGCCCACCCCCACGATCTCGAGTTTGCGTGTGAAGCCCTGGCTCACACCCTCCACCATGTTGGCGACGAGAGTGCGGCTGAGGCCGTGCCGCTCACGGGAGCGACGGTTCTCGCTGGCGGGGGCCACCAAGAGCTGGGCTCCTTCCTGGGTGATGGTGACGCCATCCGGGAGGGTGCGGCTGAGTTCCCCCTTGGGCCCCTTGACGGTGACGGTGAGGCCGTCGAGGTTGACGTTCACCTTGTCGGGAACGGGGATCGGTGCTTTGCCGATACGTGACATGGATGTGACCTCCCTGGATCAGTAGACGTAGCAGAGCACTTCGCCGCCAACGCCCTGCTTGCGGGCGTCGCGGTCGCTCATCACACCCTTGGAGGTGGAGATGATCGCCACTCCGAGGCCGCCCAGCACCTTGGGGAGCTGGCGGGTGTTCTTGTAGATGCGCAGACCGGGCTTGCTCACCCGCTGCACGCGGCGGATGGTGGGCTGACGGTGCTTGCCGCTGTACTTGAGCTGGAGCACCAGTTGTTTCTGGATGCCCTCGCCTTCCTCGCTGATTTCAGCGATGAAGCCCTCCTGCTGCAGCACGTTGGCGATGCTGCGCAGCAGCCGGGAGGCAGGGATCCTGGTGCTTTCGTGGCGCTTCTCACTCGCATTGCGAATGCGGGTGAGCATGTCGGAACTCGGGTCGTGGTTGGCCATGGTCGTGTCCGGAAGAGGGCTCAGTTGCTGCGGAACGGCATCCCCATTTCGCGGAGGAGGGCCCGGCCCTCTTCGTCGTTACGGGCGCTGGTCACGATCGTCACGTCCATGCCTCGGATGGCGTCGATCTTGTCGAAGGAGATTTCGGGAAAGATGATCTGCTCCCGAACTCCCAGGGTGTAGTTGCCGCGGCCGTCGAAGCTGCGGGGGCTCACGCCGCGGAAGTCGCGGATGCGCGGCAGGGCCAGATGAATCAGGCGCTCCAGGAAGGCATACATCCGCTCGCCCCGGAGGGTGACGGTGACGCCGATCGGCATCCCCTGGCGGATCTTGAAGCCGGCGATCGCCTTCTTGGCCCGGGTGACCACCACCTTCTGGCCGGTGATCTGGGCCAGCTCGGCGATGGAGGCCTCGAGGGCCTTGGCGTTCTGGGCGGCTTCGCCCAGGCCCCGGTTGACGGTGATCTTCACCACCTTCGGGACTTCATGGACGTTGGAGAGGTTGAGATCCTTCAGCAGCTTCGGCTGAATCGTCTCCCGGTAGCGCTGTTTCAGTGACATGACGGAGGGGAGGGGGTGCGCTTCTGGACGTGGTCAGAAGGCGGACGTGAGCGTGATGAAGAGAGGGAGATGTAAGGGGATCAGAGGAGGCTCAGGGTTTGGGGATCAGTCGAGGAATTCGCCTGTCTTCTTCAGACGGCGCTTCTTGGTTCCGTCCTTGTCGACCACGATCTCCACGCGGCTGACCACTTTCTTGCTGGTGGAGTACAGCATCACGTTTGAGGCGTGCAGCGATGCTTCCTCGGTGACGATGCGCCCGGTCTCACCCTCCTGGGTGGGCTTGACGTGGCGGGTGCGGAGGTTGACGCCCTGGACGACCACGCGGTTCTGGTAAGGAAGGGTGCGCAGGACCTCGCCGGTCTTGCCCTTGTCCTTGCCGCTGATCACCTGGACGGTGTCGCCCTTCTTGATGCGCATCTTGATGCGCACCTGGGGCTTGGCTTTCGGGGTGGCGGTGGCCATCTCAGATCACCTCCGGGGCGAGGGACACGATCTTGGTGAAGTTGCGCTCGCGCAGTTCACGGGCGACCGGTCCGAAGACGCGGGTGCCCTTGGGGTTGTTGTCGTGGCCCAGGATCACTGCGGCGTTGTCGTCGAAGCGGATCGAGTTGCCGGTGTCACGGCGCAGGGTGGCCCGGGTGCGGACCACCACGGCCTTGACCACATCCGACTTCTTGACACCCATGTTGGGCATGGCGTCCTTGACGGCGGCCACGATCACATCGCCCACGTGGGCGTAGCGACGGTTGGTGCCCAGCACGCGGATGCACTGGATGCGCTTGGCGCCGCTGTTGTCAGCGACGGTGAGGAAGGTTTCCTGCTGGATCATCGGGAGTTCCTCCTCAGGTACTGGTGGAGGTGGAGAGCACCTCGGCCACCGTCCAGCGCTTGGTGCGGCTGAGGGGGCGGGTTTCGGTGATGCGGACCCGATCGCCGACGCGGCAGTTGTTCTGCTCGTCGTGGGCCTTGTAACGGGTGGTGCGGCTGACGGTCTTCTGATAGATGGGGTGGGGGAAGCGGTTCTCCACCGCGACCACCACCGTTTTGTCCATCTTGTCGCTGACGACGGTGCCGACCCTTTCCTTGACTGCCATGGGATTGGAGGGGGGATCAGGACGCGGTGGAGCGCTGGCGCTCCTGCTGCACCGACAGAAGGTGGGCCAGCTTGATGCGGGCTTCCTTGAAGCGGTGCGGATGCTCCAGGCGGCGGGTGGCCTGCTGGAAGCGCAGATCGAACAGCTCACGCCGGGTGGCGTCGATCCGTTCGGTGATCTCGCCGTCGTCGAGTTTGCGGACGTCGGCGATGGAGGGACGTGCCATGGTCAGGACTCCACGAGGGCGGCGGGTTCAGGGGTGGCTTCCGGCTCGATGCCGGCGGCTTCCTGATCGTCGAGGCTGAGGAACTTCGTCTTCAACGGAAGCTTGTACTGCGCCAGGCGCATGGCTTCCCGGGCGATCTCGGGGGTGATTTCGGCACCGCCCATCTCGAACAGGATCCGGCCGGGCTTGATCACCGCCACCCAGAACTCCGGGTTGCCCTTACCGGAACCCATCCGGGTTTCGGCGGGGCGCATGGTGACCGGCTTGTCGGGGAAGATCCGGATCCAGATCTTTCCGCCCCGCTTGACGTAGCGGGTCATCGCCCGTCGGCTGGCCTCGATCTGGCGGGAGGTGATCCAGCCACATTCCTGGGCCTGCAGGGCGAACTGCCCGAAGGCGATGGTGTTGCCGCGGGTGGCGATGCCGCGCATGCGGCCGCGCTGCTGCTTGCGGAACTTGACGCGTCTTGGACTCAGCATGATTCAGGCCTCCCTCACTCCTCGTTGGAGCGGTCTTCGAACTGTTGGCGCTGCCGGCCGACCCGACGACGCGGCGCGGCTTCCGCCGGCTGCGGGGCCTGTCCGGGGAGCACCTCACCCTTGAACACCCACACCTTGATCCCCAGCACCCCGTAGGTGGTGGTCGCCACCTTGGTGGCGTAGTCGATGTCGGCCCGCAGGGTGTGCAGGGGAACGCGACCCTCGCGGGTCCATTCCGTGCGGGCGATCTCGGCGCCGTTGAGGCGGCCGCCCACCATGATCTTCAGGCCGAGCACGCCAGCCCGCTGGGCCCGCTGCACCGCCATGCGCATCACGCGGCGGAAGGCCACGCGCTTCTCCAGCTGCTGGGCGATGTACTCAGCCAGCAGGTAGGCGTCGGCGTCGACACGCTCCACCTCGACCACGTTGATGCGCACCTGACGGTGGGCGTCGCCGAGGGTCTTCTGGATGCCGCTGCGCAGCTCCTCAATGCCGCTGCCTTGGCGGCCAACGAGCACGCCGGGGCGTGCGGTCTTGAGTTCAACCTCAAGCTGGTCGGCCTTGCGGGCGATCAGCACGTCGGAGATGCCGGCGGCGGCGTACTTCTTGTGGATGAACTTGCGAATCCGATCGTCCTCCTGAAGGAGTGTCGGGTAGGTCTTGCTGGGGGCGTACCAGCGGGACCGGTGCTCCTGGGTGATCCCCAGGCGCAGTCCGGTTGGATGGATCTTGTGTCCCATCGGTCGGTGTCCTCGGGGTTCAGGCGGAAGGAGCCGCCACACCAATGCTGATGTGGCAGGTCTGTTTTTTGATCGCGTAGGCGCGGCCCTGGGCGCGGGGGCGGAAGCGCTTCATGGAGGGACCCATGTCGGCGCTGGCCTGGCTCACGACGAGCGTGGAGGGGTCAAGGCCGAGGTTGTTCTCGGCATTGGCCACCGCGCTGCGCAGCACCTTGGTGATGGGGCCGGTGGAGCGGTAGGGCATGAACTCGAGCATGATCAGGGCGTCGCGGTAGGTGCGACCCCGGATCTGATCGAGAACCCGGCGCACCTTCGACACGGAGCCACGGATGTAGCGGCCGTGCGCGATGGCCTGGGTGGTGGAGTTGATGTTTGCCATCGGTTCAGCGGCCTCCCTTCTTGTCTTTGATGTGGCCGCGGAAGGTGCGGGTGGGCGCGAATTCGCCCAGCTTGTGGCCCACCATCTGCTCCGTCACGTAGACGGGCACGTGGGCCTTGCCGTTGTGAACGGCAATGGTGTGACCGATCATCATCGGCAGGATGGTGGAGGCCCGTGACCAGGTCTTGATCACGGTCTTGTCGTCGGCGGCGTTCTGCTTCTCGACCTTGCGGAGCAGGCTGTCGGCGACGAAGGGGCCTTTCTTGAGTGAGCGTCCCATGGCGGATCAGGCGTACAGCAGAGCGGTGTGGTTCATCAGGAGTCGCGTCCGCCACGGCTCCGCTTGGAGGTGCGGCGACGTTTCCGGAGCACGAACCGGTTGCTGGGCTTGTTCCGCTTGCGGGTCTTGAGGCCCAGGGCGGGTTTGCCCCAGGGGGTGACCGGACCGGAGCGGCCGCTCGGGGCGCGGCCCTCACCACCACCGTGGGGGTGGTCGCAGGGGTTCATCACCGAACCGCGCACCTCGGGCCGGCGACCGAGCCAGCGCTTGCGCCCGGCCTTGCCCAGGCTGGTGTTGCGCTGCTCGCTGTTGCCCACCTCACCGAGGGTGGCGTAGCACTCGCGGCGCACCAGGCGCACCTCGGTGGAGGGCAGCTTGAGGGCGACGTAATCGCCTTCCTTGGCCATCACCTGGGCGCTGGCCCCGGCGGTGCGCACCATCTGTCCGCCCCGGCCGGCATAGAGCTCCACGTTGTGGACGCTCGAGCCGAGGGGGATGGCCGAGAGGGGCAGGGCGTTGCCGTTCTCGATCGGGGCGTCGGGGCCGGAGACCACCGTCTGGCCCACGCTCACGCCGGCCGGAGCCAGGATGTAGCGCTTCTCGCCGTCCGCGTAATAGAGGAGGGCCAGACGCGCGTTGCGATGCGGGTCGTAGTGGATGGCGGCCACGCGGGCCTCCACGCCGTGCTTGTCGCGACGGAAGTCGACGATGCGGTAGAGGCGCTTGTGGCCACCGCCGCGATGGCGGCAGGTGATCACGCCGCGGTTGTTGCGGCCCTTGCGGCGGTGCTTGGCCACCACCAGGCCGCGCTCGCGACCGCGCCCGGTGATCTCGCTGAAGTCGGTGACGACCAGCGTGCGGGTGCCGGGGGTGTTCGGTCGGTAGGTACGGATTGCCATGTCGTTCGGAACCCCCTCAGGACTCAGGGAAGAGCTGGATGGCGTTGCCCTCGGCGAGACGCACCACCGCCTTCTTCACCTGGGCACGCTTGCCGGCGAACCGCCCCACCCGACGGGTGCGACGCGGGGGATTCATGGTGCTCACACCGACGACCTTGACGTCGAACAACGATTCGACGGCCGCCTTGATGTCGGGCTTGGCAGCCCGGTGGTCCACCTCGAAGGTGTACTGGTTCAGTTCGAGGGCCCGGGTGGCCTTCTCCGTGATCAGCGGGCGGCGGATCACATCCGCCAGCCGCCCTGCAAAACGTTCAGCCATCGCCGTAGACCTCCTGAATCTTCGCGAGTGCCTCCTCGCTCACCACCAGCTTCCCGGCGTGGAGCAGATCGAAGACGTTGAGCTGATCGGCGGCGATCAGCTTGACCTTCTCGAGGTTGCGGACCGAAAGCTTCACAGCTTCCGAGGCGCCATCGAGGATCAGCAGCACCTTGGTGCCCGCTTCGATGCCGAAGCGGCCGAGGGCGTCGGTGATCTCCCGGGTCTTCGGGGTGTCGAGGCCAGTGCCGAAGCCCTTCACGACGATCAGATCGTCGAGGCGGGCCATCAACGCGGTGCGCAGGGCCAGGCGACGTTCCTTGCGGTTCATGCCCAGCTCGTAGCTGCGTGGCTTGGGACCGAACACCACGCCACCACCGGGGCGGAGGGGGGTGCGGATCGAACCCTGGCGGGCCCGACCGGTGCCCTTCTGCTTGTAGGGCTTGCGGCCACCGCCGGCCACTTCGGCGCGGGTGAGGGTGCTGGCCGTGCCCTGGCGGGCGTGGGCCAGCTGCCGCACCACGGCGCGGTGAAGCAGATCGTTGGCGGAGGTTTCCTTGGCGACCTTCAGGTCGAGAGTGGCTTTGCCGCTCTCCTTGCCCTGCCAGTCGCGAACAACGCAGTGAGTCATGTCCTTCCTCCTTAGTTCGCGGCCTTCCCGCCCACCCGATTGGCGGGGCGGATGTCGAGCAGGGCGCCGGGCTTGCCGGGAACCGAGCCCTTGACCACCAGCAGGTTGCGCTCCGCATCCACCTTGAGGATGGTGAGGCCGCGGGTGGTGATCTGCTTGCCGCCATAGCGGCCGGCCATCCGCTTGCCGGGGTACACCCGGCCGGGGGTGGTGCCGGCACCGGTGGAACCGGGTTCGCGGTGGTTCTTGGAACCGTGGCTCATGGGACCGCGGCTGAAGCCGTGGCGCTTCTGGTAGCCGGCGAAGCCGCGTCCGATGGTGTCGCCGCTGACGTCGACCTTCTGGCCGGCCTCGAAGGCCGCCACGGTGATCGCAGCGCCCAGCTCGAGTCCGTCGACGGCGTCGACGCGGTATTCGCGCAGGTGCCGGAGCGGTTCGCTGCCGGACTTCGCCAGGTGGCCCTTGGCCGGCTTGTTCACGAGTTTCTCGCGAATGTCGCCGAAGCCGACCTGCACCGCGGTGTAGCCGTCGGTGTCTTCGCTCTTGAGCTGGGTGATGCGGCAGGGACCCGCTTCGATCACGGTGACCGGAACGGACCTGCCCTCTTCATCGAAGAACTGGGACATGCCCAGTTTCTTCCCGAGAATGCCGATGGACATGGGAGGGGAATGACGCCAGCTGGACAGTCGTCGGACGGGGCAGGAGGAACTCCCCTAGGGGAGCCTCCGTGGAGACCCGGCGCACCGCGTGCCGCAAGGCACCGGGAACGCGACGATCGCTGAGTTCGGGGAATCGCAGAGGGATCGGCGGCAGAACCGCGCGACCGGGTGCTAGCGAGACGAATCAGCAGGCTGGGACTTGCGGAACCGGACGTGATCGGAGCAGGCTCCGGGCGCCGGTCTGGCAGTTTCCCGACGGTTCCGCACAGCCCTGATGAGGCTGCCCGGGCCGTACTGGCCGGGAGGGTCGCCGCAGCGACGACCCTGTACCGAGATCTGGAGGCCCGGCTAGCGGACGGGCACAGGGCTTCGGCACAAGCAGCCACCATACCCCACGGCGTTCCCCCCTCCCCCATCGCCCCGATCCGCCCGGCGACTGCCAGACTTTCCCTCGCTCTATGAGTCGCCATCGATGCCCCTGCTGCTGACCGGCCGCGGTTTCCGCGCCGACCTGGAGAAGGAAGGGGCCCTGGCGTTGTTCGCCCCCCTGGAAGGCGGCACCGAAACCCGCCTGCTGCGCCGCATGCGTGCTGCGGGCTACCGCACCCATCTGACCTCCGCCCGGGGGTTGGGCGATCCGGAGGCTTTCCTCCTCCAGCTGCACGGGATCCGGCCCCCACACCTCGGCCATCAGAGCGTGGGCCGCGGAGCGGCCGTGGGCGAGGTGCAACGGGTGATGCCCTTGCTCGGTGGCGATCTTGAGGGCACCTCGCCGATCCTCCTCTGGCTGCTGGAGGGCCGGGTGCTCTCGGACGCCGAGCTGGCCTCCTTGCTGCAGCTCTGCCGCCGTGAATCCCGCCTCAAGCTGGTGGTGGAGATGGGTGGGGCCCGTGCTCTGCGCTGGCAGCCGCTCGAGCAGCTGCTCGCCGCCGCGGTCTGACCGACCCGTCTGCCACCGCCGCCGACCCCCTGCCCGGGCCTGAAGACGCCCTGGCCACCGGGCCTGAGCTCGCCTTGGCTGAGGGCCGCTGGGTGAAGCTGATCGCCGGCGCCAGCAATCAGGACCTGGCTTCGATCGAGGATCTTGCCGGCCTCTACGCCCTGGCGGGCGTCCACTGCATCGACGTGGCGGCGGACCCGGCCGTGGTGGCCGCAGCCCGTCGGGGCCTGCGCTGGGCGGCGGAGCGGAGCCCGCACCGACCCCCTGATGCTGCCCCCTGGCTGATGGTGAGCCTCAGCGACGGGGCCGATCCCCACTTCCGCAAGGCCTGGTTCGACCCCCACCGCTGTCCGGAGGACTGTCCCCGGCCCTGCCAGCGCGTGTGTCCGGCCCAGGCCATCGCTCCTGCCGGGGACGGCGGGGTGCTGAGCGAGCGCTGCTACGGCTGCGGCCGCTGCTTGCCTGCCTGCCCGCTCGGGCTGATCGAGGAGCGTCCCCATCTCCTGCCGCCGGAGGCGGTGGCACCCCTGCTGGCGGCGCTGGCGCCTGATGCGGTGGAACTGCACACGCGCCTGGGACGCTCGGCGGCCTTCACGGCACGGTTGGAGCAGGTGCTGGCTTCCGGCATCCCCCTGCGGCGGCTGGCGGTGAGCTGTGGTCTTGAGCGCGACGGCGGCGGTGACCCGCCGGAGCCGCATGAGCTGGCCGCCGAACTGCAGGAGCGCCACCGGCAGCTGCGGCGGGCCGGCTTCCAGCCCCTCTGGCAGCTCGATGGCCGGCCGATGAGCGGCGACGTGGGCGCTGGCACGGCCTATGCCGCGGTGCGGCTGCTCCAGCGGCTGGCCCCCCTCGCCCCTCCGGGGCCCCTGCAGCTGGCGGGCGGCACCAACGACCGCACCCTGCCGCTGCTGGAGCGCCTCGGGCCCGCGGGGGAGCGGGCCTGCGGCGTGGCCTTCGGCAGCGTCGCTCGCCACCGGCTCCAGCCGCTGTTGCTGGAGGCCCAGGCCCGGGGCAGGCGGCTGCTCGACCTACCGGATCTCCTGCCCGAGGCCCTGGAGACCGCCGGCGCGCTGGTGTCGCCCTGGCTGCGGCGCGACCGCCTCTCCACAGCCATCCCGCCCGGCTAGAACGGCCACAGCGAACGCCCCGCCCCGGCCCCCCTCCGCTGGATCCGCGTCTCACCCCCAGCGCCGGCACCGCCGGTGCGCCCCTGCCTCCCACCCAGCGGGTCACCGATGATCTCGATCGGCTGATTGCCGTGCTGCCATCGCCGGTGCGAAAGGCTCTGGAGCCGGCCGAGCGGCGCGAGCAGCTGCTCGAGGTGGTGCTCGATCTCGGCCGGGTCCCGGAGGCCCGTTACCCCGGCCGGGCCGTGGCCCTGGGGGAGGCGCCGGTGGAGCGGGCGGATCTGGCGGCCGTGCTGGAGCGGCTCGGGCCGTTCGGCGGCGACAACCGCGCCGGGATCGAGCGCACGCTCCACCGCATCAGCGCGATCCGCAACCGCACCGGCGAGGTGGTGGGGCTCACCTGCCGGGTGGGCCGGGCCGTGTTCGGCACGGTGGCGATGGTGCGGGACCTGCTGGATTCGGGCCAGTCGCTGCTGCTGATGGGCCGGCCGGGCGTCGGCAAGACCACCGCCTTGCGCGAGATCGCCCGCGTGCTTGCCGACGAGCTCGAGCGGCGCGTGGTGGTGATCGATACCAGCAACGAGATCGCCGGCGACGGCGACATCCCCCATCCCGCCATCGGCCGGGCCCGCCGCATGCAGGTGGCCCGGCCCGAACTGCAGCATCAGGTGATGATCGAGGCAGTGGAGAACCACATGCCCGAGGTCATCGTCATCGATGAGATCGGCACCGAACTCGAGGCTCAGGCGGCCCGCACCATCGCCGAGCGGGGTGTGATGCTCGTGGCCACCGCCCACGGCAACGCCCTCGAGAACCTGATCCGCAACCCCACCCTCAGCGATCTGGTGGGCGGCATCCAGTCGGTGACCCTGGGCGATGAGGAAGCCCGCCGGCGTCGCACCCAGAAAACGGTGCTGGAGCGGGCTGCCGAACCCACCTTCCCGCTGGCGGTGGAGATGCACAGCCGCCATCGCTGGCTGGTGCATCGCGAGGTGGCTGGCACCGTGGATGCCCTGCTGCGAGGTCAGCAGGCCCGTCCCCAGATCCGCGAGCTCGCTCCGGACGGCCGCCTGCTGCTGCGGGATGCGGCGCCGCCACCGCCCACCCCGCTGCCGTCCCCGCGGGGAGCCCTCGCTCCCACCGGTCCGCGTGGCGGTCGGGCCCTGGTGGCCCCGCCTCTGCCGAATCCGGCGGCCGCGGGCCCTCGGCCGCAGCCCGCGGAGCCCAATCCGGCCCCTGAGGTGTTCTCCCGCCTGCCCTCCGCCCCCCTGCGGGTATGTGGCGTGGGCATGGCCCCCCAGCTGCTGCAGGAGGCCGTCCGGGGGAGGGCCCTGCCGGTGGAGGTGGTGCAGGAACCGGATGCGGCCGACGCGCTGCTGAGCCTTCGCGGCCAACTGGGACGTGATCCCGACCTGCGGCGCCGGGCCCGGCTGCGGGGCGTGCCGATCCTTGTGATCAAGTCCGACTCCCCCCACCAGCTCCAGAGGGCGCTGGAGCGGCTGGTGGATCGAAGGTCGCCCGCGGAGCCCGGTACCGCCGATTCCGGCGGCGACCTCGACGATGACCATGCCGCTCTGGAGGAGTGCCGGCTGGCAGTGGAGCAGGTGGTGCTGCCCCAGGGACGCCCTGTGGAACTCCTGCCGCGCAGTGAACGGGTGCGGGAGATGCAGAGCGAACTGGTGGGCCGCTACCGCCTGCGCTGCTCGGTGTTCGGACGGGGGCCGCAGCAGCGGCTGCGGGTGGTCCCGCCCTGACGGCCTGGCTCGGCTGCCTGCGGTTGACGAAGTCACCGGCGCTGTGGGTAACTAGCTAGGCACCGGCACCGCCGGCGTGTTGGGCCGTCGCCAAGCGGTAAGGCAGCGGGTTTTGGTCCCGCCATTCCTAGGTTCGAATCCTAGCGGCCCAGTTTTTTCTCACCTCCCTTGGCTGCGGCCCCGCTGTTGGTCTTCGACTTCGACGGCGTGCTGGTGGACGGCATGGCCGAGTACTGGTGGGCGGCGCGCCATGCCGCCCTCCAGCTCGATTCCGCGCTGACTCTGCCGGAGTTGGCGCCCCCAGGCTTTTCCCTTCTGCGCCCCCGCATCCATAAGGGCTGGGAGATGGTGCTCATGGCCGCCGAACTGGGGCGACCCGGCTTCGACCCCGGGGCGGCCGCCTCTGCTTACGACCGGGCGATGCCCGCGGCCCTGGCGGCGCGGGGCTGGCGGGCCGAACAGCTCCAGGAGGCACTCGAGTCCGTGCGGCGCACGGTGATCGCCCGGGATCCGGAGGCCTGGCTGGCCCTCCACCGCTTCTATCCCGGCGTGCCGGATCGGCTGCGGGCCCTGGCGGTCGAGGGGGCCGACTGGGCGGTGCTCACCACCAAGGGTGGCGCCTTCGCCGCCCGCCTCCTGGCCGCCGCCGGCCTCACGCCCGGGGCCCTCTACGGCCATGAGCAGGGCAGCAAGCCGGACGTGCTGCTTCAGCTCAGCACCCAGGGGCGCCCCCTTTGGTTCGTGGAGGACCGCCGTCCCACGCTGGAGCTGGTGCGCGCCACTCCCGGCCTTGAGGAGGTGCGCTGCTATCTCGCGTCCTGGGGGTATCTGGCCCCCGGGGATGGGGATGGACTGGCGGTGAAGCACATCCGCTGGCTCACCCCCGCTGCTTTCGCCGCCCCCCTGGCGGTCTGGCCCTGACGCGTTACAGTACGCCCGTACTAACGCAATTGATACGCCGGCCCCCTGCGGTGGCACTTGCTTCCCAGAGGTCGCAGGATGGCCCCCGGCTCCGGGTCCGCTTCCCTGCCCGTCCGGTGTCTCTCCGGTGTCTCCGGTGCCCGTCTGTCGCGGCCTGTCCCCTCGCTGATCCGTTCCATGCCCCTCGATCCCAAGGCCGCCTCCTCCTCTGCCGGTGCCGCCGGCCCCTCCAGCGCCGAGCGCGACAAGGCCCTCGGCCTGGTGCTCAACCAGATCGAGCGCAACTTCGGCAAGGGCTCGATCATGCGCCTGGGCGATGCCTCCCGCATGCGGGTGGAAACGATCAACACCGGCGCCCTCACCCTGGATCTCGCCCTGGGCGGCGGCTATCCCAAGGGTCGGGTGGTGGAGGTCTACGGGCCGGAGAGCTCGGGCAAGACCACCCTCACCCTCCACGCCATTGCCGAGGTGCAGAAGCGCGGCGGCGTGGCCGCCTTCGTGGATGCGGAGCATGCCCTCGATCCCGTCTATGCCGCCTCCCTCGGGGTCGACATCGAGAACCTGCTCGTCTCCCAGCCGGACACCGGTGAGATGGCCCTGGAGATCGTGGATCAGCTGGTGCGCTCCGCCGCCGTCGACATCGTGGTGATCGACTCGGTGGCGGCCCTCACGCCCCGGGCGGAGATCGAGGGCGAGATGGGGGACCTGGCGGTGGGCAGCCAGGCCCGGCTGATGAGCCAGGCGATGCGCAAGATCACCGGCAACATCGGCAAGTCGGGCTGCACGGTGATCTTCCTCAACCAGCTGCGTCAGAAGATCGGCGTCACCTACGGCAACCCGGAAACCACCACGGGCGGCAACGCGCTGAAGTTCTACGCCTCGGTGCGCCTCGACATCCGCCGCATCCAGACCCTCAAGCGCGGCACCGAGGAGTACGGCATCCGCGCCAAGGTGAAGGTGGCCAAGAACAAGGTGGCCCCTCCGTTCCGCATCGCCGAGTTCGACATCCTCTTCGGCCGCGGCATCAGCACCCTGGGCTGCCTGCTCGACCTGGCCGAGGAAACGGGCGTGGTGACCCGCAAGGGCGCCTGGTACAGCTACGAGGGCGACAACATCGGCCAGGGCCGCGACAACACGATCACCTGGCTGGAGCAGAACCCTGAGCAGGCGGAGGTGATTGAGCAGCTCACCCGCCGCCGGCTCACCGAGGGCTCCGAGGTCACGGCCAACTCGATGAAGCCCCTGGCCGCGGCGGCCCGTCAGGCGGCGACCCGCGGGGCGGCCAAGCCGGCGGTCGAGGAAGCTCCGGTCGACCTGGTGGTGGAACGGGAGGAGGTGCCGGCGGCCTGAAGGCCGCAGGCGCGGGGCTCAGGCGGACTCGGCGAGTGCCGAGTCCGCCTGGATGTCCGGGGTGGCGAGGACGGCGGCAGGGCGAGGCCAGCGGCTGGCAGGTCCGCTTTGCAGCACAGCCGCCACTCGCTGCAGTTCCTGGATCGCTTCGGCGCCCTCCAGCTTCACCAGTTCGCGGCCGTCGCGGGATTCCACCCAGCTGATCCCGAAATCGGAAACGAGGAAGCGCACCATGTGGCGGTCTTCCAGTTCGGCCACGAAGGAGGCGCCGTGGTTGTCGTCACCGTCGCCGCAGACGTAGCAGCTGGCGGTCTGGCCGCGCTGATCGAGGCAGTCAGCCAAAGCCTGGAGGCTCAGCACGAGGTCGTGAACCACCGAGCGGTACTGGTTGGCGAGGCGTGAGAACACGGGGCCCCTGGAGAGCGATTCGGCAATCCTAAGGTTTTCTTCCGATTTGTCGCGAGCCGCCGCTGGTCGGTGGGCAACCGCTCACCGGTGTGGCACTCGCAGGCTCAGCCATCGGCCAGGGTCCACCAGCCGGCTGCCGGCCCGATGAACCGCACGGTCACCCAGAAAGCCACCAGGGCAGCGATCCCGATCCAGGCTCCACGGGTGCTGACGGCCACAAAGCGATCGGCCTGGTTGCGGGTGAACGGCAGCCAGGGGATCAGCCGCGGGGAGGTGTCAGTACCCGCTGCCGGGCGGTCGGCCTTCTTCTGGCGGGGCGGCAGGCCCTGGGCGGCGCGACGCTTGGCTTCCCCCATTGAAACTCGGCTGCGGTTCGATCGAGGCTAGGGGCCAGAGCGGCCACCGGCTGCTGCAGGACGTTCAGTCCGGCAGCAGGCGCGTGAGCTGCACCCAGGGTTCCAGGGCGGCGAACACCTGGCGACCCCAGCTCCGCCCCCGCAGACGCCCATCTAGTACCGCAAGACGGCCGCCGCTTCGCCGCAGTCCCGCCACTCCCCGCTGTATCCGGTTGAGGGCATCGGGCAGCAACCGCTCGCGGAACCAGTCCCGGCCCTGCTGGCGCAGACGCGCCACTCGGGCGGCAGTGAGCGGATCCTCCAGGCTGGCGATCGGCAGCAGGGCCACTATCACCTGGCAGGGCAGGGGAAGGCGGGTCTGGTTCTCCAGCCACCAGCTCCAGCGGCAGCACAGCACGCCGTTGCTTTCCGGGGCCGTGCACTCCTCGCCCACGCGGCTGCCGAACTCGGCGGCCAGGCCGCTCGCCAGGCCGCGGCGCAGGGCGGGATCATCGATCAGTACCACCGTGAGTCCGCTCTGGCCGAGAACGAGGCGGCGGGCGTGGTCAAGCAGATGGTCGCCGTAGTGGGGGCTGTTCGGCAGGGGCTGCCGTAGCGGCACGTAGAGGGGCAGCGGATCGGCGAGCGGGGGATCTCCCAGCTCCACCATCACCTGAGGGTTGAGGCCGAGGCCGTTGATTCCGGCCCCCGGTGAGGACTCGCCACCGCCTCCGGGGAGTGCCAGTTCGCCGGCAAGCACGGCGCCCCGACCGTGGAGCAGCCCCTCAAGCTCCGCCAGGGGCTCGAGAGGTTGTCGATGAAGCTGCCACGCCAGCTGGTCGGTCTCCACGTGAGCCCAGCTGCTCCAGCCGCCTCCAGCGGCGTCCAGCCAGCCTCTCCAGGGATCGGGGAGGGGCTTCAGCAGGGCCAGAAGATGACGCAGCGGGGCCTCGTCGTCGTCGGCCAGGGCCACCAGGCCGTGAGGAGTGCGGGGATGGCGCAGCAGGCGTCGCCCCAGCCGGCTGTGCAGGCTGAGCAGGCTCTCCTCCGCAGCGGGCAGGGCGCGCCGCAGGCGGTCCCAGTCGATGGGGTCGATCCGGACTGCCAGGGCCTCCCGCAGCGCGGTTTCCAGCGACTCCGCCTCGGGGATGACCAGCTGGCGATCCCCCAGGCGGCCGTTGCGCCAGGCTGCAAGCAGCTCCCGGTGATTGAGCAGCCACAGACGGGCCTCGGGAGGTGCTTCCGGACCTTCCCAGCAGGAGAGAGAAAGGCCCACCCCGCGCAGCCGGGGCCATTCCACCTGGAGCAGCCGCTGGCGCAGCGCATCGCTCACCACCAGGGCCAGCCGTGTGTCCCCCAGCACCAGCGGCACCAGCAGGCTGATCCACCAACTGGGATCTGTACCGGGAGCCAGCCGCACCAGGGTGTGATCGGCCCGGCGCAGACTGCGGGCGACCAGGCGGCTCAGGGTGAGGTGGTGCGGCCAGCGGCGTGCCCCTTCCCCCGCCAGCAGGGCCTTGAGCTGGTGGTGGGCGCGGGCTTCCAACATCGCCGGATCGTAGGCAGCGCCCCCGGCGCGGATCGCAGCAGCGGCGACAGCGTCCCTCATCGGCCGGGCACGTCGCTGTCAATCGGGGACGATGGAACCGAGGTGGGAGGCGGCCGGGATGGCGCATCAGCGATATGGGGAGGGGTCAGTGCCCCTGTGGCTGCACCGGCCGGTGGGGCTGGTGGGTCTGGGGCTGATCGGTGGTTCGCTGGGACTGGATCTGCAGGCGCTCGGGGCCGACGTGCGCGCCCTGGTGCACCGGGAGTCCACTGCCGTGCGGGCCCGGCAGCGTGGCCTGGCGGGCACGGTGTCCACCGACCCGGCCGTGCTCGCTGACTGCGGGCTGGTGGTCCTCGCCCTGCCGCTGGATCGCCTGCTCGCTCCGGATCCGGTGCTGCTGGCTGCCCTGCCCGCGGAGGCGGTCGTCACCGATGTGGGCTCGGTGAAGGGGCCGGTGCTGGCGGCCTGGGACCGGCTGCCCGGCATCCGCTTCGTGGCCTCCCATCCGATGGCCGGTCCGGCCGCGGCGGGGGTGGAGGCCGGTGAGTCGGGGCTGTTCCGCGATCGCCCCTGGGTGGCGACTCCGGTGGCGGACACCGAGCACGGTGCCCTCGCAGCGGTGCGGGAGCTGGCCCTGGCGGTGGGAGGCCGCTGGCTCACCTGTGCCCCGGACGAGCACGACCGGGCCGTGGCGATGATCTCCCACCTGCCGGTGCTCGTGAGTGCGGCCCTGATCGGGACCGCCGACCGCGGTGGGGAGGGCCCGTTGGCGGCGCTGGTGCGTGCCCTGGCCTCCAGCGGTTTCGCTGACACCACGCGGGTGGGCGGCGGCAACCCCGAGCTGGGCACCCTGATGGCCCGCCACAACCGGGAGGCCCTGCTGGCGGCCCTTGCCCTCTATCGACAGGAGATCGACGCGCTTGAGCAGCTGGTGCAGGCGGGGGACTGGCCGCTGCTGCACCATTTCCTGGCTCGCACCCACGACCTGCGGCCGGCCTTCTTGGCGCCACCCGGGCAGGCTGCCGAGGAGCTGCTGGGTTGAGATTGCGCCTGCCGGCAGGGCAGGGCCGGGCGATCTGACTAAAGTCGTGCCACACGCAGCGGACTGGTGGAGTTCCGGGGATCGCTGGATCAGCTCAAGGTGCTGGTGGCCCGAACCGGCCAATCCGGCCGCTGGGTGCACGAAGGCGATTTCGAGATGTTCGTCGTCGAGGACGGCGTCTCCAATCTCCGCCTCAACTGGTGGCCCGGGAACGGAACGCTGATGGTGGTGGGGGATCCCGCCCAGCGGCGGGGCTTCACCGAATCCCTCCAGCAGGAGCTTGCCCGCCTGTCATGACCAGCCCCGTCGGGCCGGGGTGCTGATGGGCCGTTCCTCGATCCTTGACGTGGATCTGATGGCCTTCGAGCGCGGCAGCCGCTCCGCACGGGACGCCGTGGTCGATGGGGTGCGCCGCAGCCTGGCCACCGGATTCGTTTACACCAGCAGCGATCTGCCGGAGGCCCTGCTCGATGACGCCTACGGCCTGCTGAGCCGTTTCTTCGCCCTCTCGACGGAACGGAAGCAGGCCTTCCATGCCCCGGAGAGCGCGGGCCAGACCGGCTACACCGGTCTGCTGGTGGAGACCGCGGCGGGCCACGGGAGGGCTGACTGGAAGGAGATGCTCAACTGGTCGGCGCCGCTGCCGGCGGCCCATCCCCTGCGGCGCCGCCATCCGCTGCTCTACCCCGAACTCTTGCTGCCCGAGGCGGAGCTGCCCGGGATCACAGAGGTGCTGCTGGCGTTCCACACGGCCGTTGCCGAGCTGCAGCGCCGCTTTCTGCGGGTGGTTGCGGTGGCGATGGGCTGCGCCGACACGTTCTTCGACGAGATGACCACGGAGGCCCCCACCCTGAGCCGGGCCCTGCGCTACCCGCCGATGCCCGAGGCGCCGGCCGGCGGCCACGTCTGGGCTGCGCCCCATGGCGACATCAACCTGATCACCGCCCTGCCCCGGGCCACGGCTCCCGGCCTGCAGGTGCTGGTGGAGGGTGCATGGGTCGACGCCATTCCGCCGGAGGGGCGGGTGATCATCAACAGCGGCCTGATGCTGGAGCGGCTCAGCAACGGCACGATCCCGGCGGGCAGGCATCGGGTGGTCGCTCCGGCGGGCAGCAGCGGCGAGCGCCACAGCGTGGTGCAGTTCTGCCATGCCCGGCCCTGGACCGTGCTGGCGCCGGTTGCCTCCTGCTGCACACCCGAGACTCCCCAGCGGTGGCCGGGAATCACGGCGGCCGATGCCCTCGAGGAGGTGCTGTACCGGATCCAGCTCCTGCCTCCCGAACCCTGAACGGAGGGGGGCGCCGGCCAGCACGCCTAACGTCATCCGGATCCGCCTCCCTTGCCGATGCGCCGCCCCCTCCCCCCGCTGCTGGCTCTCTCCGGCGGTCTGGCCCTGCTGTTGGGCCCGGCGCTGGTGGGCTGCGGGGAGTACCGGGGCGGGTCCGGGGCCACGGCGGCGGAGGCGCAGCTTCTGCCGCCGCCACCGGGATCGGTGACCGCCGAGCCCCTGCCGCCGCCGCCGGCGGCCGCCCTGCTGCCCACCGATCCAGCCCTGCCCCGGGCCGCCAACGGCCGCCACTATCCCCTTCTGCCCACGGATCCGGCTGGGATTGCGGTCCTTCTGGGCCAGGTGGAGCAGCTGATCCGGTCCTCGAGCACGCCGGAGGCTGATCTGCCGGCCCTGGGGCATCAGCAGCAGGTGATCTACCGCACCCTTTCGCGGCGGCCCCACCTGGCTGCCCAGGTGCGTGAGGAACTCAGCGAGACCTGGCGGCCGGTCTTCGACCGGCACCTGGCCGCCCGGCGTGCCTTCCTGGCGATGCACCGCGGCCAGAAGGCGGCCGTGCTGCCGGCGTGGCGGATCATTCCCCCCGAGCCCCCCGAGAATCTTCTCCGCTACTACAAGGAGGCTGCCGCCGCCACCGGCATCGCCTGGGAGGTGCTCGCGGCGGTGAACCTGGTGGAATCGGGCATGGGCCGCATCGATGGTGTGTCGGTGGCCGATGCCCGCGGGCCAATGCAGTTCCTGCCCACCACCTGGGCCGAGCCCGGCATCGGCAACGGCGGCGACATCCGTGATCCCCGCAGTGCCATCCATGCCGCCGCCCGTTATCTGGTGCGCCGCGGTGGCCTCAGGGACATCCGCAAGGGGCTGTGGGGTTACAACAACAGCGATAACTACGGCAAAGCTGTGCTGCTCTACGCCGACCTCCTGAAGGAGGATCCGCGTGCCTTCCGCGGTCTTTACCACTGGGAGGTTCACTTCGCCTCCGCCGCCGGCGATCTCTGGCTGCCGGTGGGCTACGACCAGCCTCGTCCGATCGCCGTGGCCACCTATCTGGGGCGCTTCCCCGCGAGTGCGCCGCCGCCGGTGCTGGCGGGCGGCTGAGTCAGGACTCGATTCCGCGGCCCAGCAGCAGGTCGCGGGCGGCGTTGATCGCCTGCATGGTGTCGTGCAGTCCACCTCGATCGGGGTGGTGTTCGCCGGCCGCCCGCTTCCAGGCCCGGTTCACGTCGCCCTCGCTGAGGCGCCCCGCCAGCGCCAGCCCGAGCCTGGCGCGGGCCTCGAGGGCCGGTAGATCCGGGCTGCGGCCCAGGGGCGAACGGTCGGCGGCGCTCAGTCCCGAACCGCGTCGTTTGCGCCCCTTCCCCTGAGCAGAGGCCTTCTCCCGGCGCCCGCCGGTCCCGAAGCCGCGGCTCCCCGCGCCGGCCTCGGGTTTTCGGCGCCGGCGGCCGGATGGGGCGGCCGGGGGTGCCACCAGGGCAGGGGCTGTGGGAGACATCGGAGCACGGATCGATACCCCCAGCCTCTCAGGTGGTGGCCGCGTCCCGCCATCGCCAGACCTTGCCGCGGGCCTGGAGAAGCTGGCGGCAGGCCATCAGGGCCGAGAGGCTCACGCCGGCGGTGCCCTCTCCGGGATGGATCGAATCGCCGCACAGCCACAGGCCCGGCAGGGGCGTGCGGCTGGCCAGCCCGAAGGGCCCGAAGCGGCTTGGATGCTGGCCCAGCCCACCCACGTAGCCCCAGGGCCGACCGGTCCACCCCCGCCATCCCCGGGGCGTGGCCAGCTCGGCGTGGCGCCAATCGGCCGCCTCCAACCCCAGGAGCCTCCCCAACCCGGTCTGAATCCCCGCCATCGCCGCCCGCTTCCGCGCCTGGTAGTCGCTCTCCTCCCCGCCAAACCAGGGCCGGGCCGGGGTGAACACGCTGGCGATCACCGTCGCCTGCCCCACGGGCGCCCGCCCATCCCCCTCCTGACTCACGGA
>JBKDPV010000077.1:0-15872 GCA_046342315.1 Cyanobacteriota bacterium
TTGTCCAGGTGCTCCCGCTTCCCCCCTCTCAGGGGTTCGCGGCTTATCGCCTCGCAGCGACTCGTTCAACCTACAACATCGGCAGCCTCCGGCTCCCTTCGTCGTAAGCCGCTCCCTCCTTCAGGCTCTCGCCCGCTCTCAGAAGCTTGACGAACCTAGCAGTTCGTCCCCCCAGGCTTTCCCTCGCTCCGCTCTCACAGCCTCCTCGGCTGCTCCTGCCTCGCAACTCTCAACCTGGGCCCACGCGGTTCCCCGCGCAGTCCAATACCTTACCACACGGGGGCTGATTCCAGACGTGCCGGCCCACCGCCTCTAGCCTCCGCTCAGACCGGGCCACTGCGACACCGCCGGACATGGCCAAGCCCTTCAGCCAGCAGAACCTGCGTCTGCGGCCCAGTTCCCGTGAGCTTGCCGTCGTCCAAGCCGCGCAGGACCACTTCGAACGCACCCTTGTGCGCGTGCATGGGGAACCAGTAGGGGCGGTAGCCGCTCTGGCACACCCGCGCGTGGAGGAGCACGCGAACTACGGCGAGGTGTTTCTGCGCGACAACGTGCCCGTGATGGCCTACCTGCTGATGACGGGGCGTTTCGAGGTTGTGCGGCACTTCCTCGAGGTGAGCCTGGATCTCCAGAGCAGCACATACCAGACGCGGGGTGTCTTCCCCACCAGTTTCGTGGAGGAGGACGGAAAGCTTGTCGCCGACTACGGACAGCGTTCGATCGGACGCATTACCTCTGTGGATGCCAGCCTTTGGTGGCCCGTACTGTGCTGGCTCTATGTCAAACGCAGTCAGGACCTGCAATTCGCCACCAGCCAGAAGGTGCAGAGGGGCGTTCAGCTGCTACTCGACCTTGTTCTCCATCCGAGCTTCGAGGGCACTCCCGTGCTGTTCGTACCGGATTGCGCCTTCATGATCGACCGGCCCATGGATGTTTGGGGCGCGCCGTTGGAGGTGGAAGTTCTGCTCTACGGCTGTCTACGGAGTTGCTGCCAGCTGATGGAGCTGGCCCAGCGCGACAGCATGAGCCGCCTGCTGGATCAGCGGCTGGTGCTGACGCGACAATGGCTGCACGACCTCCGCCGTTTCCTGCTGAAGCATTACTGGGTGACCAGTAAAACCGTGCAGGTTCTGCGGCGAAGGCCTACCGAACAGTACGGGGAGAAGCAGTACCAGAACGAGTTTAATGTGCAACCTCAGGTGATCCCGCCATGGCTCCAGGACTGGCTGGAGAACCGCGGGGGTTACCTGATTGGCAACATGCGCACAGGCAGGCCTGACTTTCGCTTCTACAGCCTTGGCAACACGCTGGGCTGTCTGTTCGGACTTCTGACGGCACCTCAGCAAAGAGCCTTATTCCGGCTGGTTCTGCACAACCGGGACCATCTGATGGCCCAGATGCCCATGCGCATCTGCCATCCACCAATGGACCAGGAGGAATGGCGAGAGAAAACCGGCTCGGATCCCAAGAACTGGCCATGGAGCTACCACAATGGGGGCCACTGGCCCAGCCTGCTCTGGTATCTCGCCGGCGCCGTGTTACTACATGAACAGCGCCACCCCACAGCCGACGCCCTGCTGATGGGCCAGATGCGGGCGATGCTGGAAGAGTGCTACTGGAGCCAGCTCAACCAGTTGCCCCGCCAGCAGTGGGCCGAGTACTTCGATGGTCCCACCGGCACGTGGATGGGCCAGCAATCCCGCACCTACCAGACCTGGACGATCGTGGGCTTTCTGCTCACCCACCATCTGCTGCGTGTGCGTCAGCAGGATGTGAGCCTGCTGGATGTCGAGCGATCACACCTGAGCTGACGCAGCAAAAAGCCGCGGTGGGAGCCGCGGCTTGAACGGGATGGAAACTTGGAAAGGCCAGGGTTGGGAACGTCTCAGAACAGGCCCAGGGTGAGCGACTTGTCGATCGGCAGGGCAGCACCAATGCCGAGGTAAATTGTGAAAACGGTCCCGAACAGGAACACCGCCATGGCGACGGGACGACGGAAGGGGTTCTGGAACTTGTTGAAGCTCTCGATGAAGGGAACCAGCATCAGACCGAGAGGAACCATGGTCTGCAGGGCGATGCCCAGCAGCTTGTTCGGAACAACCCGCAGGATCTGGAACACCGGGTAGAGATACCACTCAGGGAGGATCTCCAGGGGTGTGGCGAAAGGATCGGCCTTATCGCCGAGCATGGCAGGGTCGAGCACAGCGAGACCCACCAGGCAGGCGAAGGTTCCCAGGATCGTGACGGGGAACATGTAGAGGAGATCGTTCGGCCAGGCCCGCTCCCCGTAGTAGTTGTGTCCCATGCCCTTTGCGAGCTTGGCGCGTAGGAGGGGATCGGTGAGATCAGGCTTCTTGAGATTGGACATGGCGGAGAACCGGAGGGGGGAATACCTGGGTTAGAGGAGCCGAAGCAATCAGGAAGAGACTAGGTGCAATCGATCAGAGGGGACCGGAGATGCCCTGCTTGCGGATCATCAGGAAGTGCATGAGCATGAACACCGCTAGCAGCCAGGGCATCACGAAGGTGTGAAGGCTGTAGAAGCGGGTGAGGGTGGCCTGGCCAACGCTCTCGCCGCCGCGGAGGAGTTCCACCATGAAGTCGCCCACCACGGGCACGGCAGCCGGAACGCCGCTCACGATCTTCACGGCCCAGTAACCCACCTGATCCCAGGGGAGCGAATAGCCGGTAACACCGAAGGACACCGTGATCACGGCCATGGTCACGCCTGTGACCCAGGTGAGTTCGCGAGGGCGCTTGAAGCCGCCGGTGAGATAGACGCGGAACACGTGCAAGATCAGCATAAGCACCATCATCGAGGCGCTCCAGCGGTGCACCGAGCGGATCAGCCAGCCGAAGCTGACATCGGTCATGAGGTACTGGACGGAGGCATAGGCTTCAGCCACCGTGGGCTTGTAATAGAAGGTCATAGCAAACCCGGTGGCGAACTGAATCAGAAAGCACACCAGGGTGATGCCGCCCAGGCAATAGAAAATGTTGACGTGCGGCGGCACGTACTTGGACGAGATATCGTCGGCGATCGCCTGAATTTCCAGGCGCTCCTGGAACCAGTCGTAGACGCCGTTCGGCTTGGCGGCGGGTTGGGAGTTCGCCATGCAGCGAGGGGTTTGGGTTGCGAGAGTCTACCGATCGTCAAGACCCCCCCGTGAGCGGATCCCCCGGTCGCCCGTCGGCGGCTCAACCCTTTGCAACAGCCCCCGGGCGCGGCCCCGGACCGGCGAAGCGGGCCTGGACCGCCCTGATGGTGGCCCTGTGGCTAGCCCTGGCCTTGCTGGTTCCGGCCCCGGGGGCGATCGCGCTCAACGACGCCCAGCAGCTGGTGGTGGAAGCCTGGCGCCTGGTCAACCAGAGCTACGTGGCCCCTGAGCAGCTCGATGCCGTGCACTGGCGGCAGCGACGTCAGAAGGCCCTGGAGCGTCCGATCGAAAGTTCGGCGGCTGCCTACGACACCATCGAAGCGCTGCTCGCCTCCCTGGGCGACCCTTACACCCGGTTACTGAGACCACCGGAATACGAGGCGCTGCGCTCCACCAACCGCGGCAGCGTCTCGGGAGTGGGGCTGCAGCTCGGACTGAGGGACGCGGACCATCAGGTGGTGGTGATCGCGCCCCTGGATGGCTCGCCCGCCGCGGAGGCGGGGATCGTCTCCGGCACCGAGGTGATGCGTGTGGAGGGCCACAGCAGTGACGACCTGGGGCTGGAGGGAACCGCCGCGCTGCTCCGGGGTGCGGCCGGGACTGACGTGCTGTTGGATCTCCGCACACCCTCTGGGAGGGAGCGGGAGGTACGCCTGGAGCGGCGGGCCGTGGACCTGCACCCGGTGCGGCACCGGCTGATCGTGCGGAACGGGCATCGCCTTGGGGTTCTGCGCCTCACCCAGTTCAGCGAGCCGGTGCCCAGCCAGGTTAAGGAAGCTCTCGAGGCATTCAGCGATCAGAGCATCGAGGGCTTGGTGCTGGATCTGCGGAATAACTCCGGTGGGCTGGTGAGCGCAGGAATCGCGGTGGCCAATGCCTTCCTCGATGGCGATCCGATCGTGGAAACCCAGGACCGGGGTGGCATCGCCGCCCGCCAGCAGGCGACCCCCGGCCGCCTCTATGAGGGACCGATGCTGACCCTCGTGAACAGCGGCACCGCCAGTGCCAGCGAAATCCTGGCCGGGGCCCTGCAGGACGCCGGGCGATCGCAACTCGCGGGCGTTCCCACCTTTGGCAAGGGCCTGATCCAGACCCTGCTGTCTCTGGGGGATGGCAGTGGACTCGCGGTGACCGTGGCCCGCTACCTCACACCCTCCGGACGGGACATCCAACACCTGGGGATCAGTCCCGACCACCGGCTTTCCTCCCCAGAACCCCTGAATCCGGGCGGGGAAGGCGACGACTGGCTGGATCAGACCGCCGACCTACTGGTGACGCAGCTGGAGGCAGCCAGGGGATGAGCACACGCGCCTATCACGATCCCCTGCACGGAGCAATCCGACTGGATCGCGACGATCCGGCCGAAGCCCTGGCCATCGACCTGATCGACACCGCCCCCTTCCAGCGGCTCCGCCGCATCCGTCAGCTCGGCCCGGCGTTCCTCACCTTCCACGGTGCTGAGTCGAGCCGCTTCACCCACTCCCTGGGGGTGCTGCACCTGGCACGCCAGGCCCTCGACCATCTGCAGCGTCTGGATCCGGCCCTGGCGGAGCAGCGTCCGCTGCTGCTTGCCGCAGCCCTTCTTCATGACGTGGGCCATGCCCCCCTCAGCCACACCGGGGAGGAGATGTACGGCCTGCGTCATGAAAGCTGGTCGGGGCTGCTGATCCGTGACCATCCCGCCCTGCGCGATCGGTTGGAGGCGGTCGAGCCAGGACTGGCCCGTTCGGTAGCCGACCTGCTGGAGCATGGGCGCTGTGAGGTGCCGGCGATTGCCGCACTGGTGAGCAGCCAGCTGGACTGCGATCGGCTCGACTACCTGCTGCGCGACAGCTACAGCACGGGCACCAGCTTCGGCAAGTTGGATCTCGAGCGCATCCTGGCAGCCCTCACCCTTGCTCCCGATGGCGGACTGGCCCTGCATCCCAAGGGATTGATGGCGGTGGAGCACTACCTGGTGGTACGCCAGCTGATGTACCGCAGCGTCTACAACCACCGCCTCAATGTGGTGTGCAACTGGCTGCTGACCCGTGCCATCGCGGAGGCCCGCAGGCTCGGCCCCCGATATGTCTGGGCCGATGCCGTGCTGGCGCGCTGGTTGTGGCAACCCGAAGGCCTTGATCTGGAGAGCTTCCTGGCCAATGACGATCTGCGCACGGGCTACCACCTCAGCCGCTGGCGGGAGGAGGGACCGGCAGAACTAGCCGATCCATGCCGCCGCCTCCTGGATCGGCAGCTACCCAAGGCCACCGATGTGAGCGACTACCCCCCCAGCATGCGCCTTGAGCTGCTGGCGGAGGTGAGGGGGCTCTGCCGCCGCGCAGGACTCCCCAGGGAGGGCGAATGCACCCTGCTGCAGCGCCAGAGCCACGGCTATCACCCCTACAAGGGAGGCCTTCGCCTCTGGGATGGGGAACGCCTGCAGGCCCTTGAGCGCCGTTCCTCCCTGGTGGCCAGCCTGACCCGGCCGCTAGAGAGTGCCTGGCTCATCCATCCAGCGGACGTGAGCGCAGCCGTGAAGGAGCGACTGAGCCGTTGGCCCCTGGTCCCTCGGACTCCGGGGTGAACCGTGAAGGTCGCTCACCTCTAGGTTGCCGCTCAGTTCCACCCCCCAGCCGTCGCGCATGGCCGCCGCCCTGATCCCGGCGCTCGCCCCAGACCAGCTGCATCTGTTGCGCCTTCCCCAAGGCGAGGGGGTCGCCAGCGCCCTCGAGGAGGTGCACCAGGCCGTGCGCCAGTCGTTTCTGCAGGGGGCCGTGGGCCTGGAATCCGGAGACTGGCTGCTGCGGGTGCCTGAACTGCGGGATCTGCAGAACCTCTTGCAGCGCCACGGCCTTGAGCTGCGGCGGGTCCACAGTCGCTGCCCCGGCACCCTCGTGGCCGCAGCCGCCCTCGGACTCGAACAGGGTGGATCGCTGCCGGTGAACGGGGCAGGCGACAAGGCCGCCACGAAAGCCAACGTCGATCCCCTCACGGTGCACCGGGGAACGCTGCGCTCAGGCGACCACCTCCAGGTGGAGGGTTCCGTGCTGCTGTTGGGGGATGTGAATCCCGGAGCCCGCATCAGTGCTGGAGGCCACGTGCTGGTGTGGGGGCGGCTGCGGGGAATGGCCCACGCAGGGTGCGGAGGCAACCGCAGCGCTCGGATCGTGGCCCTGCAGCTGCGCCCGCTGCAGTTGCGGATCGCCGACGCGGTGGCCCGGGGTCCGGAGGAACGACCTCCTGCGGGACTTGCCGAGGAGGCCCTTCTGGTGAATGGCACGATCCGAATCGACCCGGCCTCTCCGAGCTGGCCCCTGCCGCAGTGATCCCGATCGGAGGGCTGCCACGCGGTGGACGTAACCTGCCCGCACGCCACAGGACGCCGTGACGTCAACCTCCCCTCGCATCATCCTGATCTGCTCCGGCAAGGGAGGGGTCGGCAAGACCACCCTCACGGCAAACCTTGGGATCGCCCTGGCCAGACTCGGCGAGAGAACGGCGGTGCTGGATGCCGATTTCGGCCTCCGCAACCTGGACCTGCTGCTGGGTCTGGAGAACCGGATCGTCTACACCGCCCAGGAGGTGCTGGCAGGCACCTGCAGGCTGGACCAGGCCCTTGTGAAGCACAAGCTCCAGCCCAACCTCTCACTGCTTCCGGCGGGCAACCCACGGATGCTCGAGTGGCTCACGCCTGAGGACATGAAGAAGATCGTGGCCCTCCTGGCCGAGCGGTCGGATTTCGTTCTGATCGACTGTCCGGCCGGGATCGAGGACGGGTTCAAGAACGCCGCAGCCGCTGCGCGGGAAGCGATCGTGATCACCACCCCTGAGGTGTCCGCGGTGCGGGATGCCGACCGTGTGATCGGTCTGCTGAACGTGCAGGGTATCCAGCCGGTACAGCTGGTGCTCAACCGGGTTCGGCCCAAGATGGTGGCATCCCAGGAGATGCTGTCGGTGGAGGACGTCACCGACATCCTGGCCCTGCCACTGCTTGGTCTCGTGGTGGAGGACGAACAGGTGATCGTCTCCACCAATCGCGGAGAACCGCTCACCCTCCAGAGCGCTCCCTCCCCGGCCGGTCAGGCCTACCTGAACGTGGCGCAGCGACTCCGGGGCGAAAACCTGCCGATCGTGGATCCCTCCAAGGAACCCACGGGGCTGCGAGCCCGGCTCAAGCGCATCCTCAAGAAACGCCTGTTCTGAGCCCCGATGTCCCTGATCGACTTCATCAACCGGCTGTTGGGCCGCCAGGCTCCCAGCGCCAGCACCGCCCGTCAGCGCCTCCAGCTGGTGCTGGCCCACGACCGCAGCGACCTCAATCCCGAACTGCTTGAGCAGATGCGGCGGGAAATCCTTGCGGTAGTTCAGAAGTACGTCGAAATTGACCTCGACAGCGGCGACGTAAGCCTCGAGACCGAGGATCGGGTCACGGCCTTGGTGGCGAATCTGCCGATCAAGCGGGCGCGGGTAACCCGAGAGGCCCCCGACATACCGGCCGCCCTCCCCCCAGTCGGCGACGAAGCCGATGCAGATGACCCTCCCGTGCCGATCGGTGGCTTCGACGGCAGCCAACAGGCTCCGATGCCGGCCTGGCCTTCCACCAGGGAGGAAAGCACGCCAGACGCGGCACCAGCAGAGAACAAAACCAGCAGCGAAGCAACCGATCCCTAGACGAAGCGACGCAGGGCGGCGGAGGGGAACCCTTGGAGGACCCTCCCCAGCTCCCTCTCGCGCTGTCCGATGGACGCATGCCCCCTGGCCCCGCTCACGCCCGCCGAGCTGCGGGTGCTCTCGCTCCTGCTGCTTGGGAGCAGCAATGGGCTGATCGCCGAGCAGCTGTTTCTGAGCCGTCGCACGATTGAAAGCCATGTGTCCAGCCTTTTGGCCAAGACTGGCTGCCGCAATCGCAGCGAACTGATGCTCTGGGCCCTGGCCCGGCCGTAAGCTCCCCCCAGGGGATTCCAGAGCCGGCTTAGCTCAGCGGTAGAGCAGCGCTTTTGTAAAGCGAAGGCCATCGGTTCAAATCCGTTAGCCGGCTTCCTCCCCCTACCCGCCCATGGTCAGCCCCTCTGATCCCAGGGCCCTCCCCGTTTGCCCTGCTGGACTGCTCAGTCGCGCAGCCCTCCAGGGCAGACGCCAACTCTTCCCGCTGCCGGCGATCACACCTCGTCGTTGCCCGCGAAAGCCCACACCGCTGCGGCCAGAAGCGCCCAGCCGATCCAGGCCAGCGCAAGCAGCGGTGTCAGCACGGCCAAAAGGGGCTCGAACAGCCAGTGGCTCACCGCCACCGTCAGGAGGATGATCAGGATCAGGCTCAGCATCCCGGGCTCCTTTGCTCCCCTGGCACAGTGGCGCCGGCTCGAAGGATCTGCCAGCCCGAGGGCACGCCATCCAGGGGCATGCTCCAGGCCAGCACCGTGCTGGCAGCGCCTGAGCCCGGCGGCCAGGGGAGTGGGCCGAGCAGCGGCAGCTCCGGGAACAGCGCGGCGGCTTCGCTCGCATCACGGGCCGCAGGCTCGCCGGAGCGGTTGGCACTGGTGGTGGCCAGCGGACCGGTGCGGCGCAACAGCTCCCGCGCCTGCTCGCAGGCCGGCACCCGCAGCCCAAGAGTTGCGCCCCCGGGATGCAGCGCCTTGGTGACCTCCACCTGGATCGGCAGTACCAGGGTGAATGCCCCGGGCCAGCAGGATCGTGCCTTCTCCAGCCACGGATCCTGCCAAGCCACCCCGAGGAACTCCACCAGTTGGGTCAGATCGGCTCCCATCAGGATCAGGGGCTTCTCCCGCGGCCGTGCCTTGCATGTCCAGATGGCGGCGGCATGGCCCGGAGTGGCGGCAAGGGCAGGCAGGGTGTCGGTGGGGAAGAGGGCCAGGCTGCCGGCCTCTAGGGCGGCGGCCAGTTGGGGGGGGAGGAGCAGAGGGCTCACGCCTGGGGGAGCTCGAAGGCCGCCATGGTGGCGGCTGGACGGCGGGCGCTGGCGAACCGGGGCACACCTTCCAGGTCAGGGTGGGCGCAGACCTCCACCAACCCGGCAGCTTTCAGCAACGCAAGCACCGCCGCGCTCTGGTCGTGATGGTGCTCAAGCAACAACAAGCCTTCCGGCGCCAGAGCCTGCGGGGCTCCTGCCACCACCTGGCGCAGGGCTGCCAGGCCATCGGGTCCCCCGTCAAGGGCAAGCCGCGGCTCATGCAGGCGCACGACCGGATCCAGGCCCTCCACGGTGGCGCTGGGGATGTACGGGGGGTTGGCCACCACCAGATCCAACTGGCCCCACCAGGGGGAAAGGTTCTGCCACCAGTCGGAACAAAGCAGCCGGACACGAGCCAGGGCACCGTGGGGGCGCAGGTTGACCGCCGCTTGAGCCAGGGCGTCAGAACTCACATCCACCGCCAGTCCCAGGGAACGGGGGAACACCAGAGCCAGGGCCAGGGCCAGGCAGCCGGACCCCGTGCCCAGATCGGCCCACAGCTGAGGTGCAGCGGCAGGCCAGCGGCCCAGGGTCACGGCCAGGTCAGGCAACTGCTCCGTTTCCTGGCGTGGGATCAGCACGCCAGGGGCAACCTGCACGTCAAGGTCGCGCCACGGGCAGCGCCCCACCAGGTATTGCAGGGGAACCTGGGTGCCCAGGTGCTGCCGCCAGAGATCCTCGATATGGCCCAGGCTGCAGGTGAGACTTACGGGCCGATCCGGATGCAGGCGCAGGTCCTGGAGCTTCGGCCAGGTCAGCCCCCCGGCCAGATCAAGCAGCCAGTCGAGGTCGGCAGGCTGCCCTCCCTCTGCCAGGAGCCCCCGTCGCCAGAGCAGGAACGCGTCTGCAGACAACGGCAGGGAGGCCACAGGAGCGAGGCCGTCTCCGTTGGCATGGACCTGCTGCATGCGAGCAGACTATGGCTCAAGGAGAGGCCTCCTCAGGACGGCCGCCACACCAGGCCTGGTTCGGCCTGGAGGCAGCCGGCTCTCTCCAGTTCCATCAGCCCCACCGCCACTCGGGCCGGCGGCTCACCCAACCGCTCGCTCAGATCCTCAAGGGAGGCGGCAGTACCGACCGCCTCAAGAAGGGTGCGTTGGAAGGCACTGAAGCGCAGGGTCGCTTCGGGAGCGGCAGGATCGCCCTTCAATGAACGGGTGAGAGGCCCGGTTCCGAGGGTAGCCAGCAGATCGGCGGGCTCAAGGAGGGGCGTGGCTCCGCGGCTGAGCAGCCGATTGCTGCCGGCAGCCGAGGCACGGGCGGCATCGGCAGGCACCACCCAGAGGGGGAGCCCCTGATCCCAGGCCAGGTTGGCGGAATGGAGAGCTCCACTCGAAGCCGGGCACTCCACCACCACCACCGCCGACGCCAGGGCAACCTGAAGACGGTTGCGCGCAGCGAAATGGCCGGGCAACACGCCACTGCCAGGGGGCTGCTCGCTCACCAGCAGGCCGTGGCCGGCCACCGCCTCCTGCAGGTGGTGATGGTGGCGGGGGTAGACCCGCTCCAGCGGTGTGCCCAGCACCGCAACCGGGGCCCCGCCCCCGCGCAGGCAGCCCTGGTGAACAGCGGCGTCAATCCCTTCCGCCAGCCCGCTCACCACCGGCCAGCCGGAGGCAGCCAGGGCCTCCCCGAGCCGCCGGGCCGTCGCCAGCCCGTGGGTCGAGGGACGACGGGTGCCCACCACCGCAACCGCCGCACCCCGGCGCAGCGGGCTCCAGAGGCTTCCCCGCCCCCGCCAGTACAGGCCCAGAGGAGGACGGGCGAGGTTCGCGATGCCAACGGGCCAACGACCATCGCCGGGGAGCAGCACCCCCCGGCCTCCTGCCAGCTGCCGGGCCAACTCCGGGAGAGGCTCGGCGCCCCAGCCGCGGCGGTAACCCTCGAAGGACTCCAGCACTCCCGGGTGCCAGCCCGGGAGATCTCCGAAGGCTTCAGCCGGCTGTGCCCAGGCCACTTCAAGGCTGCAGAAGGCGTGGATCACGGAATTCAGCCGCACCCAGCCGATCCCAGGACAGCGACTCCAGAGCAACCACCAGAGACGCTCGCTGTGGCGGCAGGCCGTCAGCCCAGAACCTTGGCTCACCCGGGCCCCACCATCGGAAGACCCACACCCCGGGAATACCCCACGCACCAGTTCGCCCATGGCCGCCGGATTCGTACATTTGTACTATACGGGTCTGTCTGTGGGTCCGGCGACCAGGGTGCCCACGGCTGCCTCAAGCTCCGGCGGAAGGCGGCGCAACAGGCGGGGCCCAGTCGGTGCTCCGGCCACTTCCACCAGCACCAGTTCCACACGGGCCTCTGCCGCCAAGCTGCCATCGGGGCGCAGGAAGCGGCTCTGCCAGGGGAGTTTCACCCCCTGACGCGGCAGCACCCTGCTGAGCAGACGCACCCGGTCACCGTGGTGCAGGGCCTGGCGGTACTCGATCGCCAGGGACACCACCGGCAGCTCCAGACCCCGACGGCTCAGATCGGCATAGGCGAGCCCTGCTGCGGCAAGGGCCTCCACCCGCGCCTCCTCCAGCCAGGCGAGATAGGCCCCGTGCCACATCACGCCGGCATGATCCGTGTGCTGGGGAAGCACGGTTCGCTCGAGGCCCCAATGGCCGGCATCGGGGCAAAAATCCGGGTGCTGCATCACGGTGTTGGGGAGGAAGGAACCGCAGGCGGAGATCAGCCATAGGCTGCGCACGAGCCCCGAATGAGCCCGTGTTCCGCAATCTTCTGATCGCCGATTCCGGCAAAGGTCATGTGGAGGAGATGGTGCGCATGCTGCGTGCCATTCCGCCCTGCCGCCAGGCACGCCTCCATCTGCTCCACGTCGTGCCCGAGCAGGGGGGCGATGAGCTGAAGGCACACCGGAGTCAGGCCGAGGAGCTGGTGGCCGGGGCAGCGGAGCGCATGGGACTCGAGGCCTCGGCCGTGACCACACTCGTGCGGGAGGGCGATGCCAAGCAGACCGTGCTGAAGGTGGCCGAGGAGATCGATGCCGACCTGATCGTGATGGGCTCCCGAGGCCTGGGACGCCTGCAGTCGATCCTCTCGAACAGTGCCAGCCAGTACGTGTTCCAGCTGTCCACCCGACCGATGCTGCTGGTGCGCGACGACCTTTACGTGCGGGCGATTAACCGAGTGATGGTGACCGTCGACGGCACGGGTGTCGGTGACGACGCCATCAGGCTGGCCTGCGAACTGGTGGCGGCCATCCCCGGCGGCAGCCTCACCGGCGTACA
Source organism: Cyanobacteriota bacterium (assembly GCA_046342315.1). GTDB lineage: Bacteria > Cyanobacteriota > Cyanobacteriia > PCC-6307 > Cyanobiaceae > Cyanobium. The sequence continues at coordinate 12,345 of JBKDPV010000077.1, forward strand.
CGTGAGCAGGCAGGACCTCACCCCTTCACGGGGCGGGAAGTCCCCGGCCGATGAAGTTCTGGAGAGGGCGGTGCAACGTGCCCGGAGCTTTGGGGTGGAGATGAAGCCCCTTCATCGCACCGGTGATGTGGGAAGGACGGTGTGTGCCGCCGTCGAAGAGGAACGGGCAGATTTGCTGGTGATCGCCTCCCAGGATCGCCGGCCCCTGGTGGCCAAGGCGCTCGTGGACCTTGACCGGCTCCTGGGCAGTTCCGTGAGCGACTACATCCGGGTGCACGCCCCCACACCGGTGCTGCTGGTGCGGGAGCCGGAGGGCAGGCGCTGAGGCGACCGCCTCAGCCGCCCTGGCGGCTGCTGGTCTGGATGTAGAGAACTATCAGGAAGACGGCCGGAACGAGAACGAACAGGAGACTGGCAACGAATCCGAGGTCGTTGGTTTCCATGGCGGCCTTGAAGGTGCTGAGAACGTATCACCGCTCCCCAGGGAGCTCGGCAGCCCCTTCACTGCTCGTTGTGGTTGGGCCCTCTGCCTCTCCATCCGCAGCCTCCTCCTCCGGTTCCGGGGCAGGGGGCTCGGGCCAGGCCGTCGGCCCCACCGGAAGGGGCGTTGCCAGGGCCGTGGCCCACAGCCCCTCGCCATCCGCCGGAGGGCTCTGGGGCCGGGACAGCACCAGCAGGGAGGTCTGCACCAGGGACTGACAGGCGAGACGCCAGGTCTGGGGGCGGCGGCGCAGCTTCTGATCCTCCACGGCCGTTCGGGGGCTGAGCGAACCCTCAGGGGCACCCGCCACGTCCACGAAGCAGGTGATGCACTGGCCGCAGCCGCCGCAGTTCCCCAGCCTCCCCTTCAGTCCGTAGAGCTCGATTCCCTCCCGCAGCGCAACCTCCCGGAGGTTCTCCCCGGGGTAGCACTCCACGTCGCGGCCTTCTCGCACAAATCGGATCACGGGCATGGGAGCGCTTCACGGCAGCCCTTCATTCTGGATCGAGCAGTTGCGGTCCGTAACCAGGCGGCCCGGGCGGCAGTCCGCACCCACTACCATCGCCAGACGGATCGGCGTCGCCGGTCGTCACACCAACCCAGACCTGACCCCCCATGGGATTGCCCTGGTACCGGGTGCACACGGTCGTCATCAACGACCCGGGCCGATTGCTCGCCGTGCACCTCATGCACACCGCTCTGGTAGCCGGCTGGGCCGGCTCCATGGCGCTCTATGAGCTCGCGATTTTCGACCCCTCCGACCCGGTCCTGAACCCCATGTGGCGCCAGGGCATGTTTGTCATGCCCTTCATGGCGCGCCTGGGCGTGACCGGAAGCTGGGGCGGCTGGAGCATCACCGGTGAAACCGGCGTCGACCCGGGGTTCTGGAGCTTCGAGGGCGTGGCCGCCGCCCACATCATTCTCAGCGGCCTGCTCTTCCTTGCCGCCATCTGGCACTGGACCTACTGGGATCTCGAGATCTGGCAAGACCCGCGCACCGGGGAGCCGGCCCTCGACCTGCCCAAGATCTTCGGCATCCACCTTCTGCTGGCCGGTCTGGCCTGCTTCGGCTTCGGTGCCTTCCATCTGACCGGTGTCTTCGGCCCGGGCATGTGGGTCTCCGACCCCTACGGCGTCACCGGACACCTGGAGAAGGTTCAACCATCCTGGGGACCTGAAGGCTTCAACCCCTTCAACCCCGGTGGCATCGTGGCTCACCACATCGCCGCCGGCATCGTTGGCATCATCGCCGGCATCTTCCACATCACCACCCGTCCGCCGGAGCGCCTTTACAAGGCCCTGCGGATGGGGAACATCGAAACCGTTCTCGCCAGCGCGATCGCGGCTGTGTTCTTCGCTGCCTTCGTGGTGGCTGGAACCATGTGGTACGGAGCCGCCGCCACACCGATCGAGCTCTTTGGACCCACCCGCTACCAGTGGGATCAGAGCTACTTCAAGACTGAGATCAACCGCCGTATTCAGACGGCCCTCGACAACGGTGCCACGAAGGAGCAGGCCTGGGCGTCGATCCCCGAGAAGCTCGCCTTCTACGACTACGTCGGCAACAGCCCGGCCAAGGGCGGTCTCTTCCGTGTCGGACCGATGGTCAACGGCGACGGTCTTCCCACCGGCTGGCTGGGCCACATCTCCTTCACGGACAAGGAGGGCCGTGAACTCGAGGTTCGCCGTCTGCCCAACTTCTTTGAGAACTTCCCCGTTGTGCTCCAGGACAAGGACGGTGTGGTCCGTGCTGACATCCCCTTCCGCCGCGCCGAAGCCAAGTATTCGTTTGAGCAGCAGGGTGTGACGGCCACCGTCTATGGCGGTGCCCTCAACGGCAAGAGCTACACCGACCCCGCCGAAGTGAAGAGGCTGGCCCGCAAGGCTCAGCTTGGTGAAGCGTTCGAATTCGATCGCGAGACCTATCACTCCGATGGCACCTTCCGCAGCTCCCCCCGCGGCTGGTTCACCTTCGGCCACGCCACCTTCGCCCTCCTGTTCTTCTTCGGCCACATCTGGCACGGGGCTCGCACCCTCTACCGCGACGTGTTCGCTGGCATCGATCCCGACCTAGGTGAGCAGGTTGAGTTCGGCCTCTTCCAGAAACTGGGCGACAAGTCAACCCGCCGCCTGCCGCAGGGGTACGTTCCCCCTGCCGGATCCACTCTCAGCTGATCGCCCGACCCCCGAGGAAATCCCATGGAGAGCTTCGCTTACATCCTGATCCTGGCTCTGGCCATCTCCACCTTGTTCTTCGCGATCGCTTTCCGCGATCCCCCGAAGATCGGCAAGTGAAGCCGGCCCTTCCCGGACGCTTCTCCCCCCGCCCTGCGGGGGTTTTTTATGGGCTGCAGCAGCCACTGGCACAGGGTGAGCGATTGTCCAGCCCCCTTCTCATTTCGGTACCGGGTGCCTACACTCGGTGAACACACGTGAAGCTGCGGGCATGCAGTGCCCCTCCTGCCAACACACCGACAGCCGGGTGCTGGAGTCGAGAGCCGCCGACAGCGGGCGCAGCGTGCGACGGCGCAGGGAGTGCCTCAACTGCGATTTCCGCTTCACCACCTACGAGCGGGTGGAAACCGTTCCGATCACCGTCGTGAAGCGCAACGGTGCCCGAGAAACCTTCAATCGCTCCAAACTGCTCCACGGCCTGCTTCGGGCCTGTGAGAAAACGGGACTGGAGCCGGCCGTTCTCGAGAACGTTGTCGACGACCTCGAAGTGGCCCTGCAGCAACGCAGTGGCCGCGAGGTGAGCAGCAATGAGATCGGCGAACTGGTGCTGGAGCGGCTGCGCACCATGAGCGAGGTGGCCTACGTGCGGTTTGCTTCGGTCTATCGGCAGTTCCGCAGCGTCAGCGATTTCGTGGCCACCCTCGAAGGCCTGAGCTCCGGGGCCCCAGGTCCCCGCGCCGGCAAGGGGCGCAATCGGCTAGCGGTGGTGGGCTGAACGCCATCAAAGAGATGCCGCTTACCTTGCTAGGGTGAACGATTGCGCCGTGCTGCTGGCGGGCAGCCGACGCCTCACCTCGCACTGCCTCGGGCAG
>JBKDPV010000078.1:0-17594 GCA_046342315.1 Cyanobacteriota bacterium
CCCTTGCCCTCGGCGTGGCGGCCGCGGCCGGAGAGGCCGACTGGAGCACCGAGTACTCCGACCTGATCCTGAGTGTGAAGGTGGTGGAGGATCTCGAGGCCGCCCTGGCCCACATCGCTCGCTACGGCTCCCGTCACACCGATGCCATCGCCACCGCCGACCCGGCGGCCGCCGACCGCTTCCTGGCGGCGGTGGACAGCGCCGGCGTCTACTGGAACGCCTCCACGCGTTTCGCCGACGGCTTCCGCTATGGCTTCGGCGCCGAGGTGGGCATCAGCACCCAGACCCTGCCGCCGCGCGGTCCGGTGGGACTGGAGGGGCTCGTCACCTATCGCTACCGCCTGCGGGGCGAGGGGCACATCGCCGCCGACTACGCCAGCGGGGCCCGGCGCTTTACCCACCGGTCCCTGCCGCTGTGACCCCTTCGCCTGAGCAGGTGCTGGTGCGGGGGCTGCGGCTGTGGGCCCACGTGGGGGTGTTCGAGCACGAGCGGCGTGATGGCCAGTGGTTCGAGCTCTCCTACCGCCTGGGGGCGAATCTCTCCGTTCCGGCCCGCGACGATCACCTGGCAGCCGGCCTCAACTACGCCACGGGCGTGGCCGCGCTGCAGATCCAGGCCCGTTCGCTCTGCTGCCACACCATCGAGCACTACGCCGAGCGCATTCTCGACTGCCTCGAGAGCTGCTACGGCCCGGTGCCGATCGAACTGGAGCTGATCAAGTGTGCGGCCCCGATCCCCGGCTTCAGCGGAGCGGTGGGGGTGGTGCGCCGGCGGCGCTGGGCCTGAGATGGGGACACTCGCTCGGCTGGGTTCGACGCTCTCGCGCCTCTCAATGCCGCTGCTGCTGGTGGCCGGCCATGCCGCGGCTGGGATGTTTCTGGTGAATCTGGATCACGGCCTTGCCCAGATTCAGGAACCTGCCCTGCGCCGGTTCTCCCAGGGTGTGTACGGGCTGTTCAGCCTGCTGGTGGGGAACAACCCCCTGGTGCGGCCGCTGGCGGGGGTGGCCCTTGCGGTGGTGCTGTGGAGGAGTCTGCGCGGAAGACCGCTGGGCTGGGCGATCGATGGGCTCGGCGTTCTGCTCTGCCTGCGCTGCATCCTGCAGTTCCTGCTGCTGAATCTGCTGCTGCTGGCGCCCCTGCGCTCCGGCGGCCTGCTGCTGATCCAGCTGGTGCTGTTCCTGCCGGTGATCACCGTGGCCTTCGGCTGGTTGTACTGGCGCCTCGACACCGGCGCCCGCCGTGAGGGCAGGATCCATCTGCGCTTCGAGGAGGTGGAGGAGCAGGTCGGGGTGTTCGATTACCTCCTGCTGTCGGTGCGCAGCCTGCTGCAGCTCGAGCCGGCCGGGGCCATGGCCACCACCCGCATCATGAAGTCCTTGTTCGTGCTGCACGGCGTGGTGATGCTCAACCTGATCGCCCTCACCCTCTCCCGTGCGATTGGCCTGGCCACCGGAGGGACGGCATGAACGCTCCGCCGCTGGTGCTGGTGCACGGGCTGTTCGACACCCCGCGCATCTTCGATGGCCTGAAGCGGCGGCTGGCGGGTGGCCGCTGGCCCCTGCTGATTCCCCACCTGCCCCATGGGCTGGGGTGGGTGCCCCTGGCGGACCTCGCCCAGCTTCTGGGCCAGCACATCGATGCGGCGTTCGGCAGCGACCAGCCGGTGGATGTGCTCGGTTTCTCCATGGGGGGTGTGATCGCCCGCACCTGGGTGCAGCTGGAGGGCGGGCACCGCCGCACCCGCCGGTTGACCACTGTGGCGAGTCCCCACCGGGGCACTCTGGCGGCGGTGCCCTGGCCCCGACCCTGGCTGCCCGGTCTGGCCGACATGAAACCTGGAAGCAGCCTGCTGCGGAGCCTCGATCACGATGTGGACGTCCTGCACTCGGTGGAGTGCTGCAGCTTCTACTGCCCCACCGACCTCACCGTGTTTCCGGGCTGGGAGGCGGTGCTGCCCTTCGGCCCCCGCCATCCCCTGCCGGTGTTCTGGCACAACCGGCTGATGGCCGAGCACGGCTCCCTCGATCCGGTGGCCGAGGAACTGCTGCGCCCCTGACAGGGGCGCAGCTGCACTCGGGAACTCAGACGGCCACCAGCCCGCTGTGGCGGATCAGCGCCTCGGTGGAGGGTTCGCGGCCGCGGAAGGCCTCGAACACCTCCGCCGGATGGCGGCTGCCCCCCAGGCTCAGCACGGTCTCGCGGAAGCGGCGACCGGTGGCACGGATCGCCTCTTCGTTCTCCAGCCCCACCTCCTCGAAGGCGCCGAAGGCATCGGCGCTGAGCACTTCGGCCCACTTGTAGGAGTAGTAGCCGGCGGAATAACCGCCCGCGAAGATGTGGCCGAAGGAGCAGAGGAAGGCGTCCTCTTCGATCGGCTCCAGCACGGTGGTGGTGGTGGCGATCTGGCGGCGAAGCTCGTCGGGGGTCAGGCCGCCGTCAGGGGTCCAGTGGCTGTGAAGCCGCAGATCGGTGAGGGCGAAGTGCACCTGGCGCAGGGTGGCGGAGCCGGCCATGAAGGTGCGGGCGGCCAGCAGTTTCTGGTATTCGGCCTCCGGCAGGGGCTCGCCGTTCTGCCAGTGGCGGGCCATGCCCATCAGGGTGGGCCGGTCGTAGCACCAGTTCTCCATGAACTGGCTGGGCAGTTCCACCGCATCCCATTCCACGTTGTTGATGCCCGCCGCCTGGGGCCGCTCCACGGTGGTGAGCATGTGGTGGAGGCCATGGCCGAACTCGTGGAACAGGGTCTCCACCTCCTGGAAGGTCATCAGGCTCGGCGTGTCGCCCACCGGCGGGCTCTGGTTGCACACCAGATAGGCCACGGGCAGCACCGGCTTGCCATCGGGCGAGAAGGAGCGCACCAGGCATTCATCCATCCAGGCCCCGCCGCGCTTGCTGCCCGGGCGGCTGTAGGGATCGAGATAGAAGGAGGCCAGAGCTTCCCCCGTTCCCCCATCAAGGACGCGGAAGAAACGCACGTCGGGATGCCACACCGGCGCGTGGCCATCGGCGGCCTCGATCCGGATGCCGAACAGCCGGTCGCAGAGGGCGAACAGGCCGTCGAGCACCCGCGGCAGGGCAAACCAGGGCCGCAGGGCCTCGGCATCCAGGTCGAACCGTTCCCGCCGCAGCTTTTCGGCCCAGAACCCCACGTCCCAGGGGCGCAGATCCGTTGCCTCGGGAGCGCCCTGGCGGGTCGCACACTCCCGCAGGTCATCGAGCTCCCGGCGGGCCGCGGGCAGGGCGGCGGCACGCAGATCCTCCAGCAGCCGCTCCACCTCCGCCTCGGAGCGGGCCATCTTCGACGCCAGGCTCACCTCCGCCCAGTTGGCGTAGCCGAGGCGGCGGGCCTGCTCGCCCCGCAGGCTGAGGATCCGCTCGATCACGGGCCGGTTGTCGAGGTCGTCGCCGGAGGCGCGGCTCACCAGGGCCTTGTAGAGGCGCTCGCGCAGATCGCGCCGCCGGCTGTACTGGAGGAAGGGACCGCAGCGGGGGGCATCAAGCCCCAGCAGCCAGGGTCCTGCTTCGGCGGTGGCGCCGTCCACGCCGGCCTGGCGCGCGGCATCCGCAAGCAGCTCCTTCAGGCTCTCCGGCAGCCCTTCTACCTCCTCCGCTCGGGTGAGCGAGAGGGTCCAGTTCTGGGTGGCATCGAGCAGGTGGTTGCCGAAGCGGGTGGAGAGCTCAGCCAGCTCCTGGCTGGCGGCGTTGAAGGCCTCCCGCTCCTCCCCCTGCAGCCCCACGCCGCGCAGTTCCATGTCGCGCAGTTCGGCCGCCAGGATCCGCTCCTGGGTCGCATCCAGCCCGCCCTGATCGCGCAGGCGGCAAAGGCTGTCGTAGAGGGTGCGGCTCTGGCCCGCCCGGTTGCCGAAGGCCACAACCGCTGCCTGCTGGTTGGCGTGGGCGGCCCGCAGATCGGGGGTGTTGCACACGCCCGTGAGATGGCTCACCACTCCCCAGCTCCAACGTAGGCGCTCCCCGAGTCGATGGAGAGGATCCATCACCTGATGCCAGTCGAGCGGACGGTTGACCGCGAGGGCTTCCGCCAGGGCAGCTTCCAGGGCTTCCAGTTCCCCCTCCAACGCCGCGATCAGCTCGGGTACGTGCCGGTCCACCTGCTCGGGCGTGATCGCCGGGAAGTCCGGCAGCCCCTCACCGGCGAGCAGGGCGGGAGAGGACGCCGAGGCGATGGGAGTCATGGCCGGGGGGCTGCAACGCAGCGTCCATCATCACCAGCGACGACGCCCCGCCGCGTTGGGGTTGTCCGCCGCGCCAACGGCAGCCACGCTGGTGGCGACGGCCCCGTGGTCCCCGTGTCGTTCCATCCGCCCCGCCCCCTGCCCCTGATCCCGGCGTGACGCCCGGCTGGGGTGATCCTGTGGAGCGTGGGCTGGTGGCACTCGGCAGCTGGCTCTTGCGGGCCGACCTTGGCATGGGCCTCTTGGCGCTGGTGGGGCTGTCGATGGCTCTCTCCCAAGGCTTCGCCCTGCTTGCCAACCGCCTCACCGCTCGCCAGATCCTCGTGCGGCTGCTGCTCGATGCCCTGGTGCTGAGCCTGGCGTTCCTGATCGGCAGCACCATCGACTTGGTGCTGCTGCTGGGACTGGCCAGCAGACCCGTCTCCGCCAGCGACTTCCTTGACGGGATTGCGGCCTGCTTCCTGCCCGGCCTGTTCTATGGGCTGGCGGCTGCGCCCTACCTCAGCCATGCCATCGCGATCACGATCTGGGGGCTGATCCTGCTCAATCTGGTGTCGCTGGTGCATGTGCGCTTCGGCCTCGCCGTAGGCGAAGCCCTGCTGTTGCTCAGTCCGGGCTACCTGGTGGCCCTGGTGCTGGTGGGGCTGCAGTTCCGCCAGAGCTGGCGTGCGGGCTACATCCGGCTGGCCTCCCAGCTGGAACCCGGCACACCGGGAGGCGGGCCATGAGGAGGTGGCGTCGACCGGGCAATGCGGCGGCCGTGGGCCAGCAGCAGCGCCACCTGCGTCGCACTGCCCTGCGGCTGGCGGTGGTGGTGGCCATCGGCCTGGGCCTGGCGGGGATCGGCGCCCTCCCTCTCCCGCTGCGCCACAGGGTGGCGTCGTCGGATCTTGCCGTGCTGCTGCGGCTGAGCGGGACGCTGATGCTCCTGCTGATCCCGATTGCGGGCATCTATTCGCTGATCAGCCAGTACGCCTTCTGGGAGGGTTGGCTCGATGGCCTGCCGACTCCGGATCAGCTGTTCGCTCCGGCGGCCGATGCCGGCGGTGTGGCCGTGGAGGGCGCAGCGGCGCCCACCCGCCGCTGGCTGATCTACCTCGACGGCATCCATCAGAGCGCCAGCAACCATCCCCCCCGCATCACGGAGTTCCTCGACCTGCTGCAGAGCCGCCTGGCGCCGGATACCGAACTGCTGCGGGGCCTCGAGACCTATACCGTGATGCCGGTGTCCCTCCAGGAGGACCGGGGCAGCCGCTGGTTCTGGCAGAGGCTGTTCGCCCTGCAGGAGAGCCATCCCAGCTCTCTGGTGCAGGGGGTGTGTGCCGCGCTCGTGCAGGCCAACAATGTGATCAAGGTGGGGATTTCCTCCGATCGGCGCTATGGGCCGATCCTCAACTACGAACTCGCCCTCAAGATCAGCCTGCGGCTTTCCGGTGCCGGGTTCCGGCCGGCCGCCGGCGGGGAGCTGGTGCTGTTGGGTTACAGCGGCGGCGGCGAGATGGCCATGGGGGTGGCGGATGACCTGCGCCGGCTCACCCGTTCTCCGGTGCGGATCATCACCGTCTGCGGTGTGTTCAGCGCCAACCAGATCCTCGACGGAGTGGCAGCGATCCTCATGGTTGTGGGTACGGCAGATCCCGTGGCCGCCCTGGGCCGCCTGCTCTATCCCGGCCGGCTTCCCTGGTTCCGGCACTCCCCCTGGAACCGGGCCCGTCAGCGGGGGGTGGTGCGCCGCCAGGTGGTGGCCGGCATGGCCCACAACGGCAGTAGGGGCCCCTTCTCTCCCATCTGCCGCCAGGCGGTGGTGGACCAGGTGATGGACGCCCTGGCCTGAACGTTCCGGATGATCCGGCTGCGATGGCTCAGCCGGACCTCATCAGCCCAGCATCGGGAGGTGCGCAAGGGCAACGGTTGCATGGCCGGCCAGTTCGGTGGCCAGCCCGTTGGTGCTGGCCTCGTAGAGATCAATCGCCACCCGCGGCCAGAAGCCAATCACCAGGGTGGGCACCAGCAGGCAGAGGCCGATCAGCAGCTCGCGGGGCTTCATGTCGCCCACCACCGCCAGAGCAGGGATCCTGGGGCCGAAGAACACCCGGCGGCAGAGGGAGAGCAGGTACACGGGGGTGAGCACCAGGCCGATGGCCGCGAGCACCACCGTGATCACGCGGAATCCGATGGTGAAACCGTCGTTGGCGGTGACGCCCAGGAACACGGTGATCTCGCTGACGAAGCCGCTCATGCCCGGGAGAGCCAGGGAGGCGAGCGAGCTGGCCAGGAAGAAGGCGAAGGTGATCGGCAGCACCTTGGCCAGACCGCCCATGTTCGGGATCGAGAGGGTCTTGGTGCGCTCGTAGAACACCCCGGTGACGAAGAACATGGCGGCTGCGATCAGGCCGTGGCTGATCATCTGCAGCATCGCCCCGCTCAGCCCCAGGGCATCCACGGCGCCGATGCCCAGCAGCACGAAGCCCATGTGGCTCACGGAACTGCAGGCGATGCGCCGTTTCACATTGTCCTGGGCGAAGGCGTTGAGGGCTCCGTAGACGATGTTCACGATCCCTAGGACGATCAGGGCCGGCGCCAGTTGCAGATGGATCTCCGGCAGCATCTGCACGTTGAAGCGCAGCAGGGCGTAGCCGCCCATCTTCAGCAGCACGCCCGCCAGCAGCATCGATACCGGGGCATTGGCCTCGCCGTGGGCATCCGGCAGCCAGGTGTGCAGGGGGAAGATCGGCAGCTTCACGCCGAAGCCCACCAGGAAGCCCAGATAGCAGAGCAGACCGAAGGTGCCGCCGGGCGAGCGGGCCGTGAGCTCGCTCAGGTTGAGGGTGAAGGAATCACCGGAGAGGGCCAGGGCCAGGCCGCTGATCAGGATCAGCAGGGAGGCCAGGGCGGTGTAGAGGATGAATTTGGTGGCGGCGTACTGGCGCTGCTGGCCGCCCCAGATGGCAATCAGCAAATACACCGGCACCAATTCCAGTTCCCAGGCCAGGAAGAAGAGCAGGAAGTCCTGGGAGAGGAACACCAGACCCTGGGCCGAGGCCTGCACCAGCAGCAGACCGAAGTAGAGGCGGGTCTTGCGGGAGACGTTCCAGCTGGCGGCCACCGCCAGCAGGGTCACCAGACCGCTGAGCACCACCAGGGGGGCCGAAAGCCCATCGGCGGCCAGCGACCATTCCAGCCCCAGGACAGGAACCCAGGGCACCCGCTCCACCAGCTGAAGCCCGCTCAGTGAGCCGTCGAAGTGACGGGCGAAGACCCAAAGCATCAGCCCGAGATCGACAGCCAGAGCTCCCAGCGCCACCGTGCGCGGGAGACGTGGGTCGTTGGGATCGCCCGGCAGCAGCGGCATCACCAGGGCCACCGCCATCGGCAGCAGCACGATCAGGCTGAGCCAGGGGAACGGGCTGGTCTCCGCTGCGGACGCGAGCGATGCGGGCAGGCTGGCGTCCATCAGATCCAAGGGCCGTAGGGGCAAGCGGGGTCCGGCTGGGGCATCGCCGACCGGAATGAACCTGGCACGGCGGGGACTCCGCTCCGGAAGGCTCCGTTCGGGGGCTGAGCATAACTACCCATCATCAACGCCTGTCGAGGGGATTCGGTGCCCAGCTGCTGCCCCGCTCCTGCAGGCCGAGTACGGCGGCACGGCTGCTCACGCCCTCCTGCTCCCAGCGCTTCACCATCGCTTCGCCCACGGCGGCGGCGTTGCTCTCCGGCGAGAGGGCCAGCAGGGTGGGGCCGGCTCCGCTGATCACGCAGCCCCAGGCTCCCGCCTCCAGGGCGGCCTCCCGTACGAGTCGCCCCCCCTGGATTAGTCCCCAGCGGTAGGGCTCATGGATGCGGTCGTGCATGCCGTCGGCGATCAGGTCGCCATTGCCGCTGCGCAGGCCCTGCAGGAGGAGGGTCAGGGCGCCCAGGTTGATCACTGCATCGGGGATGGGGATGCTGCGCGGCATTGCCCGGCGGGCTTCGCTGGTGCTGAGCCGGATGCCCGGGATCGCCACCACGGCCCGCACGGCTGGGTCCCATTCGCAGCGCAGCACCCGCCAGCGATGCGAGGCGGCCCGGGCTGTGAGGCAGAGGCCGCCCACCAGGGAGGGCACCACGTTGTCGGGGTGGCCTTCGATGTCGATGGCCAGTTCGAGCAGCTTCTCTTTGCTCAGAGGTTCGCCCACCAGTGCGTTGGCACCGATCAGGCCCGCGACGATCGCCGTGGCGCTGCTGCCGAGCCCGCGGGCCGGCGGCACCGCCAGACGCACCCGCGCTTCCAGCCCCACCGGCTCCTCACCCGCTTCCCGCCAGACCCTCTGTGCCGAGCGGTAGATGAGGTTGTCGGGCCCTCCGCGCAGGTGGGAGCCTTCACTGCCTTCGATGATCAGGTCGAAGCGTTCGGCTCCTCCTTCCACAACCCGCAGTTCGAAGCTGTTGCCCAGATCGAGGGCGGCCCCGAGGCAGTCGAATCCAGGGCCCAGGTTCGCCGTGGTGGCCGGAACGTCCACCACGACCCCCTGCCCGAGCTGGGGTCGCACCATCGAGAGGGTCTTGCTCTTGTCTCGGGACAGTGTCCCACCCGACTGGCGCCGGCTCCTGGCTGCAGCTTTCGAAACGCTTCAGGCCAGCAGCATGCGAGCCCGGCAGGCGGCGCTGAAGCTGCCCGCCTCCGGATTGAGCAGGGCGCGGATCGGCACGGGTTCCAGCACCGGCCGCAGCCGTCCCTTCGAGAGGAAGGCCTCCTGGTAGGCGGGGCCCCGCAGCTCACTCAGCAGCTTGGACGCGGTGCCTCCCGCCAGCCAGACGCCGCCCCGCGCCAGAGCGGTGAGGGCCAGATCTCCGGTGGCTGCCCCGTAGGCCCCCAGCCAGAGGTCGAGCGCGGAGCGGGCGAGCGGATCGCCCTGGGCCGCGGCGGCGGCCACGGCGGCCGGGAGATCGGTACGGGCGCCTTCATCCGGGCCGGCCCCGTTGATCTGAGCCTGCCAGCGGCTGGCCTCCGCGGCCAGGGGATGGGCGGATCCGGCTTTCCGGGCCAGCAGCCAGCGGGCCACGTGCCCCAGACCGGTGCCGCTCACCACCCGCTCGATCGACACCCGCTCCAGGCCCAGGTCGGCCCGCAGCCATTCCCGCAGCTGCCATTCCGCCTCGCTGCGGGGCGCGAACTCCCCATGGGCCGCTTCACTGGCCACCGCCTGCAGCCCGCCGGCCACCGGCACCCCCAGCGCCACACCGAGGCCGGTGCCGGCCCCCAGCACCAGCAGCGGTTCGGAGGGATCGGAGCTGCCGGGCCGCACCTCGCTACTGGCGTCGGGGGGAACGTGGGGAAGCCCGTAGATCAGCACCGCAAAGTCGTTCACCAATTCCAGGCGCGGGATCGCCAGATCGGCGGCCAGGGCAGCGGCGTCGAGGCGCCAGGGCAGGTTGGTGAGGTGGGCACGGCCGCAGCGCACCGGTCCGGCCACCGCCAGACAGGCGGCTGCCGGCCTGGGATGGCCCGCCGCCTCGGTGATCGCGAGGAAGCGGTCCAGCATCGGTGTGAGGTCGTCCCAGTCGGCTGACGGGTAGCGCTCAACGGCCAGCGGCAGCAGCCGATCCCCTTCGGTGCGGTAGAGGGAAAGAAGCGTCTTGGTGCCGCCGATGTCGCCGGCGAGCAGAGTGGTCATCGGCCAAGGTGGAGGCCGCGGGCCCGCTCGCGGTTGGCGGCTTCGGCGGCCTGAACCAGGGCCGACGCCGCAACGGTGCCCAGATCCCCGTCCAGGCGGCTGCGCAGGCTCACGGTTTCGCTCTCGGCCTCCTTGGCTCCGATCACCGCCAGCACGGGGATCTTCTGCTGTTCGCCGTTGCGGATCAGCTTGCCGAGGCGATCGCCGCTGGAGTCGATCGAGGCGCGCACCCCCGCGGCCCGCAGCCGGCCCCGGACCTCTTCGGCATAGGGCCGCACCTCGTCGGTGACCGGCAGCAGCCGGATCTGCTCGGCGGCGAGCCAGAAGGGGAAATCGCCGGCGTAGTTCTCGGTCATGATGCCGAAGAACCGCTCCAGCGAGCCGAAGATGGCGCGGTGGATCATGATCGGTCGCTGGCGTGTGCCATCGGCGGCCACGTACTCGAGGTTGAACCGCTCGGGCAGGTTGAAGTCAAGCTGGATCGTGGAGCACTGCCACATCCGGCCGATGGCATCCTCAATCTTCAGATCGATCTTGGGGCCGTAGAAGGCCCCGCCGCCCTCATCCACCTTGTAGGCCCAGCCCTTGCGATCCAGGGCCTCGATCAGGCCCCGGGTGGCAAGGTCCCACACGGCGTCATCGCCGATGGATTTCTCGGGCCGGGTGGAGAGATTGATCTCGTAGCTGCGGAAGTCGAAGGTGGAGAGAATCTTCTCGGTGAGATTCAGCACCCGCAGGATCTCGTCGCCGATCTGCTCTGGCAGGCAGAACACGTGGGCGTCGTCCTGGGTGAAGCCGCGCACCCGCATCAGGCCGTGCATCACTCCCGGTCGCTCGTAGCGGTAGACGGTGCCCAGCTCGGCCCAGCGGATCGGCAGCTCGCGGTAGCTGCGCAGCGTGCTGGCGTAGGTGAGCACGTGAAACGGGCAGTTCATCGGCTTGAGCTGGTACTCCCGCTCATCCACCTGCATCGGCCCGAACATGCTCTCGCTGTAGAAGTCGAGGTGGCCGGAGGTCTTCCACAGGCTGATGTCAGCCACGTGCGGTGTGTAGAGCAGCTCGTAGCCGTCCTCGAAGTGGGCCTGGCGCCAGAAGTCCTCGATCAGCAGCCGCATGCGGGCGCCGCGGGGATGCCAGAACACCAGCCCTGCCCCGGCCTCGTCCTCGATCGAGAACAGGTCGAGGTCGGTGCCCAGACGGCGGTGGTCGCGGCGGAGGGCCTCCTCCTTGCGCCGTTTGTACTCGGCCAGCTGCTCGGGTGTTTCCCAGGCGGTGCCGTAGATGCGCTGGAGCTGGGCGTTCTTCTCGTCGCCGCGCCAGTAGGCCCCGGCCACGCTCTCCAGATCGAAGGCCTTGGGGTTCAGCTCGCTGGTGTTGGCCACGTGGGGGCCGGCGCACAGATCCCACCATTCCTCGCCCAGGGTGTAGAGGGTGATGGGCTCCTGCAGGCCCGCCAGGATCTCCAGCTTGTAGGGCTCGTTCTGCGCACGAATCCGTGCCTCGGCCTCCTGGCGGCTCACCTCGATCCGCTCGAGCGGCAGCCGCCGGCCGATGATCTTGCCCATCTCCTTCTTGATGGCCTTCAGGTCGGCCTCGGTGAAGGGCTCGGGGTTGTCGAAGTCGTAGTAGAAGCCGGTCTCGGTCCAGGGTCCGATCGTGACCTGGGCTTTGGGGAACAGCTTCTGCACCGCCATCGCCAGCACGTGGCTCATCGAGTGCCGGATCCGCAGCAGCTGCTCGCTCTCGCTGGTTCTGGGCAGGGGGATCGCCCCGCCGGTGGCCGCCTGTGCCGCCGTGGTGCCGTTGACGGCCCCGGCAGGGTTGCTGCGGCTGGCGGCGGTGGCGGGCACGGGAATCCGATGCTGCGAAACCGGGATCCTACGCACGAGAATCCTGCCCATGCCTGCGCTTCCGTCGTGACCCGCACCCGTCCCGTTCGTTCCGCGCGGCTGCCCTCACCGCTGCAGGAACGCCGGACCGTGGCCGTGAGCTACCTGCTGTGGTGCCTGTCCCTGGTGGGCCTCTGCGGGCTGCAGCGCTTCTACAACCGCAAGCCCCTCAGCGGCACCCTGTGGCTGCTCACCTTCGGCATCTGTGGGATCGGCCAGCTGATCGATCTGTTCCTGATCCCCGATCTGGTGCAGCAGGCCAACCAGCCGCTGCTGCTGGAGGAAGCCGTGGCGGCGGCCACCGCGGCGTCGGTGCCGTCGCTCGAACGGCAGCTCCTGGGGCTGGCCCGCCGCAGCGGTCCCCAGGGTTTCACCCTCAACGATGCCCTGCTGGAGCTGCAACTGGCTCCGGGGGAGGACAGCGGAGCGGTGCGGGCCGAGATCGAGCGCCTGCTCCACGCCCATCTGCTGGAGGTGGGCAACGATGAACGGGGGCGGGTCGTTTACTCCGAGCCCTGAGCCTCAGGCCTGGGCCGGCCCGCTGCCGCCGGCTCGGGCGATATCGCGCTGACGCTCCAGTTCCTGCCGGTAGAAGGCCAGCAGCTCCTCCACGCCCTTCACGGGCTGGCCGTAGTAGCTGCCGCCCCCATGGCTCGGCAGCGAGGCCCACTCCGGTGCCAGCCGCGCCAGCACCTCGGCGCAGAGGCCAGCCTGATCGAAGCGGCGCAGGGCGCCCCGCTCCTCGATCAGATGGAGGGCGGCCTGGTCCTGCGCCTCGGGGCCGAAGTCGTCGAGGTCCAGGCGACGGGCGGCGGCGTCCCAGGTGCTGGGCAGGAACTGGTAGGCCCCGGCCGCGGCGCTCACGTAGCCCCGGCTCACGGTGATCTCCGGATGGCGCTCCAGGCTGGCCACCTTGCCGCCGCCATAGATGGTGCGGTAGCCGTCGGGGGATCCTCCCAGCCAGGTGCCCTCAGCGAAGCGGATGGTGTTGAGCAGCGCCCGGCGCTCGGGGGTGATGCGATAAGGCGAGCCTTCCTCCGGGCTGGGTGCCTCCCTCGGGCCCGGGCCTGCCACTGCGATGGGGGAAGCGGCTCTGGTGCGTGTGGCCTGAAGAGCCGATGGGGTCGAAGCTTCTGAAGTTGCCAACGAATCTGCCGGCAGGGGCACGGCCCCAGCCACCAAGGGCAGCGACAGCAGCAACACGGCAGAGCCGCGCAGCCCCGAAGACCGGTTACGGAGGGAGGTGAGAGGAGGGCGACGCAAAGGCGATCAGCAACACAAGACCGCCTCAGACCCTGCTCCCTGGACTCGGTGGCGGGCCACCCCACGCTTGCCGGTCTGGACAAATGGGACGCAGCGTGTTTCAGCGCCGTTCCGCAGGCCGGGTCCGAGCTGAGACGTCAGTGACGGCAGTGGACGTCGCCCCTGGGGCGGGTGCGACGGTGAGGGTTCACACACCGTCGCAATCCGATCAGCCCTGCTGATCAATGCCCAGGTCAAGGTTCAGGGCTTCTGGCCGCCGATCAGAGCGCCGGCAGGAATCCCAGCGCCTGGCGCACCCGGTCCAGGGTGCCATCGGCCACGGCCGTCGCCCGTTCCCGGCCAGCCTCCAGCACGGCGTTGAGGGTGGTGGGATCCCTTCGCAGATCGGCGTAGCGCTCCTGGATCGGCCGGAGAGCCTCCACCACCACCTCGGCCAGCAGGGGCTTGAACGCCCCCCAGCCCATGGCGGCGCAGCCCTCGGCGGCCTGCTCCCGGCCCAGGCCGCTGAGCAGGGCGTAGAGGCCCAGCAGGTTGTCGGCCTCGGGCCGCTCGGGGTTGCCGAATTCCAGACCCATCACCGGATCGGTCTTGGCCCGCTTGATCTTGCGCACGATCAGCTCCGGCGGATCCAGCAGGGTGATGCGCGAGGCCTCGTTCGGGTCGCTCTTGCTCATCTTGCTGCGGCCGTCGGTGAGGCTCATCACCCGGGCGCCCTCTCCAAGGATCAGGGGCTCCGGCACCTTCAGCAGGGCCACAGGCTCGCCGTCGGCGCCCCGGGGAGCGAAACGGGCATTGATCCGCTGCTGGGCAATGTCGCGCGCCAGCTCCAGGTGCTGCTTCTGGTCTTCCCCCACCGGCACCCGGTCGGCGTCGTAGAGAAGGATGTCGGCCGCCATCAGCACCGGATAGTCGAGCAGTCCGGCCGACACGTCCGCGCCCTGCTTGCGTGCCTTCTCCTTGAACTGGATCATCCGCTCCAGCCAGTTGAGGGGGGTGACGCAGTTCAGGAGCCAGCACAGTTCGCTGTGGGCCGCTACATGGCTCTGCACGAACACTGTGGACCGGCCCGGGTCGATGCCGCAGGCCAGGTAGAGCGCCGCGGTGGTGAGGGTGTCCTCCGCCAGGCGGGCAGGGTCGTGGGGCACGGTGATGGCGTGCAGGTCGACGACGCAGAAAAATGTGTCGTGACTGTCCTGGAGAGCGACCCAGTTGCGGATCGCCCCGAGCCAGTTGCCCAGATGCAAGGCCCCGGTGGGCTGGACGCCGGAGAGGACCCTCGGCCGTTGTTCGCTCATTGGGCTGGGATCAGACCTCTGCCGCCACGGTCTCGGCAGCCGCGGTCTCGGCTTCGGTCGGGACGGCCTCCACGGGAGCTTCGCCAGCCTCCGCAGCTATGCCCTCCGCCGTGTTGAGGTCGTCTACGGCCTCCAGCGCGTTCATCTCGTCGGAGGGTTCAGCGGCCGGGGTGGGCGCGGCCGGACGGCTGGGGCGGGCGAAAGGATCCACTCTGCCCGGGCGACCGCCACCCTCGCCGCGACCGCTTCCTTCACCCCGATCCCGGCGACGCTCTCCACCCCGGGGGCCTGGAGGGCGGCCGCCGCCCTGGGCCTTCTGGCGGGCCACCAGCTCATCAAGTTCGCCGTTCTCCAGCTGCTGGGCCAGGGTGCGCAGGGAGAACCCCAGCACCGCCACGGTCGAGCGCAGCCCGAAGGCCTCCTGCAGAGCTCGGGCGGCCTGCATCTCGTTGTCGCTCAGGCGGATGCGGAAGCCACCGCCCTCGCGGGGTCCCCCGCTTCGGGCTCCCCGGTCCGGTCCCCTGTCGCGATCCGAGGGATGGGAGGTGGTGGTGTCGTCAGCCATCGCCGCTGCCAGTGATCAGGCGCAAGTGTGGCGCATCGGCCCCTCGCTTCCCCCAGGGGTTGCTGTGAGCCAGTGGAGGCGATGGGGTTCGTGGCGATCGCGTTCGTCCGCCCGGGCAAGGACCAGCAGGGGCAGACTGCGGGGACGGGGCAGGGCGAACCGCCTGCGGTAGTCGTTCAGAAGCCGCAGATAGCTGTCATGGTTCCAGCCATGGTCGCCGAGCTCCTGCACGCGCCAGAAGCGATGCAGGGCCGCCTGGCAGGCCTCGGCTCCGAATTCCTGCCAGCACTGCTGCTGGGCTGCGAGGGCGGGCAATCCCTCGGCGTTGAGCTCCCGCCAGCGCAGCAGTTCGGGGGCGTCGCGGCTGCCGTCGGGGGGTAACCGTTCCAGCAGCTGCTCCACGCCCACGCAGCTCAGCCGCAGCCAGCAGCGCTCGAGCAGCAGCACCGGCAGAGCGCCGTGCCAGAGCGGAGCCGCCGCCACCTCCTGAAGGCGACGGTCCACCTCCACCCACTGCCGCGGGGTGAGCGAGAGGGGAGGCAGCACGGCATCGGCCCAACGGGCCGCGGCTCGGTTGCGGGAGCGGGGGGCGCGGGGCGAAGGCACGGGATCCGTCATTGCAGGAAAGGTGCCAGGGCGGGGAATGCCGTGATCCAGGCTATGGGGATTGGCGCCGCAGGTCGGTGTCCCCCCCGACGCTGGGTTCCGGTGCCCAGACACTCTCACGCTCACGGGCGCCGACGCTCTGCGGGGCCGCCCTGGTTGCCTGAGCTAAAGATGCAGAACCTCCCCATCCCGCCGTGAACGCACCGGAGACCGACCGCGTGTCCCCTGCCCCCGGGACGGCCCCGAAGCCCCCGGGCCCCTCGCCGTTCCTGCCCCAGGGGTGGCGACGCCCCGCCCTCATGCTCGGTGGGGGAATCGTCGCCACCGACGCCCTCAGCCATCTGCTGCACGGAGCCGGCGGCGGTCTGGTCGGCGTCGCGGCCCTGGCGGGAGGTGTCTGGCTGTTGTCGCGGCGGCGCCCCTCGCAAAGCTTCCAGGCGCCGACCGACCTGGCGGACTGGGTCGCACGCTGCGATCAGGTTCTGGCCCAGTTCGAGCGGCTCGCTCCCGACACCGGCGAGGCCCAGGCCCGGCGTCGGGATTCCCTGGCCCGTTGGCGCTCCGAAACCGAGGCGCGCTCTCCAAGGCTTGCCCTGGTGGGCTGCCGACCCCCGGCCGACCCGCTGCGATCAGCCTTCCTCAGGGCCCTGAGCGGCAGGGCCGGCCTGCAGCTGGAGTGGGGCCATCCGCTGCCCCGTCGCAGCGAGCAGTGGGAGTGGCCCGAGTCCTTCAGCCGCAGCGATGTGTTTCTGCATCACCTGCACCTGCCGCTGGCCGCGGCCGATCTCCGCTGGCTCGAGGCGGTTCCCCCGGGCCTGCCGGTGTGGCTGCTGGTGCAGGCGGATCCCGGTGGCGTGAGCGATGGAGGGCTCGACGACCTCCGCAGCCAGTGGACCCAGGCCGACCCGTCCCGCTGTCTGCTCTGGGATGGCGAGCCCGCCAGCCTGCCTGCGGTGCTGCGTCCCCTGGCCGAGTGGATCGAGAGGGAGGCCCCCCGCCTGCGCGCCGCCACCCCCCTGCGGGGTCTGGAGACCCTGCACCGGGCCTGGCAGGCGGAGCTCGAGCTTCTGCGGCGGCGGGAGTGGCAGAAGCACCAGCAGCGCACCCAGTGGCTCGTGGCCGCTGGGGTGTTCGCCTCCCCCCTTCCCAGCGTGGACCTGCTGGTGCTGGCCGCCGCCAACGGTCTGATGCTGCAGGAGATGGCCCTGCTCTGGGAGTGCCCCTGGAGCCTTCCGCAGCTGAGGGAAGCGGCCCGGGAGGTGGCGCGTGTCGCCCTTCTCCAGGGGGTGGTGGAGTGGAGCACCCAGGCCCTCTGCGGAGCCATCCGGCTGCATGGCGCCACCTGGATCGTGGGGGGAGCCCTGCAGGCCCTCAGCGCCGCCTACCTCACCCGGGTGGTGGGTCTGGCGATGGCGGATCTGATGGCCCTCTCGGCGGGGGTAGCCGAACCCGACCTGGCCGAGATCCGCCGGCAGGCACCGTTGCTGGTGGCGCGGGCGGCCGAGCAGGGCCGCCTGGACTGGAGCGGATTCCTGCGGCAGGGGAAGCGCTGGCTGGAGCGGCAGGGACAGCCAGCGCTTCATGCATCTTTATGAAGCTGGGCGAAGAATCGGAACGTTTTCTTTTGCTTCGATTTCTTGCGAAGCCGGCTCCTTAGCTTGAACCAGCCTTCCAGTGCCTCGGCTTCCTGAGCGCACGGAAGGGTCCTGCCGGTGGCGCGCGGATTCCATTCGTTTCGTCACCGGATTTCCCCCCTACGTCCTCATGACCACTGCCCTTCGCAGCGGCCGGTCCGGAAGCTGGGAAAGCTTCTGCCAATGGGTGTCCTCCACCAACAACCGCATCTATGTGGGTTGGTTCGGTGTGCTGATGATCCCCTGCCTCCTGGCGGCGACCATCTGCTTCATCGTGGCCTTCATTGCCGCTCCCCCCGTCGACATTGACGGCATCCGTGAGCCGGTTGCCGGTTCCTTCCTGTACGGCAACAACATCATTTCCGGCGCTGTCATCCCCAGCAGCAACGCCATCGGTCTGCACTTCTACCCCATCTGGGAAGCCGCCAGCCTCGACGAGTGGCTGTACAACGGCGGTCCGTACCAGCTGATCGTCTTCCACTTCCTGATCGG
>JBKDPV010000079.1:0-10348 GCA_046342315.1 Cyanobacteriota bacterium
CCTGGCCAGAGCAGCCAGGGCTGATTCAGCCCTACGACGACGGGCATGCTCACCAGAAGAAAAAAGCCGCAGCAGTTCAGCTCAGGGGTGGAGTTCGCCGTGTCAGCCGGGCTGCTGCTCTATCGGCAACAAACTCCTAGAAGCCCTGGGCGGCTCGGCGGGGAACGGCAAGCTGCGTGATCTGCTGGGCTGGGACGAGGCCACCTACGAGACCCTGAAGGGGCAGCTGGTTGCCACGGGTCAGTTGCAGACGGGCCGCGGACGCGGAGGATCTGTGAGCCTGGCGGGCGGCACCGTGGCCGACGATGCATCCCGATCCGGCCTGCACACCCCTGAGACGAGCACCGGGCCATCGCGACGGGCCCCTCTGCCTGCACCGTCTCCCGGCCCGCAGCCCACCGGCAAGCAGAGCCTCTCGGCCTTCATCTGGGGCGTGGCCGACCTACTGCGCGGCGACTACAAGCAGAGCGACTACGGCAAGGTGATCCTGCCGTTCACGGTGCTGCGCCGGCTCGACTGCGTTCTGGAGCCCAGCAAGGCGGCGGTGCTGGAGGAGAAGACGCTGCGGGAGGACCAGGGCCTTGACCCGTTGCCGTTCCTGCTCCGCAAGGCCGGCCAGAACTTCTGCAACACCTCGCCGCTCGACATGAAGCGGCTGATGGGCGACCAGGACAACATCGGCGAGAACCTACGCAGCTACATCCAGGCGTTCACGCCGGAGGTACGCGACATTTTCGAGCGCTTCGAGTTCCACCTGCAAGTGGACCGGCTGGAGAAGGCAGGGCTGCTCTACATGATCACGGAGCGCTTCGCCCAGATCGACCTGCACCCGGAAACGGTGAGCAATGCCGAGATGGGGCTGGTGTTCGAGGAGCTGATCCGCAAGTTCGCCGAACTCTCCAACGAGACAGCCGGGGAACACTTCACGCCTCGGGAAGTGATCCGGTTGATGGTGAACCTGATCTTCATCGAAGACAGTGAAGCCCTCACCAAGCCCGGCGTTGTGCGCACGCTCTACGACCCCACGGGAGGCACGGGTGGCATGCTCAGCGTGGGGGAGGAGCACCTGCTGGCCCTCAACCCCCTGGCCCGGCTGGTGATGTACGGCCAGGAGCTGAATCCCGAGAGCTACGCGATCTGCAAGGCCGATATGTTGATCAAGGGGCAGGACATTCGCAACATCATCTTCGGCAACACGCTCAGTGATGACGGTCTGCAGGGCCTGTTTTTCGACTACATGCTCTCCAATCCACCCTTTGGCGTGGATTGGAAGAAGATCGAGAAGTTCATCCGCCGGGAAGCCGACACGATGGGCTTCAGCGGTCGCTTCGGGCCTGGCCTGCCGCGGGTGAGCGATGGATCGCTGCTGTTCCTGCTGCACCTGATCAGCAAGATGCGTCCGGCTCAGGATGGCGGCAGCCGCTTCGGGATCGTGCTCAACGGCTCACCTCTGTTCACTGGCGGAGCTGGCTCTGGTGAAAGCGAGATCCGCCGCTAGGTGCTGGAGAACGATCTGCTGGAGGCGATCATCGCCCTGCCGACGGACATGTTCTACAACACGGGCATCAGCACCTACATCTGGATCCTCAGCAACCGCAAGCCCCAGGAGCGCAAGGGCAAGGTGCAGCTGATCGATGCCAGCAGCTTCTGGCAGAAGATGCGCAAGAGCCTGGGCAGCAAGCGCAAGGAACTGAGCGCTGAACACATCGAGGAGATCACCCAGCTATTCGGGGCCTTTGAGGAGGCGGAGAAAGACGGCAAACCGATCAGCAAGATCTTCCGCAACGAAGACTTCGGGTACCGCACGATCACCTGGAGCGTCCACTACGCGACGAAGCCGGCAACGTGGTGCTGGGGCAGCGCGGCAAGGCCAAGGGACAGCCCCAGGCCGACAGCAGCCTGCGCGACACAGAGAACGTGCCGCTGTCGGAAGACGTGCAGACCTACTTCGATCGGGAGGTGCTGCCTCACGTCCCCGACGCCTGGATCGACCACGACAAGACGAAGGTGGGCTATGAGATTCCCTTTAACCGGCACTTCTATGTTTTTACGCCGCCGAGACCGCTGGAGGTGATCGACGCCGAGCTGAAGCAGGTGACGGATCGGATTTTGGAGATGATCGGGGGGCTGTCGGCGTGAGCTTTCCCCGTTACCCGGCCTACAAGCCCAGCGGTGTGGAGTGGCTGGGGGAGGTGCCGGATCATTGGGAGATCACCAAGCTCGGTAGAATATGCAAATTTGAATCAGGGAAGGCGCATGAACCATTTATCGATGACGAAGGAGGATTTATCTGTGTCAACTCGCGTTTCATTTCGACTGAGGGCAAGACTGTAAAGAACTGCCGAGAAAACCTGTCTCCGGCGCTTCGCGATGACGTCCTCGCAGTCATGAGTGACCTCCCCAATGGCCGAGCCCTCGGGAAAGCATTCTTCGTTGAAGAGGATCGCGTATACGCGGTCAATCAACGGGTTTGTCGGCTAACACCGGTTAATGTCTCGCCTCGTCTGCTTTTCTGGCTTGTCAACCGAAATCCTGGCCTTCTCTGGTTTGATGATGGAGTCAATCAAACGCACATACCCAACTCGGGCTTTACAAAGCTGATTGTTGCACTTCCCGGGAATGGCGAACAAAGTTTAATTGCCTCTTTCCTTGACCGCGAAACCGCCAAGATCGACGCCCTGATCGCCGAGCAGCAGCGCCTGATCGAGCTGCTTCAAGAGAAGAGGCAGGCGGTCATCTCCCATGCAGTGACCAAGGGCCTGAACCCGGAAGCGCCGATGAAGGATTCGGGGGTGGAGTGGCTGGGGGAGGTGCCGGAGCACTGGGAGGTAAAGCCACTCAAGCACTTGTGTGAGATTTATTCTGGCTTCCCCTTTAGATCCGATCTCTTCCAATCAGACGGGATACCAGTGGTTCGGATGTCAAACATCTCAGGCGGCACCATTGACCTCCAAGACGCCGTTTTCGTGCCCAAGCACGAAGTGCCCCCAGAGGCATTGATTAGAGCTGGTGACCTGCTTCTTGGTTTGTCAGGGAGCGTGGGAAACTTTGGCATCGCCACAGATGGCGACCTTCCTGCAGCGGTAAATCAGAGAGTGGCACTGATCCGCACAAGCAACCCGATTCTAAAGCATTTTCTGGGTTCCCCTCTTTTTTCCGATCAGGTTACGTGTGGTCTGCCTTCAACCACCATCGCCAACGTTTCCGCGTCTCAACTAGGCAACTGCCTACTGGCATTGCCTCCCCTAAATGAGCAGGAGCATATAAATGAGTTTCTTTCAGACTTTGAAAGCGGCTCAGTGGGGCTAGGAGCAGCTGTTGAATCATCAATATCACTGATGCAGGAGCGCCGCTCAGCGCTCATCTCAGCCGCAGTTACCGGCCAGATCGACGTCCGAGGGCTGGTTACAGAGGAGGCAGCATGAGCGTTCACCTGGAAGTTGCCTTCGAGACCGAGATCTGCGAGCACCTCAGCAGCCACGGCTGGCTATACGAGGAGGGCAGCGCCACCCACTACGACCGCAAGCTGGCCCTTTACCCGCCGGATCTGATCGCCTGGCTGCAGGAGTCCCAGCCCGAGGCTTGGCAGACCCATCAGCAGAAGAACGGCCTTAGGGCCGAGTCGGCCCTGCTGCAGCGGGTGCGGGAACAGCTCAATCAGATCGGCACGCTCGACGTGCTGCGCCATGGAGTGGAGGTGATGGGTCTGCCCAAGGCCCTCAAGCTGGCGGAGTTCAAGCCGGCCTTCGGGCTCAATCCGGCGATCCTGCTCCGCTACAACGCCAACCGCCTGCGCGTGGTGCGGCAGGTGCGTTATTCGACCCACAACGAGAATTGCCTCGACCTGGTGCTGTTCCTAAACGGCATCCCAGTCGCTACCGCCGAGCTGAAGACCGACAACACCCAGAACATCGCTGACGCGATCTGGCAATACAAGACCGACCGACTTCCCAAGGCCGCCGGCCAGGCACCCGAACCGCTGCTCGCCTTCCCAAGTGGCGCCCTGGTGCACTTCGCCGTGAGCAACCGCGAGGTGCAGATGACAACGCACCTGCAGGGCCCCCGCACCCAGTTCCTGCCGTTCAACCAGGGCAGTGACCCGGGAGGCTCCAACTGCGGCGCCGGCAACCCGGTGATCGCTGGCCATCGCACCGCCTATCTCTGGGAGGAGGTGTGGGAACGCGACAGCTGGCTGGAGATCCTTGGCCGCTACTGCATCGCTGAGCGCGACAAGAAAAAGCAGATCCGCCGGCTGGTCTTCCCCCGCTACCACCAGCTGGCCGTCACCAGGCTGCTGCTCCAGGCCGTGCTGGAAGAGGGGCCTGGCTGGCGGTACCTGATCCAGCATTCCGCAGGCTCCGGCAAAACCGCCTCGATCGGCTGGAGTTCCCACCTGCTCGCCGACCTGCACGACGAGAACGACCGCAAGCTGTTCGACACGGTGCTGGTGGTCAGCGACCGCAGCGTGATCGACACCCAGTTGCAGGAAACCCTGGAGAACTTTGAGCGGCGCAAGGGGGTGGTGGCTTCGATCACCACCGAGAAAGGGATCAAGAGCGACCAGCTCGCTGCCGCTCTCTCCGGCGACAAGAAGATCGTGGTCTGCACCATCCAGACCTTCCCGGCCCTGATCAAGAAGATGCAAGAGCTGACCGTCACCAGCGGCAAGCGCTTCGCGGTGATCGCCGACGAGGCCCACAGCTCCCAGACCGGTGCCGCCGCCGACAAGCTCAAGCAGGTGCTCTCCGCTTCAGAGGCCGCCGATCTTGCCGATGGCGGTGAGCTGGATGTGGAAACGCTGCTGGCGGCCCAGATGGCCAATCGGGCCAGCGAAAGCGGCATCACCTACGTGGCCTTCACCGCCACGCCCAAGGCCAAGACGCTGGAGCTTTTCGGCAGGCGGCCCCACCCATCCGAACCCGCCGGGCCTGGAAACCTGCCGGAGCCATTCCACGTGTACTCGATGCGGCAGGCGATCGAGGAGGGCTTCATCCTCGACGTGCTGCAGAACTACACCTCCTACAAGCTGGCGTTCCGCCTGGCCCAGGACGGCCAGAGCTTCAGCGATGAGGAAGTGGAGCGCAGCGCCGCACTCAAGAAGCTGATGGGCTGGGTGAAGCTCCACCCGCACAACATCGCCCAGAAGGTGCAGATCGTCGTGGAGCACTTCCGCCAGTTCGTCTGGCCCCTGCTCGATGGCAAGGCCAAGGCGATGGTGGTGGTGGGCTCGCGCAAGGAGGCCGTGCGCTGGAAGCTCGCCATTGACAAGTACATCAGCGAGAAGGGCTACCCGCTCGGCACCCTCGTGGCCTTCAGCGGCGAGGTGAACGATCCCGAGAGCGGACCTGATGACTTCACGGAACGCAGCGCCAGCCTCAACCCCGGCCTCAAGGCCGACATCCGCGAAGCCTTCAAAGGCGACGGCTACCAGATCCTGCTGGTGGCCAACAAGTTCCAGACGGGCTTTGACCAGCCACTGCTCTGCGGGATGTACGTCGATCGCCGCCTGGCCGGTATCCAGGCCGTGCAGACCCTCTCACGCCTGAACCGTTGCCATCCCGGCAAGTCCACCACCTATGTGGTGGATTTCGTCAACGAGCCTGCCGACATCCTGGCGGCCTTCAAGACCTACTACGAGACCGCCGAGCTTGCCGAGGCCACGGATCCCAACCTGATCCTCGACCTCAAGGCCAAGCTCGACGCCCAAGGGCACTACGACGAGTTCGAGATCGATCGGGTGGTGAAGGTGCTGCTTGATCCCAGCAGCAAGCAGAGCCAGCTCATCGCTGCACTGGAGCCGGTGGCTCAGCGGCTGATGAATACCTACAGGGAGGCCCGCCTGGCCTACCGCCATGCCGACGAGAGCAATGACGCGGAGGCCCTGAAGGCGGCCAAGGATGAACTCGACGCCCTGGCCCTGTTCCGCAGCGACATGGGCACCTACGTGCGCTTCTACACCTTCCTCTCCCAGATATTTGACTACGGCAATACCGCCTTGGAGAAGCGGGCGCTGTTTTACAAGCGGCTGCTACCTCTGCTGGAGTTTGAGCGCGAGATCAACACGGTGGATCTCTCCAAGGTGGTGCTCACCCACCACCACCTGCGCAACCTGGGCAGCCAGGCACTGGACCTGACCAAGGGGGAGACCGTCCCGATCCCCGGCATGGCCCCTGGTGGCGGTGTTGTGCAAGAGAAGGACAAGGCCCTGCTCTCCGAGATCATCGCCAAGCTGAACGACCTGTTCACCGGTGACCTCAGCGACACGGACAAGGTGACCTACGTGCGCTCGGTGATCCGGGGCAAGCTGCTTGAGTCGCCGACGCTGCGCCAACAGGCCGCGGCCAACAGCAAGGAGCAGTTCGCCAACTCCCCCGACTTCGGTACCGCCTTGATGGACGCGATCATCAGCGCCCTCGACGCCCATCAGACGATGAGCAGCCAGGCGCTGAATTCCGCCGAGGTGCGCGACGGCCTGAAGGACATCCTGCTGAACCAGACCAGCCTCTACGAGGACCTGAGGGATGCCGCCTGATCAGCTCACCGTCGCTGCTGCCGAGTAGGCCAAGGCGGTGGTTCTGCAGATGATGGCCGAGCGCGGTCGTGGTGTGGTAGGCGTGGCGTGCCGGGCCGCCTGCCACACCGCACCCGCACCGAGGAAGGACTGCGAGGTGCTGCACCTCAGCGACCTACGCCCGTCGCTGGAGTGCCACGCCCCCACGGCGCAGCTCCCCCGATGGCACCACCCACACCCTTGCGCTGGCTCACGATCCCCAGCGCCTACGCCAAGGGCGGTGGCGGCGGCGGTGCGTTCAGCCTCCACTCCAAATGCCCGCAGTGCGGGCTCAGTGCTCGCACATTCCGCAAGCCTCCCGCCGAGCCATGGGGTTGCCTCGACTGCCTCCTATTGATGACCCGAAGGTGGCATGGGCCTTGCCGCTGGATCAAGCGGGGGAGATTGTGACGGTGCTTGATCGTGGGATTGAGGATTTGCTAGACGCATTAGAGTAGGCATATGGACTAAATCGATAGATTATGGATTCCTTTCTGGGCAGGGTGAAAAGCGCAGCAGGGCAAGCAGGAAATTCCGCACTCAGCGCAAGACAAGATTCTTTTGGAATATCTGCCTAAGATTGTTGCATTGCTCAGAGAAAAGGCGGGTCCAGCTCTCTTAGATATCCTGTCTGACATTGAAAGATTGTCTGATCTCGCACGTGGCGCTATCAAGCTTTGCCTCTGCCCGTCCGACTTGTTGTCAAGGAGCAGGCATTCATTGACTGGATTGTATCCCATCAAGATAAAGTCATTGACATTGTCAAGTCGCAGATGGGATTTGCTGACGATGTTTCGGTTGAGCGAAATGCTTCCGCTTATGATATTCACGCCGAATCGCCTGAGACTTTTGACGAACAATCTAATCCAGGTTGACGGCCAAGAGCCTCTAAACCCCTGCATCCACTCATGATTCAATCTGTTATCTGCGGGACGACACACTAGTTTTTTATTTTGTCATTGCAAGTGCCGCGACGCTTCCCCTTGGGAATAGTTATCGCTTCTTGATCGCTCCATCCGTTTTTCTTCCTTCTTCGGATATCAGCGGCGGTTACACCTCGGCCAGCCTCTGGCAATTCCGCCCATTGAGTCGCACTAAGCGCGCGTCCAGATAAGGTTAAAAGTGTTGTATTTCTCCGATTGTTATTGTTGTGGCTACGGGAGACAAAGCGGCAATTCTGAGGAGAATAGCCTTGATCGTTGTTAATTCGATCTACGTCGAATCCCTCAATATAGTGATCTAGATACCAAGCCACATAAGCCTCCGGACTCATCCGCCATTCCTCGCATACCCCGATACCTCTCCCGCCATAGCCAGCAAACATGCGCGGATCAACTTCTCGATTGTAGCATCGGCTCATCATTGAATAATAAATATTACGTGCTCTAGTGGCGGTGTCATTGCTTGAGCCTTGTCTTCTTGATGGCGTTGTCAATGCCCTCTCAAACTCCCAGCCGGATCTATCAAGACGTGCAAGCAATGTATTGTAATCAACTCTGCACCGGCAATCCAGCGCCCAATCTGCGAGGATTTTCTCTTCACCCTGCCAAGTGTATCTGCGACTCCGGGTGGTATTCCTTGCTTGATTATGGCGTGATGTCCAGCAACAGTTATCTGGATTGTACCCGCGGCAGTTATTCTTGCGCTCAAGCGTAAGCCCTTCTGACCATCTGTTGTCTAGCGCCCACTGCTTAAAAGCCTCGTAGCTTTCCCCCCATTCATCGCAAACCCGTATGCCTTTATCAAAGTAGTCGGCATGCTGAACGAAGTCCGGCTTGCATCTAGTCTTCATATTTTTCCAGGCTCCATAAAGCTTTTCGTATGGACTGTCGCTGAGTGAATCACCATGAACCAACGTTTTCTCTGACATTATTTTGCGCCTAAGGCAGCCACAGCTCTGGGCTCCGTTGCTGTTGTTCCCTGCATTCGAAAAGTCAGTCTTCCGCTTCCATTCGCCATGAGCCCCATCGCAGCCAGGTCCGCCTACATGGCAGTGGATTCTGATACGACCAAGACGTTTATCAACCTTATAGTCGATAACGGTGTAATTCCCTTCTGGGTGCCACCACCCCACGCATTTTCCGCCTTTGGGCATCCCCATGTTGTTCGCCATAACCCTGAGAAGTCGTCATTTGATCTTAGTCCGACTTACTGGCGCCATCTGTCTTCCTGCTCCTGCCATCAGCCGCCGGCCGGTATATCCCCTCCCCGGGGTATAGGCGCCGGAGTCCTGTCATCGCCAGCGGCTGGTGGCAGCCCGGCCCATCGGCTTCTTCCGCGATGCGCTGGCCACCTATGTCGGCATGCTGGCGGCGCTGCAGTGGCAGGAAGCTCAGCAGCCGGAGCACACCGACATCAGCGCCACGGTGTGGGAGTGGGATGCCGATGGCGTCAAAGGCACCGCCGCACGGATGGAGCAGCTCTGCGTCCATGCCTTGCTGGTGCAGCTCTATGCGCAGCACCTGGTGGCCGAGGGGGAGATCCCTTCGGTGTCTGGCGCCAAGGGGTTCGGTGGGGCCGCCAAGCTCCCCGGGTCGTCAGCCGATGAGCTGAGAGGACCGGTGTGGCTGGGCAAGGACTACCAGCTGCGACGCCAGTCGGTCGCGGCCGCAGGCACAACCAAGGGCGGCTGGCAGCGGGGCCACTGGAAGGCCCTCTCTCCCCTGGCTGGTTCTGTGGCCGCGCCTCTGGAGTGGGTGGAGCCGGTGTTGGTGGAGTGAGGCGGGCTGGAACCGCCCATTCCATGAAGAAGGGCCCCCCGTGTGGAGGGCCCTTGCGCCGGTTGCGGGGTGGTGGCCTGTCCCCGGTCGGGCGTCTACCCATGTGATAACCGCTGGCTGTCGCCCAGTCAGTACGGGGAACCCGACAGCGCTTCTACCCATCCCACGCGTGCGAGCCGGACGACAAGAGGCCAGCCAGTGCCATTCGCCACGGCCAGCCATTCGGAAGACAGGAGGCGCTATCCATCCTGGAGGAAGACGCGCCACCAAGCAGACGATGGGGAATTGGTAATCGTGAATGGCTGCCATGATCCCATGGGCCTACCTTGACCACCATGGGCCACATCGGCGACAGATCCGATCATGGAAGAACCAGCTGCCAACGAATTGGATCAATGGCGTGAGCTGTTCCTGGGTCAATACCAAGTGCGAGACGCCTTCAAGGAGTTCGACCAGTCCTCCGAACGCCTGCTTTCGCTCTTCTTCTCGCTGAAGTTCGATACCGGTATCGATGCCTTAGCAGGCGGAATGCTCATCGACATCGGCCAGCACAAAGATAGTCGGACCATCACCGCCGTTGGCACCACCTTCTCAAAGAGTGTGTCATCGCTTCATGTGGGCTGCAACCCGATTGTCTTCAGCAGCGATCTAGAGGCGCCTGCAGGGAGGCTGGCTTTCGATGGCGAGAAGAAGCGGCTCTCCGACTCGGCACATGGATGGATCCAGTACCAGATTGATGGCAATGCGTTCCGCCTCGTCGACCTGAGCGCCACCCTCACCTACTGGCTGGAGAGGGAGAAGGACTTTGTTCCTGTCGGCCGCTGGGGCTTTGTGGACTACAGATCTCGCCCCTGCGAGGTGCTGTGCGGAAGCTGCTACGGAGAGGGCCTCATCAAGGGGATGGCCATCCCGAAGGCCGACTGGGAGGCTGGATTAAGAGTTTGCGGAAAAACCGCCTGAGAAGGCGCCTTTCTTCCTCTTGAGGGCTGATCGTGCTGCCTGCAGGCTGGTTGTCAGCGATTCAGCGGTTCAGAACGCCTGCATCGGAGCGATCGGCCCCGTTGGGGCCCCCTGATCC
>JBKDPV010000080.1:0-25364 GCA_046342315.1 Cyanobacteriota bacterium
CATTGGGCCCTCTGGCTTCCAGCCGCGGCACGGGGCGGGGTTGCTGGGGCGGCCGGGCACGGCCACGGCGATGCGCCTGGCCATGGTCATGAAGCACGCGGTAGAAGCTGCGTTCAGACCCGATATACAGGCCCCGATCGGCAAGGGTCGGCACGATCTGGCCCGGTGGCCATGCCGCGAACTCCGGCTGGTTCCAGGTCAGAAGGATGCGCTGGCGCTCCTCGTCGGTGAGGCGGTGAGACACCAAGCGGTGGCTGCCTTTACGGCCATCCAGGCCGTCCCCATCACCCACGAACTGCCGGCGCCAGCGCTGCAGCGTGGTGTGCCCCACGCCCAGCGGCGCCGCCACCGCTCGGGCCCGTGCACCAGCCGCGATGGCCTCATCGAGGATCACCAGGGCCTTGCGACGATCCTCGGGCGATGTCAGTCCCCCTCGGCCTCGCCCCAGTAGGCCTGGATCTTTTTTGAGGCGATCAGCAACGCCGCCGCCTCCGCCAGGGCCTTGTCCTTGCGCCGCAGCTCCTGCTGGAGCCGTTTGATCTCACGCTGGTCCTCCTGGTGCCGCTTCTGGAGGTCCTTCTGATCGGCCATCGTCAGCAGGGGCTGTGCATTGGCATCCTGGGCGGCCTGGCGCCAACGGTCCACCTGCTCAGGGAACAGCCCCCGCTCGCGGCAGTAGGCACCCAGTTCGGTGCTGTTCAGACCGGCGGTCTCCAGCACCA
This sequence comes from Cyanobacteriota bacterium, assembly GCA_046342315.1. GTDB lineage: Bacteria > Cyanobacteriota > Cyanobacteriia > PCC-6307 > Cyanobiaceae > Cyanobium. The sequence goes on from JBKDPV010000080.1 coordinate 723, forward strand.
CCGTGAACTTGTCGGCCGGGCCCCAACCCTCAGGGTCCTTCTGAGTGGCGGGCACCACCTCCCCCTGCAGGCGCCAGGCCTTCCTCCACTTGTAGAGGGTGATCACGTGGATACCCAGCTCCTGGGCAATGTCCGCCACGCTCTGGCGGTGGGGAGGCCCCATCCGCCGGCGGACATCAGCCTTGACGGCCTCGCTGTAAGGACGCATTGATCGATTCCATCAGACCCCCTGGTGGTTGAAAAAGTCGGGATGGAGAGGCGTCATCTTTCCTGGCAGAGGGGGGCCCGGCGCGGCCAACCTGCTGGTAGTAGGCCACAACCGAGCCGGGTACCTGGTAATGGATCACGAAGCCCAGATCGGGTTTGTCGTAGCCCATGCCCAGGGCCGTGGTGGCCACGAGCGCTTTGCACTGGTTAGCGATCAAAGCGTCTTCCAGTCGCTCGCGATCGCCGCTGTCCATGGAGCCGGTGTAAGCGCGGGCGTCGATGCCGCATGTCTGCAGCCACTCAGCCACCAACACAGCATCGCGGGTGGTGAGGGCGTAGATGATGCCGCTGCCAGCCAGGCCCGGCAGCGTGTGCGCCAGCCAGGCCAGACGCGCCGGCTGGCTGGGAATGCGCAGGCTCTGGAGTGTGAGGGATGGACGGTGGAGACCCCCTCTTTGCACCACGAGATCAGGCCCGAGCTCCCGTTGCAGGTCGGCCATCACCCGGTTGCTGGCAGTGGCTGTGGTGGCCAGCAGGCTCACGTTGGGCAGGGTCTGCACCAGCCGGCCCACGCGGCGATAGTCGGGGCGGAAGTCGTGGCCCCAGTCGGAGATGCAATGGGCCTCATCGATCACCACCAGGCTGGGGTTGAGCTGGGCCAGCGGACCCCGCACGAATTCAGGTGCGTTCAGACGCTCGGGTGAGATCAGCAGGATGTCGATCTCCCCCTCACTCACCTGCTGCTCCACCTCCTGCCACTGGTCGAGGTTGGTGGAATTGACTGTGCGGGCCACCAGGCCCATCCGCTCAGCAGCGGCGATCTGGTTGCGCATCAGCGCCAGCAGTGGTGAAATCAACAGAGCTGGACCACGGCCTGCGTCTCGCAACAGCTTGGTGGCGATGAAGTACACGAAGCTCTTGCCCCAGCCGGTCTTCTGCACCACCAGCACTCGACTCGAATCAGCACAAACGGCCTGGATGGCCTCCAGCTGGCCGTCGCGGAAATCTGCGTTGGTGCTTCCCGCGCCGACTCGCAGCAACTCAAGAGCGCGCAGAGTGCTGAAGGGCACGGTCATGCAGTGAGGATGAAGTCAATCCCGTTCCATTCGATCGGCCGAGAGCTCCAATGTTCTCCGATTGCCTGGGTGAAATCAGGTCGCACGAGCTTGGCGCGGGCCGTGCACCACTCAGGTCCGTCATGGCGGAGGATCACTCCCTCCGGGGGGCCTGGGTGATACCGACTGCGGAAGTGATCGATCTCGTAGCGCAGGCCGTTGATGGTGTGGTGACTTTTGTCCTGAAGCAGCGGGACAGTAGCCAATCCGAGCAGATTGGCAGCCTCATTGCGTCTGATGCAGCTCCAGAAGCGCTGTTGCTGTGGATCAGCGACATCGAAGAGGAGGAAAAGATCCGGCAGATGTGTGTAGGCTACCGAGTGACGGGCGGCACACCATTCACCGAAGAGAATCAGGCCTTGGTGCTCCGGTTCCTGAAGGAAGGCCTCCAGATCCGCACCATGCAGGTCCAGCCATGTATTCAGGCCTGAGAACTGTCCTTGGTAGGGCTGCTGTAGATAGTCGCCGCGTTTCTGGATACGCAGATTCGCATCTGGACTGAGTGAGAAGCCGAGGTTGGCACCATCGACCTTTTCTTCGATCGCCACTGGCTCATCGAGGAAGACCTTGGCTTCCTGAGGCGTGAAGACCTTGTCATCGCGGACGGGGGCGCTACCCAGCCAGGCAAGGTGAGGGGTATGGGGGAAGTGGTAGAAGGTTGACATCGCTGCGTCGGCCTAGGACATGTGCATCTACGAGAGGTGTTTCGCCATCACACAACGACCGACAAAACTGATGCCGACTTGCCTTAACCTGAGCTCATACTTCGAACCGGGTGGAAAGCAAACTGTTCCAGAAGCCACCCAGAGCCATTTGGAAATACGCCTTCCACGCTTGAGGTGGCCAACGAGTTGCTGCTCCAGCGCCTTCATTTTGTTGATAACAGCTTGAATCTCATCGGTTTTGGCCGAGTGGGGCTCAACAGCGATGAGGCTTCTGTTTTCATGGCCAAGAAGATAATCCCAACGAGGCTCTTGATCGCGCCCAACTCTGAACACCTCGTCAGTGTCGAGGCTGTCGTGGAACTGAGTACGAAGCGAAGCATGAATGAACTTTTTGTCTTTGTCCTTCACGGCTCCCATGCCATCCTGGACAAAAGCTTTAATCGTAGATTGAGGATCCAAAGCTTCTCGAACAGGCGTGTTTCGAGGAGTTGTTCTCATGAATCACCAGCATTCATAGCACTGCTCACTGCGTCGGCAAATGCTGACGAGTATTGCGTCAATCCTCCCCATTCGGCCACGCGCTCATCGTCATCGAACGGATCCAGGGACGAGATATTGGTAGAGGAGACTGTGCCAGACTCATCAAATGCGAGGAGATGCACTTGGTAAGTCTTTGTCAATGCTGCTTTGGCGACTTCCTTCATAGGAGCAGGATCGGCACCAAATGCCTTGCAAACGAGTCTGTAGTCTGCCTGCGCTTCTTTGAGACGCTGCATCATCCATACCATGGTGAGCACATGAGGTGAGTGAGTGGACAAAACCACGCGGTAGCCGCGCCAGAGGAGATCAAGCACAAGTAGCAAGACAGCTGTGATCGCTTTGGGATGGAGGCCCATTTCAGGTTCCTCAATCACGATCCAGTCAGTCGTCTTGTGCTTTCGTTGCTTTGTTCTAGGTAGGAGATCGTAAAGCCCAAGCAGCAGCGGGGTGAATTCGCGCTGCCCCGATGTCCAGGTCATAAACGGTAGGTGCATGGCACCATGAACCAATTGCAGGCGCTTGGCGTGCTGCGCATCTTCCTGGATGCCAACCGTTCCACCATGAAAGACAGCCTCATCAATCTGGTCACGTATTTCTCTCTTTAGACGTTTCTCTACGGGGAAGAGGACCCCTGAATCCTTGCTGCTGAAGCGGTCGTACAAACTCTGACTGAACAAACGCGCCACGGCTGGTGTGGTCCGTGGCACTTTCTGGAAGGGCAAGGCCCAGCCATCTGAGATGAGGAGCGCTCGATGCGCTGGGATGAAAAACAACCTTTCAATACCGTCACCTACTCCTTCGAGGGATTTTGGAGTGATATTTATGCCATCAACCTGCACTTTTGTGCTCGTATGCCACGCTGTTGCCATTCCCTCACCAAAGATATGCTCAATAAGAACATCTGGCTTATCGGTGGTGTAGCCAGACTGTTTGAGGATCTCAACTATCTGGCGACCATCAAGTCCAAGTTTCAGCCATTGCAAAGCTAAGCTTTTGCCTGCGCCCTGCGGGCCTACCAGAATGGTGAGATCACCAAAATCAAGATTGACGGACTGGAGGTGGGCGAAGTTCTTGATCGACAGCGAAACCAAGCTGGAGGGCGCATGTTCGTCTGCAGCATGATCCATCGCCTGAAGATCTCCCTCACTGGCGACGCTGTCTGAGCTTGATGGTGACGTGGTCTTCATATCAGGGAAAGCATAGGCCGCCTCAGGCTTCTCACCCACCCCCAAACAACCGATCCCACGCCTCCAGCACCAGCCGCTGGGTGCGGTACTCGCCGAACTGGCGTTGTTCGTTGTTCTTGAGCACGCGGAAGGTTTCGCTGGGGTAATCGGGGCCCATCACATCGGATGGATCGAGGATGTAGCGCAGCTCATCGCGATTGAGGCCGTAGAGGTGGGCGTAGTAGGCATCGAGTTCAGCCTGCAGCAGGGATCGGCATTCGGGATCGAAGAGGAAGGATGGGCCGTCGTAGCCGAGGTCTTCGGCCCAGGCCTTGAGGTCGTGGGCGGTGTAGGTGAGTTCTATCACTCGAGAGCATATAAATTCAATTTCTGTGGAGGTGTAGCTGCATGAAGGCAGAAAAGGAAGCTGCTTGAGAATAAAATAGCTAAATGACGAGCCCGCAACTTTTTGCCTAGAGAAGAAATCAAACACAAGAGAGCTCAGGTTTCCCAGTAGGCATGCGTAGTTGGAGGGGGTGCCTTAATTGGGAAGCAATACGAGAAATTTGTGATTGATACCGCTAATGGCTGTGACTCCTGCGACAGCCGTTCGCTCGTTGGTCGCATTGGTTACATCACGCCATCCAATTAGCCACTGATGATTCCATCCTTGCGCCATAAGTCGATTGCGGACCTCATCTTGTCGGACCCAGTATCGAGGACGAACTTGATAATCCGGAGACTGTTTCTCGCTGGTCAACACATCCCGACTGGTACCGTCAGCGTCATAGGTGGTCCAGCGATGATCATAGATGTGCACCATCTTGGCTTCATAAAGTGGCAGCCGATCGGGCGCTGGCTCGGCATAGAAAAGATGACTGTTTTTTGCCATATCAAACATCCTGAGAAACTTGATGCCCCAGGGGTTTCCTTCGTCGGGATCTTGCTCGTTGATCAGAATTGGAAACCTACTATAAACTTTCTTTGCGAGATCGGCGTCCATTCGACTGCGGAAGACAGGGCAGGTTCGAGTGTTGGGATTCAGAAGAGAAAAATCAGAACTTCCCAGCGTAAAGTGACGTCGATCGTCCGATAGCTCACCAACCCCAAGCGCAAAGAAAACAAAATCAGTTTGTATTGAATGCCCAAGCGTCATTAGGCAGAATTTGAAGCGCTGGTGCCCAATCTCAGGAAAGAGGCCTGGGCCCGTACGAAAATCATAAAGACTAATTAGCATTCCTTGACTGGTTACGGCTTCAAAGAACGCCTTGGTACTGTTATCTGTGGCTATACCAGTGGGGATGATTATGCCCGACCTGCCAGTGGGCCCAAGGAGGGTTAACGTTAGCTCGGCAAAAAGGCCATATGTATTGAGTTCTCCAAATGCGACCAGAGGAAATCTTCCACTACTTCTAACAAATTCACTGCTTCCAGCGGCCTCTCTCTTTGCGAGTTCAAAGTCTCTGACAATTAAGCGCTCTGACTCAAGTGCATTGCTTTCTTCAAAGGCCTTAATCAACCGCTCGCGAGTAGCCTTGTTGAGAGCATTTGCGATGGTTTCTGATCTGGCCGCGAAAAATTCCTTCTCTGGCACTTTCAGCCTCTCCCATGGAGGATTGCCCAACAAACAATCGAAGCCCCCTTTCTCCATTACCTCCCCAAAGCGCAGGTGCCAATGAAAGAAGCGGAAGTCCTTGGCCGCTTGTTCCACCGCCAGCTCCAGGTCTCCCGGGATCTCCTGGCCGCTCTGCAAGAGCAGCAGATGCTCACTGGTGGGCACCTTGGCTCGGCTGTCTTTGGTTTTGGGCAGGAAGAAGGCTGCGGTGTAGAGATCGGCCGCGAGAGTCTGGGGATCGCTGGTTCGCTCCTGCTCCCAGGCCTCATAAGCCGCCTGTTTGGCTGATCCTTCCGCCAGGGTGGTTTCGGGCATCGCCTCGATCTCCTGGAGCCGTTGCTGGCTGCGGCTGATCGGTGGGCTGCTCTGGAGATTGAGCGTGCCTTGCAGGGTGCCCTTCTGCCCTGCCTTGCGGAAGCTGGCGTTCTCCTTCTTCAAGCTGGTGCAGACCGTCTTGTCGTCGCCGGTGAGCGGTTTGTAGGCCTCATCGGGGATGCCCTGCTCCAGCACCTTCGGATCGAACACGCCCACCAGCGAATCGCCGCATTGGATGTGGGCATCGAGGAAGCTGAGCGGCTTGCCGGGATCCACCGCCTCGATCCACAGCGCCACCTTGCACAGCTCCACCGCCATCGGGTTCTTGTCGACCCCGTAGATGCAGTGGGCTACCACCTCGCGCAGGCATTCCTGGCGCAGCTCCTCGCTGGGCTCTTCGTCGCCGGCGCGGATGCGGGCCAGCTCCAGGGCCAGGCGCCGTGCTGCCGCCAGCAGGAAGTGGCCGCTGCCGCAGGCCGGATCCAGCACCCGGATCGCCAGCAAGGCCTTTTCCTTCTCCTCCGGGGTTGAAGCCTTGCTGAGCCGATCGGCAATCACGGGCAGCAGGGCCGACACGATCAGCAACTGCACCAGTTGATCAGGCGTGTAATAACTGCCGGTGGTCTTGCGGTCGCTCCCAGCGCCGCCGCCGTAACTCAGCTGCCAGTTGCCGCCAGCGCGCTCCAGCTGGGGATGGAGCTCCAACAGTCCCTCATACACACTGCCCAGCTCCTCGGTGTTGAGATCGCGGTAGTTAACGCGGGTGAGCGTGTCTCCGGCCTGGAACCAGCCGATCGCCCGGATCGCCCGCAGCAGAAAGCGGTTGGCCAGTTCGCATGGCTCCAGCGCGTTGCATTGCGGCTCGGCGAACAGGCCCCCCAGGCCAGGTAGCCCCAGTGGTGAGCTGCTCTGGCGCAGCTGCAGGAACACCAGCTTCTGGATCTGCCACAGATCGCCGTAGGGCCCCTCCGAGGCGCTGCGGCGGATCGCCAGCTCCCGCAACCGGCCCACGCTGTAGCCCTCGCGGTAGATGCGGCGGCGCGGATCCTCCTGGCCCAGCGTTCGGGGGAACAGCAGGTCGCGGTCTTCCGCCGTGAACAGAAACAGGAAGCGATACACCAGCCGCAGCAGCTGGCGGTGCAGCTCCTGGCCGCTGAGGGCACCACTGGCCAGCTGGGAGCGCAAGGCCTCGTTGCCTGGATGCTGGAGCAGGCCATTGCCCAGGGCTTCGAGGGCCTGCTGCACGCCGTTGCGCAGCTGCCCCAGCACCCGCTCGCCCGCCTCCTGCGCCTGCTCCTTCCAGGCATCCAGAACGCAGCTGCCCGTCTGCGGATGGCGAAAGCGGCTGGCATGCAGCAGCAGCCAGAGCACGGCGAACTCATCGAACAGCTCGCCCTCCACCAGCAGCTCCAGATCCACCGCGAGGTAGGCCGGCTTCACCAGCGACGGGTTGTCGTGCAGCAACCGCAGCCGATCGCCCGGGAGCAGCAGCCCCCAGTTGGCGTTGTCGTCGGCATTGAGGCATTCCTGCAGACAGCTGTGGGGCGAGCGGCGCCGGCCCTCCTGGCCGAACTGGCTGCTGCCCTTGTCGAGCTGATCGGATGCGATGCCGCGCACGATCAGGGGCACGCTGGCGCGACCCGTTGTTGCTGGGGGACTGCTGGTGGCGTGATCGGCGCTGTGGCTTCGGGCGTCTTCCGGCTCCAGGAACGCCCGGTGGGTGATTGGAAAAACAGCGTCGCCGTGTTGCCAGCCGCTGCAGGGCTGCAGATACGGCCAGCCGAGTACCTCGCGCAGGAGGCGCTGGCCGCAGTGCAATCCGGCCGTGCTCTGCGCCGCCCGCTCGCGCAGATCCCGGTATTCCTCCCAGATCTCCTTGAGGCGCACCCAGGCCGCGTCGATCCGTTCCCGCAGCCGTTCCCCCTTGGCCAGGCCGTAGTCGGCCTCCTTCTGCATCGGAGCCTGCAGGCGGGCCACCTGCTCCAGCAGCGACCCCGGCAGCAGGCTGCCCTTGAGCTCGATCGCCTGAAAACTGACGGTGGCAGTGGTGCGGGCCATGGCTCAAAGAGTGGGGGCTTGGCAGGTGAGGCGTGAGCTGAAACGGCTGTGCTGGACGCTGGATGGGAAGGCTTGAGACCTGGCCGGGACTGACAGACTGGCCAGAGATCCGATTCAGCCAGGAGGTCTGGCGCGATGGCCACCCTGACCCTGCACGACGTTCCCGAGGACTTGGTGGCTCGGCTGGAAGAGCGAGCCCGCGCCCATGGCCGCAGCCTCACCAGTGAAGTGCTGGCTGCCCTGGAGACCCTGGAGCCTGCGGCGGCCGGCCCGGCAGTGGCTCAACCTGCTCCAGAACCTGTGAACATCGAGCCCACATTGCGGCGCATGCAGGAGATCAGCGCCGGGCTGCGGGCCAAGGCAGCCGCTGAGGGCCGCGAGATTCGGCAGGTGCCGCCGCTGCCCCCGATGACAGAGAAGGAGATCCAGGCCCAGCTCGATCGCTGGCGGGAGCTGCGCAGCCACTTCAAGGGGCCACCGCTCACCAGCGAGGAAATCATCGCGGCGATCGAACGAGACAGCCATCCTCCGGAACTGGATCGCTTCGGATACCGCATCAACCAGAACTCCTAATGCTGGTTGCCGATACCAATGTGCTAATCGAGCTTTTTCAGCCCACGCTGAATGCCGAGGCTGTGCAGGCCGTCTGGGCTTCTGATCAGGATTGGCATTTGCCGGGCTTATGGATCCCTGAGTTTCGACATATCCTGCTGAAATACCTAAGAGCTGGAGCCATCCTCCCAGATCATGCCTTGGCCATCCTTGCGGATGCCAATGCTCAGTTTGCACATCGAACGATCTCTGTGAATAGCGCCGACTGTCTTGCGGTTGCCCACAGCCACGGCTGCTCCAGCTACGACGCTGAATTTGTCGTGCTCGCGAATCAACTGAACTGCCCGTTGCTGACGATTGACCGCAAGCTGCTGCAGCTGTTTCCAGAGGTGGCGCTGAAACCGGGTTCATAGGACTGGCGCCGGCAGCAGCACAAACAGGCCGATCACATCCACCGGCAGGCTGGGTTCACAGCGGAAGCGCATGCGCAGTGATTCGCCGGAGCGCAGCGAGGCCTCGCGCACCCGCCTGTGGTCTTCCTCCGCCAGATCGGCACGCCGCTCGGCCAAGGCCGCCAGCGCGGGCTGCAGGGCCTCGATCTCCGCCACCGCCTCCTGCAGCCATTGCTGGCGTTGCCCCGGATCGATGTTGCCGCTGGCTGGGGCTTCCAGCAGCTCCAGCGCTGCGGCACCCTCCAGTGGTTCCACACCATCGCCGGTGACCTTCGCGGTGAGGCATTCCTCCACCAGCAGATCGGGCAGGGCCTCGTATTGACTGCCCGTCCAGCGCGACTGGTGCAGCTGGTGCCGCAGCCGCAGCACCAGCACCTGGGTGCGTTTGGCCACCGCCTTGGTGCGGATCACGGAGGAGCGAGCCGCCAGCTCAGGCTCCAGACCGCTGAGGGCACGCTCGGCCACGAAATCAGCCAGCTCCACGACCAATGGATGGGAGCGGCTGAGCAGTTGGCTTCCATCTCTGGCCGGTGAGTGGAAACTGAGGCGCAGCTTGCCGCCGAGGTCGTGGTTGCGCAGGCGCTCGTTCAGGGCCTGGCGGTTGTCCTCCAGGTGGGTGAGATCGAGCTCCCAACCGCCGCCCGATGGCAGAGGGCCGATGGCGGCGACAGGCGTTGAGCACCAGGCGCTCGACCGCATCGGCGCTGCCGAGGGATTCGCGGGTGCGGTTCCATTCGCGCAGGGCTTCCTCCGGTTTGAGGCTGCGCTGGGCAAAGATCGTGCGGGTGGCCTTGGCGTTCTCCTTGGCGCTCTGCCATTCGGCGTCGATCACGGCATCCAGGTCTGATCCGGACCCACCGAATCCAGGCAGGCCGAGGTTGAGGAACCCCTGAATCGCCTTGGCGGCCTTGCCAAAAATCCCGCCCAGAACCGCCTGGGTGATGGTGTTGGCGTTGCCGGGGATCGGCACGCTCACCCCCAGCTCCTTGCGGATCGTCTTCTCCTTTTCGAGGATCACCGTGCGCACACGCTCATCCACCGGGTTGGAGTCACCGCCGTGCAGCATCAGGGCCCGCACAGAGGCCCGCGCCTGCCCGAAGCGGTCCACGCGCCCTTCCCGCTGCTCGTGGCGGGTGGGGTTCCAGCACAGGTCGTAGTGCACCACCGCATCAAAGGTGTGCTGCAGGTCGATGCCCTCCGAGAGGCAGTCGGTGGCCACCAGCACCGGCACCTTGCCGTTCGCCAGTTCGTTCTGCAGCTCGCGGATGCGCTCCACCCGCTCCTCCGGTGGCAGATCACCGGTGACGGCCATCACCACATGGGCGCGCTTGGGCAGTTCCTCCTCCAGTTGCTCCGCCAGGTAGTGGGCGGTGGGCCGGAAACGGCAGAAGATCACCGGCCGGAAGCCTTCCGCCAGCAGCGCCTTGAGCTCCTTGAGCAGCTGCTTGAGCTTGGGATCATGGGCCTTGCCGCGCAGACGATCCGAGCGCTCGATCAGATCCTTCAACAGCCCGGCATCGGCCGACTCCGCCAGATCAGCCCCGGGGGCGGCTTCTTCTGCGCTGAACTCCTCTTCCGCGCCATCGAGCACGGCGAGCGTGGCCATCGCCTCCAGGTCATCGGCCAGCTCGTCTTCGCTGGGGGCTGCGGCTGGATCAGCGCCGTTCTGGAGGTTGAACAGCTTGGTGCGCAGGGATGCGGAAGCCGCGGCGGGGCTGCTGCTGACGCAGCGCAGCAACGCCAGAGCGGCCCACCAGCTCATCCGCTGGCGCAGCTTGCTTTCGCCAACACTCCGCTCCACGAGTTCACGGGCATAGGCCAGCACGTCATCGAACAGACGCCCCCAGTCGCCACTGAGGGTGTAGGTGGCCTCCCGGGTTTCACGATCGGGGAAGTCGGCCCCCTCGGTGCCCCACTCCTCCTTGAGATCGAGCCGGCGACGCTGCACGAAGTAGTTGCCCAGCGCATCGCGCAGGTCCTTGCGGCACTGGCCCTCGGGCATCTCGCTGAGGCCCTCGAACTTGGGATCCAGCAGCCCGAGCAGGTTGTCGAACGCCTCCTTGTCGCCGCTGTGCGGTGTGGCGGTGAGCAGCACCAGGTGGCGCTGCCGCTCAGCGGCCAGGCCCCGCAGCAGCTCATAGCGCTGCTGGCGGCCGCCCCCCTTGCGGGCTGCGCAGGTATGGGCCTCATCGACGATCACGAACTCGCCGCAGCTGCGCAGGAAGCCCTCTCGGTTGCGGTCGCTCTTGATCCAGTCGAGGCTCACCACCGTGAAGGGGATCACATCAAAGATCGACTTGCCTGCCGGCAGGCCCCGCTCCAGCATCTGGGCCGTGCCGGGCCGCACCACCTCGGCCGCCAGATTGACCTGGCGGATCATGTCGCTCTTCCACTTCTCACACAGGTGCGGCGGGCAGATCACCGTGACCTTGCGGATCTCGCCGCGATCGAGCAGTTCGCGGGCGATCAGCAGGCGACTCTTTGAGCAGCTCCACCCAGTGGCCCAGATAGGCGGCGTGATTGGCCATGGCACTGCCGATCTCGAGGCGATCGCCGAGGAGCACGGCGCCCAGCTCGGCCACCAGCTCCTCGCGGGCATAGGCCCGGCCGCCATCGCCTGCTTCGCCCATGCCACCGGAGAGATCCTGGGCCAGCCGGGAGCTGTGGCCGGTGGAATGGATCACCTCATAGGCCCAAGTGGCGAAGAGGGCCCCTGCCGAGTGGAAGGCGGTGCGATCCGGGAGCTGGATGCGATCGGGCACCAGCAGGTAGCAGGCCCGATCACCCGCGAAGCACACCGGCACCGGCCAGCGGCTGAGCACCGCCTCTGCACCAGCCAGCCGCTCCGGCTCGGGCCGCAGCACGGCACCTTCTGCCTGGCGGCGCTTCTGGATCAGCCCTTCCAGAGCTTCGCCTTCCAGATCGGCCGCATTGAACAGCGCCACCGGCCGGTAGCTGACCCAGCTGCGGCCAGGCTGAACTGACTGCTGGCCATCAGCGCCAGCGGATCCGTGGCCACCTTCAGCAGCAGAAACCGACTCCGCCAGCCGGCCTTCGCCCCCCTGATGCACCTGGGGCCGCAGCACATGCACCGCCTTGCTGCCCTTTCGGGGGAAGATTCCCAGAGCCTTGGCCTCAGCAAAGCCACACCAGTAGGGCAGGGCCGATCTTCCTTCTGGCGATCAGATCAGCACTACACCGCAACCTCACAAGTGGATGGGTTGACGCCATGGCGAGCCCAAGGCCTTTGTGGGTCACCATTGCTACGCAGCCAGCACAGCCACTCTGACCTCCAGTCAGTAATATTGGGCGGTAGACTCCTTCTTCTCTGTCTCGCAAACATGAAGAGTGTAAAGGGCTATTTGTCTGATGATGGCACTTTCTTTTCGCAAGAAGAAGCATGCCTGCAGTACGAGCGCGAGCGGTTGCGTTTCTATGCGCTTAGCCAAAGAGTTGATATCCTTTTGCAACCATCAACGACAGGCCAAGAGCCCGATGTCAAGCCTGAGATCAAGAGTTTACTGGAACCCGCTGGGGCATGGGACTACGACTCTACTCTCTGCTCGTTTTTAATGCATATTCGTCAATTGCTCAATGACAACGACAGCCACGATCAACTCGAAGGCCTGATCGGGGTGCTCACATATTTAGTCGGAGAATGAGCTCAGGTACTGCACAATACAATCGAAGAACGACTTCTAGCGCCATTTGCTTCCTTCTGCGTTTGAAAGAGACACACTGAATACTATGAATACCTCGTGCTCTTGCTTAAGCCATTCCTCCCCTGGAGGCAATTAGGGGCCTCATCTAGCCCGCCCACTAGAACTGGTGAACAGCCTGAGTTTGCATCAGACTTAGCAATTGTCGATGAATCAACTACTCAGGATTGCTGTGCCTACAGCCAGTTGACGTCATCAGCCTGACCCCCCGAAGATGTGACCAAATAGAATAGTGCTGCTCAATTTGAATCTCGAGCGCGTAAGCGTAATAAGCAGTTTAGCTGCTTTCCTTATTCGTGAGTCCAAAATCGCCTGGCGATTCCTTGCGACTGGTCGTCCAGAGGCTCAAGGATATAATTGCTTCTCGTCAGCAGCAAGTGACACGACTTACAGCTTTTAACCAGGCGCCCATGGAGTGACCATGCGTGAGAATAGTTCAGACCGAATCGATCGAACCATTCAGGCTGATAGGTGTTTGACTGATTGCATTTCCAGGTGTCCTTATGGGCCAGGATTTTATCGCGAGCACCCTTGCAGTCTAAGTATAGCTTTGATTGAACGAGTTCGTCGTGGTCTTCGATTATTGACTGCCTCAACTGACTAAAGTAAGCACGGCCCCTGGTGACATCGCGCTGCCGCAGGCGTGCCAGGGTCGTTTCATCCAAGAGTCCATCAGAATCGTCCCACTGTGTGATCAGTGAATCACCCCAGAGAGCTTCAAGTCTTTGGATGATGGCTACTTCTGTCTCAATCGCATCTCGAACGGTGAAGAGTGACGCCTGTTGGTTTTGTCGGCCGACCCCCTCTGAAATCGAAAACACCTCCGTCAAAAAAGAGCCAAAGAGGATGTTCGCAAGATGTTGATGGGCGATAAACGCATCAGCTTGGATATGCTTGGCTCTGAGTTCCCTGTCCTCGAGCAATGGCTTGAGCAGAGCGAGGCTAAGCCCGGCAGTCTCCAGGGTTGACAGGCAGATCTTTGAGAAGTCAGTTAATTTGGAGATTCTCGTATCGGTGGCGTCCATCTGTGCTCAATACAACCCCGGCTTGTCCACATTCAGCGATGCCGAGTTCTCAAGCACGATCCGTGCCGTCTGCTCGTCGATTCCAGTGGGGGCGTTGACTTGCACCTCCAGGGTCATCTCGATCTGAGCCCCTGGCAGGGCCTGGAGATGGGACATCACCTCCTCCACGAAGGCGCTCATCTGCAGGCTGGCCCTGGTGGGATCGAGCTTTACCGAAGCCACATAGCTCGTTGGCAGCTGGGGTTTGGGTGGCAGCGGAGGTGGCGGCAGTGGTGGTGCGACACCATCCCCCGGTTTTCGTCCCCCATAGCTTGTGGATGGCCAGGTCGTCGGCTTGTCAGGGCTTTTGTCGTCACCATTGTCTGGCGGGGATGGGGGTGGATCCACGGGCTTGGCTCGATCCGCCTCGATCTGAGCCAGCGCCACCTCGTCCTTGACGATCAGGCTGTTGAGACTGGGGGGCTGGGTACTGGAGCTGGCCTGATGCCTGAGGCTTAGATAGCGACCGAGGCTGCCTTCGACGCTCCCAGCCTGGAAGCCATCGGCCAGATGGAAGGTGTTCTCGCCGCTCAATGCAGCCTGGGGGTTGATCAGGGCGTTGAGGATCACCTGATCGGAGCTGATCCGGGGCAGATACAGGTACTTGCGGCACCAATCCACCAGCTCGCGCACCTCGACGTGGTCTCGATCACGCCACAAGAAGGCGTTTAGCTTGTCGCGGATGGAGTTGATCGTCCGAGCGCCCAACTCGCTTGCAAGATGATCTTCTTGGCAGCACTTCTCGGCGGCTCGCTCCGCCAGTGAGCCTTTACCACCACTGAGCCGGCGCTCATCCCAGGACGGCCCGTGGGGACCAGGCTCGCTCTGATAGGGCAATAACAGGTGGCACCAGGTTTCGGGGATGCGTGCCGCAATCGCGGTGGTGGCCTGATCGATCTTGGCGATCGCCTGCTCTCTCTGGTTCTCCGTGAGGTTGAGGAGTTTTATCTCGTCGATGACCTTCTGCCAGGCGCGGCGATCAGCCAGGGCTTGGAACAAGTTTTCCAGGTTGTCCTTGTCCGGTGCCAGGAAGACCAGGCTGTTGGCGTACTGGCGTGGACTATTTCCCTTCCACTGAAGACATTGCGCCGCCCACTCCAATGCCGGAGATGGCGGATTCGGCTTGAGGCTGTCCTTGCGAGGAGGCTTGTGGCTGTACTGCGCCGCCAGCAGCACCAGCCGGGTGGATGGCTCATCCGGGATGCCACTGCTGTCGAGCTGGGCGGCGTGGACGCCATCGAACAGGCCCCGGCGGCTGGCCTCCTTGCTGAGCAGCTGGTTGGCTTCCGCCAGCAGCTCCTCGCCCTGGCGCAGATAGCTCTCGCGGTAGTCCTCTGCCGTGCGGTTGAGGTTGGGGCTGGTGTCGATCCAGTAGCGGTCGCCGTCCTGCTGGATGTAGCGACCGCGATCGCCGAGGCGCCGCAGCGCATCCCCGAAGACGGCAATCGGCTCGCCAGGCATGACGCAGGCGAGCTTCACCCGCTGGTCGTTGATGCCTTTGCGTTCGCGGTTGGCGCCGGGGGCGGTGCCCATGTAGAGGCTGCGGGCCACGCGCTTGCAGGCGCTGACGCGGCCGAAGTTGGGGTTTTCGCGATCGAGCTGGGTGGGAACGGACTGGGCGCCATCCACGTCGGTGGCGATGATCGGCTCCCACTGGTTGTCGAGGAAGCGCACCAGCTCGTTGCGCACGTCGTTGTCGTCGATCGGCATCGAGCTGGGCATGATCAGCAGATCGCGGCTGTTGCCGTTCCACAGACCCTCGATCGTGAGGGCGAGCAGCCGCAGCACACCACGGGTGCGCTGGAAGCGATCGAGGGTGCTCCACTCCTCGTAGAGGCGGTTGAACAGCTCCGGGTGGATCGGATAGGCGGAGGTGAGCAGGTCGCGGTAGCCGCTCTCGCGCACCTCAGAAGGGAAGTCGGCCTTGTTGGCGGCGTACTGCTCGGTGAAGGCCCGCACCACGGCATCGCGGTTGGCGCCGCCATCGCGGGTGGTGATCGGCTCGAACAGACGCCGCCGCACAATCTCGAAGCTTTCGGTGCCCGTGGCCGGGCGCCACTGGTAAGCAAGGCGGGTGACGACGTTCTTGAGGCCATCGCAGGCTGTTTCGCCGTCGCTGCCACCGATTTCGTTGCGGCTCTGGGGCACGGAGATCAGCAGCAGGGCATTGCTCACCTGCTTGGTGGCCTCGGTGAGCTGTTGCGCGAAGGAGAGCTGGGCATCGAAGGTGCCGGCCGGCAGGCTCTCGCGCGGGCTGACGAGGTTGCGGGCATAGGCCACCCACTCATCCAGCAGGATCAGGCAGGGGCCATGGGTCTCGAATAGAGCCGCCAGGGCGCGGGCACCAGGGGGCACCTGGCTGCGGTCGCTCTCGGCGATCTGGGCGTAGGCCTGGGCTCCGCCCAGCTGCCAGGCCAGTTCCCCCCAGAGGGTGTGCACCTCAGTGCCGTCAGGCTTGCGATCGATCTTGGAGGGGTTGAAGGCGGTGCCCACCAGCACGGCGCGGGAGACGCGGGGGACGCTGTGGATGTCGAGCTCGCTGCAGAGCTGATCCAGTCCGGGCAGATCGGCGAGCGGGACACCAAAGCCGAGGTGGTAGGTGCTCAGCATCGAGTGGGTCTTGCCGCCGCCGAAGTTGGTCTGCAGCTCGATCACTGGTTCGCCGCCCAGGCCGTTGAAGCGCTGCAGGGCGATGCGCAGCAGATCCTTGAGGCCCTCGGTGATGAAGGTGCGGCGGAAGAACTCGATCGGGTCGGTGTACTCGGGGCTGCCGATGCCGCGATGCACCAGATCGAGATCCGCCGCGAACTCCGCCTGTTGGTAGCGGCCGTTGATCACATCCGGGTGGGGTGTGATCACCTCCCGCCAGGGGACGAGGCCGGGCTGGATCTGGTTCTCGATCGAGGCCTGGTAGCGGGTGCGGTTGCGAGCCCGATCAGCGAACACCTGCTGCTGCAGCTCCTCGCGCATGGCGCGGATTGCATCGGCCTGCTCGCTGGCGTTGATGTTGCGGCAGAGACGGACAGCCGTGTCGAGGTAGCGGTCGACGTCGTCGGAGGACAGGGGCTCGGAGTGGGCCCACTTGTTGCGGGCCTCCTTGAGCTCGCTGACGTAGGCCCGATCCGACTGACTCAGTGGCTTCTTGAAGACGGTCTGCCAGTGCTCCATGAACAGCCCAAGCAGCACCGAGACGTCCTGGAGGTTGTTGGCCTGGGGTGGCAGGCGGTCTTGCCAGCTGGGGCCGATGTTGTCGTAGAGCTGGCGGGAGATGTAGGGCAGCAGACCATCGCGCAGCTGATCGAGGGCCTTGCCGAGACGGTCGCGGTTGGAGAGGGCCATTGGGAGATCAGATCAGGCTGGTCTGGAGGGGGGAGGACTGGGCTGTGGAAGCAGCGGAGGCCTGCCGCTCCAGCTCCGGCCAGGCGATCACCAGGCCGTTGTAAGAGCGGGCTTCCTCTGCCTGCTTGGTCTTCTCGCAGTGGTTGTAGAGGCGATAGGCCAGGGCCCGGCAGTTGGCAGCGAGATCACCACGGCCGGACAGATTCTTGAGCTGAAGTAAGAGGGCCGCCGCGCCGGATTCTCCATCCGCTTCCAACCGCTTGATCAGGTGCTGGGTGGCCTCCCACACGCAGAGGCGCTTATCACGTGTGGGATCCCAGTCGTCTGGGAGCTCTGACCTCTGGAGGAGACGTACTTTTCCGGCAACAGAACGAAGAATGCCAGCCTCCGCAACACCGGCTACGGAGATGTTACGAGCCACTGCGAGGCCTTCTGCGTCTCCATAGTCCCGCTCCTGATAGCCAAAGCTCTCAAAGAAGGTCAGCGCGAAACGGCTATCAGGATCTAGTTCGCCCTCATCCTGAGAGAGGTACTCATCGAGGGCGGCATTGATCTCCACCAGGGCCTCCCGGACAGTCCTCGGCGAGTCATCAGTGTTGAGAACCGCTGAGGCGGTACTAAAAATGGCCATGCCAGGCCCAATTGAGGCCTGAGCCACATCTACAGGGGCAATATTGGCATGCTCCAGCTTTTTAATTGCCAGAGGCAGAGACTTCTTGAGCTCATCACGGAACTGCTTTCTGGTAATTATTCTGGCGTCTGTATCTCGGCGTTTGCAGACAAGAACAATGCTAGAGGCAAGTGCATTGGTTCCGGCGCCGATCATCCGGTTGGCCAGCTCTGTGCGCATGGGCCAGGTGCCATGAAGCGCGAAGCCTGCCTTGAGTACCGCTGCCAGAAAGGTCTCCCAGCCAGTGCTGGCGGTTCCGGCCGTCGTCTTCGTCTCGGACTGCTTGAAGGCGTAGTAGATAGAAACCGGGAAGGCTGGATGAGATTGCTCGGAGATTCTCTGCATCGCTCTTGTCATTCCATTCAGAAAGAAGCTCTCTGCATTTTCCTTGCCGCCATGGCGATAAGGAGTAGCAACCAACTCCTCTGACTTGGGAACCGCCAGCGTTGTGAATAGCTCCGGGAAGGTGGACCTTAGGGCACGACGCAACCAGACATAAAAGAAGTCCGAAAGGTCCGCATAGCCAATATTGTCATAATAGGGAGGATCGGTTGAAACCAATCTGTTCTTGCTGATGTCTTGGGTAGAGGCATCTGCAGAACGTGCATGTCCGCATAGTGGAGACTGAAGCGACTCGACAACCCTGATGACGGCCTTGTGAGCACTATCGTAACTTCCTGCTGTATCCGCCAGTAGGTTTACCTCGACAAAGTCCCAGACCATTGGCATAGCCTGTCTTGAAAAGACATTCCTCACAGTTGCCTCTCTGCCTCGTGCGGCTTGCGCGATGTCCCATCCGCATAGTGTTGAATTCCTGTCAGCAAGTCGGTCTGTGGATAACGCCAAGCAAAGCGCAATAGCATCGGCATACACTTCAGGGCTGCGCAAGACTTCTGGCGTCGCCAGCAAATCTGCATTCGATTCAATATCTCGCTTGACCACGCTTTTCGCCTCTGAGACCAAATCAGCAAACGTTGTCAGCGCGACAAGCTGCCTTGGCGTAAAAAGATCGCCGTAGCTTTTAAATCCGTAAAGAGGAGGAGAAAACCAGCGTGGGTTCTCTGGTATCTGCAATTCAGGCTTCCAGGATGGCTTGACGCGCATTGCCACTTCTTCGATTTCAGAAGTGGGCGAGAGATACAGCCTGCCGTGGGTCGTCTCTACAATGACAGCCATTAACCTGGTCGAAATTTGACCAGCGTTGGCTTCGCTGTAAATGTAATCGCTTGGAATTGGCGTTTCACTCATCACACAATAGAAGTTTGCGCCACGCGAAAGCTTCGTTCCGTTCCTGGTTTTATCGTGATCCTTGGGCTTGCCCGTCTTTACGACAAAGCGATAGTTGTCATGAGATAAATGAGGGTGTACATAGGTCTCGCTTGAGGATTTCGTAGAAAGCAAGAAAGTGGAGGCAAGGGGCACGCTTACATGCGAAAAGACTGGGTTGGGACTTCTTACTGTCCGCGCCCACATCCAGGCAATCACTGTGAATTCCTGCCCTTCGTAGGGCTTCAGATCCGGGCGAGGGTTCTCCGGATCGTTCACCATCTCCGGGGTAATCCTTACCTTCGGATAGAGGTGGCCAATGCGCTTCTCGGCTTCATCGCGCATCCACTTGCCGTAATAGCGCACGTCTTCCGCTAGGCCTTCGGCTCCTTTCCACTCCCGTGCGATCAGTTGCTTCTTGCTCCGGGCCTCCGGATTCACCGACGGCATGCCCGCAAACTTCGGCGGGATCTCGATCATTGCCTTGTTGATCAGGACCGCCACCGGGTTCAGATCACTGGCGTAGGCCTCAAGTCCAAGGCGCTGGGCCTCCAGCGGCAACGCGCCACCCCCCGCGAAGGGATCGTGAAACCCGGGCAGCTTCTCCGGGTTGAACAGCTCGGGAGCTTCCGGGTGATCGGCATTGTCGGCGCAGCAGCGACGCCAGCTGCGGCGGATCTCTTCCCGAGCCCGGTTCAGCACCTCCTCGTTGGTGGTGTTCTCCCACAGCACCAACTCACTGATCAGGGCAAACAACCGCAACCGCTCGTTCTCCTGGTCCTCCTCCGTGGGGAACTCCTCGGGCACCGCCGAGGGGTCGTCCACCATCTGGCAGAAGATCACCGCCCGAGCTGCCGCCAGCGGCCGCCTTGCCCACCACAGATGCAGGGTGCTGGGATGCCCATGGCGGATGCTCTTCTCCCGCGCCGATGCCGCATTGATCGCCTCCAGCGGGATGGCGACCTCGATCAGCTTTTTGCGGCGTTTGACGGGGTGCTCGGTCATGGGGTGATGGTCAGGCGAGGCGGAGGTGTGGGCTTGCGTTGGCTTGGGGGCTGGGGCCGGCCAATCCACCTAGGGTTGTCAGACGACAGAGCTGGAGGGGCGTTGGTGATGGCGGTCGATCTCCCGCTGGCCGAGATGAGCGTGGACGACAAGCTCCAGGCCATGGAACTGCTCTGGGCCGACCTCTCCAGGAACCCCGAGCAGCTGACCTCTCCCGCTTGGCATGGCGAGGTGCTGCGCAGCCGGCGTGAGCAGGTGCTGCAGGGTCAGGCCAGCTTCCAGAGCTGGGATGCCGCCATCGGAGAGCTGAGGGCTGAGCTGCGTGGACATCAGGCTCCTTGACGGCGCCAAGGAGGATCTCCGCAACGGCTGGTTCTTCTACGAACGCCAGGCGCCAGGTCTTGGGGATCGCTTCCTCGATGCCATCGAAGCGGATGTGCGCCAGCTGCCCGCCTACGCCGGGATCCACCTGCAGGTGGACGGGTTTCACCGGATGCTGGTCAAACGCTTCCCGTTCGCCCTCTACTACCTGATCGAAGAGGGCTCGATCGACATCTACGCAGTCCTGGACTGCCGCCGTGATCCCAGTTGGATCCGGGAGAGGTTGGGGCGCTCTGGTGGATTGGGATAGGGCCATCAGTGGGGTGCCCTCCCCGCCGCCAGGAGCTGCTGCAGGTTCTTGGTGATCTGGGTGTCGCCAAAGCCCGGCAGGCCCCAGTCGACGCCGCTCACATAGACCGGCGCTGAGGCCTGATCCCCCTGGATGCTCACCAGCGCCAGGCGGAAGCGTTGGGGCGCATTGCGGCCGGTATTGACCTCGTTGATCGTGAGCGTCACCGAGTCGGCCCCATCGGCCCGGCCCTTCACCTCAATGAAGAACAGGTTGCCGTCGGCATCGATCGACTCGATGTCGTAGCCCAAGCCGCGTTGGGCGCTCACGTCTTTGGGCATGCGGCCCAGGGCCTTCTCCGCCTCGAACACGGCGTTCATCGCCAGCAGCTCCACCCGCTTGCGGGCTGTGGCATCCACTCCCTCCGGATCGCTCTGGCCTTGCAGGCTCAGCAGCAGCCCAGCTGGGATCACCAGGGCGCCGCCCTTGAGGTTCGGCACCTTGGCGGTGATCTGGGCTTCCGCCTGCAGCTGGGCCAGCCGTTTCTCCAGCCGGCTCACCAGCACCTCGGCCCGTTCCCTGGCCACCTGGGCCGGCAGGCGCACCTGTTTGCCCGCCTGCTCCTGCAGCTGCAGTTCGGCGTAGCGGCGGCTCCAGTGGTTGATCTCCCGCTGCATGCGGGCCTTGATTTCCCGCTCGGCCTTGGCGATGCGCTCCAGCCGTTCACGCTTCACCTCCTCCAGGTGCTGGGGCACCAGGGTGGCCATGGCGTGCTGGAGCACCACCCCCTCCCAGTCCTGCGACAGCCAGCTCTCCTGCAGCAGGGGATCCACCAGAGGCTGCTCGGCTTCCCGCAAGGGCCGGTAGTCGAGATACGGGGCTGAACCAGCGGGGTTCACCTCTCCGCTGCGGCTGATCTCCAGGAACTGCAGGCGGTTGGAGATCAGCTGCTGCTGGCCTGATCGCGTCTTGCGGCCGTCCTGCAGGCCATGCTCCAGGCAGAACAGCAGCCGGGGCTCGCTGCCCAGATCCCGCTCATCCACCAACACCGCCCCCTGGCCCAGCACCGCCCCATCGCGCTCCAGCACCAGCGAGATGCAGGCCTCCAGCAGCGGATGCCCCGGGCTCACCAGCTCAGCCCGGGGGCTGTCGGCCACGTGCTCCTTCTCGAAGCAGATGCGCTCGTAGCGGGGCTGCACCGGCAGACCAATGCCGATCTGCTGGTTGCGGTCCATCAGCAGCGGCGGCACGTAAGTGATCTCGTAGCGGCCCTGCTCCCGGGGGTTCACCTTGCCGCCCAGCCTCCGGAACGCCTCAAGGAAAAAGTCGTGCACGTAGTGGGGGTGGATGCGCTTGGCCATCGCCCGCTCCATCTGCTGGCGCAGCTGCTCCACCGTGGCCGCATCCATGCCCTGGCGCACCAGGGCCCGCTGGGCGAGCAGGTCCTCCAGGTGGCGCTGGTCCACCGCTCCGTCGATCTCCAGCTCCAGCTGGGCTTTCACGTCGGGACGCTCGTTGTAGCGGACGGCATCCATCAGCAGCTCCCTCAGCGAGCGGCCCGAGAACAGCTGGCCGAGCACGTCGAACACCTTGTCGCCCAGGGCCTCGCGGGCGGCCTCCAGCTTCTTGAGCAGCTGGATGTACACGTCGCCCTCACGGGTGTCCTTGGCGAGAAGGTTCCACAAGTGGCAGACCTCCTTCTGGCCGATCCGGTGGATGCGCCCGAAGCGCTGCTCCAGCCGGTTGGGGTTCCAGGGCAGGTCGTAGTTCACCATCAGGTGCGCTCGCTGCAGGTTCACCCCCTCCCCGGCGGCGTCGTTGGCCAGCAGCACCACCACCTCCGGGTCGTTCATGAAGGCGTGCACGATCTGGCGGCGCCGATCGCGGGCCACGCCGCCATGGATCTCCACCACCGCCTCCGGCCGCCCCAGGCGGTCGCGGATCTTGGCGGCCAGATCCATCAGCGTGTCCTTGAACTCCGTGAACAGCACCAACTTGCGCCGCGCACCGTTGGCCTGCTTCATCAGCGGGTCATCGAGGATCCGGTCCAGCTCCTGCCACTTGGCGTCGGTGCGCTGATCCACCACCTTGCGGCTCAGCTGCTCCAGCTCCTTGAGGGTCTGGATCTCGAACTCCAGCTCGGCCAGGGTCTGGGCTGAGGTGGCGTTGTCGGTGAAGGCGTCCTCGGTGCCTTCGATCTCGCCGGCCGTGTCCTCCTCGTAGAGGTCGTCGATCTCGTCGTCGTTCAGCCCGCCTGGCTGGTACTTGGCATCCAGCTGCAGGCGGCTCTCGGCGCTGCGGCCCTCCAACAGGATCCGTTCTTCCTTGAGGCGGCTCTCCAGGCGCTCGCGGCGGCGCTCCAGGGAGCGGTGAATCGCGAACGGGCTGCTCGCCAGCCGGCGCTGCAGGGTCATCAACGCGAAGCCCACAGTGACCCGCTTCTTGCCGCCGCCCTGCTGATTGGCATTCCTGTCGGCGCGGTTCATCTCCTCGCGCACATACTCCGTCACCCGCTCGTAGAGCACCTTTTCCGCATCGGAGAGCTCGTACTCAGCGGTGTAGCTCTTGCGCTCAGGGAACAGCTTCGTGCCAGCAAAGGTGTAGAGGTCTTCCTTCACCAGCCGCCGCATCAAGTCGGTGGGATCGCTGCGGTGCACGGCATCGCGCTGGTGGCCCGCGAAGCGGTCCTCATCCAGCAGGGCCATGAACAGCTGGAAGTCCTCCTCCTTGCCGTTGTGTGGCGTCGCCGTCATCAGCAGCAGGTTGCGGGCGTGATTGCCGACCCGCTTGCCCATTTCGTAGCGCTTGGTGCGCTTCACCTCACTGCCGAAGTAGTGGGCGCTCATCCGGTGCGACTCATCGCACACCACCAGGTCCCACTCCGGCGCCTGCTCCAGCCGGCTCTGCAGCTCCTCATCGCGCGAGAGCATGTCCATTCGGGCGATCAGCAGCGGCCGCTGCTCGAACGGGTTGCCCAGCCCCGTGGCGTTGATCAGATCGCGGGTGAGCAGCTCGAAGTTGAGCTCGAACTTCTCCTTGAGCTCGTCCTGCCACTGCTCGGTGAGCGAGCCCGGTGCCACGATCAGGCAGCGCTCCAGCTCGCCACGGATCAGCAGCTCCTTGATCAGCAGGCCGGCCATGATCGTCTTGCCCGCCCCTGGGTCGTCGGCCAGCAGGAAGCGCATCGGCTGCCCGGGCAGCATGTGCTCGTAGACCGCACTGATCTGGTGAGGCAGCGGGTCGATCGTGCTGCTGCTCACCGCCACGTAGGGATCGAACAGGTAGGCCAGCTGGATCCGCTCGGCCTCGCTCACCAGCCGGAACAGATCACCGCTGCCTGAGAAGCTCCACTTGCGGCCGCCACCCACCAGCTCAAGGCCAGCCTCATTGCTGCGGAACAGCAGCTGCTCGCCCAGGGCGCCGTCTTGCCCGCGATAGACCACCTTGCAGGCGGCATCGCCCAGCATGGCGGCCGTGACGATTCGCACCGCCTCGCGGCCTACCAGGCCCTGGACGAGCGCGTCGGGTTTGAGGTCCTCCAGGCGGGTGGTCATTGCGGCATGCCCCCCAGCTGATCGACCGCCTTTGGCGGGTGGGGTAGCATCAATGGCATGGGTCGCTGATGCCAGTCTGCATCTAGCGGAAGCGATGCGGCAGCACAACAGAAGCACTTGTGGCCGCGAGTCTTGGATCTATGCACGGGGCGCATACTTTCAGCCCTCCAGCTGTACCGAGCTGCCCGTCCGCCCCAGTTCCCGGGCGGTGTGGCGCAACACCGGGTGCTCCTGCCAGTCGGTCGGCAGCGCCAGCCACACCGGACTGTGGGGTCGGGAAGCCGAGGATCCGCGGCCCAAGGGCCAGCGCTGCAGGGAGGCCCAGGTGTCGGCCTCCCGATCGGCCACCACCAGAGCCAGGGTGCTGCCCTGGATCCGGCCGATCCAGTCGTCTGGGGTCTGCAGGCTGTTGCCGCCGATGCGCAGGGGGAGCCCCAGCTCTCGCAGGAGCCGCCACAGGCCCGGCGCCACGCCGCGATCGGGCACCAGCACCTCCGCCACTCGCCCCCCTGGGGCAGGCCTGCCGGGGACAGCGCCCACCAGCACCGGCGCCTTGGGGCAGAACGCGAGGGCCAGGGGCAGCTCCCCGAGCGGCAGCAGCTCCAGCTCCTGGTGGTTCAGTCCTTCTGCTTCCTCCAGCTCCAGGCCTGAGATCAGGGCACCATCAAGCACGCCCTGGCGCACCAGCTCCAGCCAGTTGGCCGCCGCCCGGAACCGCTGGGGGGTGGGC
>JBKDPV010000081.1:0-24891 GCA_046342315.1 Cyanobacteriota bacterium
CTCCAGGCCGCAGCCCCAGAGCTCGTTGAGGCCCACCAGGGCGGCGGCGGCATCGCTGGAGCCGCCGGCCAGGCCGGCGCCGATGGGAATGCGCTTCTCCAGCCGGATCGCCGCGCCGAGCTCCGGCAGGCCGACGCGCAGCCGCAGCTGCTCCGCCGCCCGCACGATCAGGTTGTCGGTGCCGGAGGGGAGGCCCTCGGCGTCGGTGCGCAGGCTGATGGCGCCGTCGGCGGTGGGCGCCATCACGAGGGTGTCGGCCAGATCGAGGGTCTGCATCACCATCGCCAGCTCGTGGAAGCCGTCGGGGCGCAGGCCCAGCACCTCAAGGTGGAGGTTGATCTTGGCGGGGGCGGTGCCGCGCAGGTCAGGCATGGGGGGCGGCGGTGGCCTCCGCCGAGGCAGCGGCGGAAGGGGTGGCCCGATTCAAGCCGGCTGCCAGCGCCAGCCACCGCTCCGGTGCCAGCTCCTGGGGCCGCTGCTCCAGCTGCACCCCGGCGGCGGCCGCCAGCTGCAGGAGCTCAGCGGTGGGCAGCAGGCCCGCGAGGGTGTTGCGCAGCATCTTGCGGCGGGCGGCGAAGCAGCGGCGCAGCAGCTGCTCCACCGTGTGGGACAGGGCAGGCTCGGGACGCTCCTCGGGCAACAGAGGATCGAGGCGCACCACCTCCGACATCACCTTCGGCGGCGGCTGGAAGCAGCGGGGAGGAACGGCGCACACGGACGTGCAGCGGGCCAGCAGCTGCATGCGCACGCTCAGGGCCGAGAAGGAGCTGCTGCCCGGCCGGGCCCGGATCCGCTCCCCCACCTCCTGCTGCACCAGCAGCACCAGCCGCCGATAGGGAGGATCGTGGGGCCGATCGAGGCGGCCCACCAGCCGCTCCAGCAGCGGGCCGGTGATGTTGTACGGGATGTTGGCCACCACGGTGCGGGGGGCGGGGCCATCCTGCGGGATCAGGGGAACCTCCAGGGCGTCCCCCTCCACCAGGGTGAAGCGGGGATCGCCGCCGAAACGCTCCCGCAGACCCGCCACCAGGTCGCGATCGAGCTCCACGGCCCGCAGGGCGGCGATCGGTGCGGCCAGCAGCCGCTCCGTGAGGGCGCCCCGTCCGGGGCCCACCTCCAGCACCCGCTCGCCTTCCTCCAGCTCTGCTGCGGCCACGATCCGATCCAGCACGGTGGCATCGGTGAGCCAGTGCTGGCCGAAGCGCTTGCGCGCCCGATGACCCTGGAACCCCATGCCAGCCCCTCCACTGAATCCACATTGCAGGGCCGTGGCACCGGCGGCCGCCCTGGCCAGCATGGAGACGGTTGTGTGTCGTGCCGTCATGCCCGTCCCGTTCGCCTCCCTCCGCCGCTGCGCCCGGGCGGCCCTGCTGCTGCCCCTGCTTGCGCTGGCTCTGGCGGCCGGGCCGGCCCGGGCGGGGAGTTCCACCGCCGAATCCACCTGGGACCGGGGCGACGCCCAGCAGCGGGCTCTGCAGGGGGTCCCCCGGGGCGCCACGGTGACCCGCACCTATTGCCTGGACATCGGCATGTCGGGCAACAACGACCGCTACCGCTGCACGGTGTTCTACGAGACCACCCCGGCGGCTCCGGCGACCGGAGGGACGCCCGGCGCGGCCCCCGCCAAGACACCCTGATCACTGCGGAAATCAGACCAGCAGGCGGATCCAGCGCACCGGGCCCGCCATCGGCGGCAGGGGCACCAGGGCCGCCACCAGTTCCACCGGCCGTTCCGCCCAGTCGGGATGGGCGGCGCACCAGCAGGCCCAGGCCCGAGCGATCCGCCGGCCCTTGCGGCGATCGAGGCCATCGCTGCCCCACCCGCCCCGGCTCTGGCGGCGGCCCTTCACCTCCCCCACCAGCAGGCTTCCCGGCTTGGCCATCACCAGGTCGAGTTCGCCCCAGCGGCAGCGCCACTGGCGCGAGAGCAGGCGCCAGCCGCGCTGCTGCAGCAGCCGCAGGGCCCGCTGTTCGGCGAAATCGCCGCTGCGCTGCTGGGACGTGCGCGGCAAGGCAGCAAGGCGAAGGCCCGCCTCAGCCTTCCCTCGCCCCGCCGCGACCCGTGGCATGGGCGCACCAGCGGCCGGCGGGGTCGGCCAGGGTCGTCCCCATCTCCGCCACGGTGAGGGGCGGCGCCAGGTGGAAGCCCTGGCCGTACCGACAGCCCAGGCTCTGCAGCATCTGCCGCTGGCGGGAGCGCTCGATCCCCTCCGCCACCAGGTCGACGCCGCTGCCGGCGGCGGTGGTCACCAGCGCCATCAGCATCGCCTGCTGCATCGGGTCGTAGTCGATGGCGGCGATCAGGCTGCGATCCACCTTCACCTGCCCGAAAGGCAGCTGGCTGAGGCGCTTCAGCCCGGAATAGCCGGTGCCGAAATCATCCATGGCCAGACAGAAGCCCTGGCGATGGAGATCCCTGAGGTGATCGACAGCCCGCCCGCTGAGGGCAAGCACGTCGGCCTCCGCCAGCTCCAGCACCACCCGATCGGCAGCGAGACCGTGGCGCGCCACCGCCTGCCGCAGGAAGGGCATGCCCTGGGGATCCTCCAGCTGGAGGGCCGAGATGTTGATGCCGATCCGCTCGAGATGGTGTCCGGCCTGATCCCAGGTTGCGAGGGTGGCCAGGGCCGCCTCGACCACCCAGCGCCCCAAGGCGGAGATCTGCTCGGTGGCCACGGCCACGTTGATGAAATCGCTGGGAACCTGGCGTCCGAGCACGGGGTCGTCCCAGCGGCAGAGCACCTCGGCGCCCACCAGCCTGGAAGTTTCGAGCTCCAGGATCGGCTGAAAGGCCAGCTCCAGCCCCTCCCCCGCCAGGGCGATGGCCAGGGGGCCAGCGAGCCGCTCCCTCAGCTGAACCCCCCGTTCGGACGGTTCCGCCAGGCGGCAGGCGCTCACCGGGGGCTGGTGGCTGAGCTCCAGCGCGTGGGTGGCGGCGCGGTGGAGCGGGCCGAATGCGATGCCATCCGCAGGCGAACGGGCCACCCCCACGT
The DNA here is from genome assembly GCA_046342315.1 of Cyanobacteriota bacterium. GTDB lineage: Bacteria > Cyanobacteriota > Cyanobacteriia > PCC-6307 > Cyanobiaceae > Cyanobium. The sequence goes on from JBKDPV010000081.1 coordinate 2,994, forward strand.
GGAAGGCGGGCTCCAGCACATGCTCCATGAGAGTGAGCGGTTGCTCCAGGCCGGCGAGCAGGGCGTCGACCGCCTGGCGCACCGCCTCCGAACTCCAGGTGCCTGGAAGGAGCGCCAGGAAACGATCGCCGCCCTCCCGGCAGAACAGGGCGGAGGGGGGAAGGCAACCGGCCAGGCGATGGGCCAGTACCTCCAGCAGGGCCTCCCCGGCCTCCAGGCCGAGCTTGCCCTGCACAAGATCCAGCTGCTGCAACTGCAGATGCAGCAGGGCCACGGCACCGCCATGCTCGCGGAACAGCTCCTCGAGGGCCCGACGCTCAAGACGGCGCTCGGGCAACTCCAGCAGCAGCCAGGAGGCTGCGGCGCCATCGACCTCCTGGAGCCAGGCCAGCCGCAGGGGCGGCGCGTCGTTATCGATCGGCAGCTTCAGTTCCTGGAGCTGGCCCTGCAGGAACTCCTTCAGCCGCCCCAGCTGCTCCTGCCGCCGAGCCCCCGTGATCAGCTCGGCGATCGCCAGCCCCCGCAGCTGAGCCGGAGAGTGTCCGAGGCGGCGAGCCAAGGCCTCCGTCACCACCAGGAGGACCCCCTGCCGGTCGGCCAGCGCGGCAGGGCGACGCTGTTGCTCCAGCAGGCTCAGCCATGGGCCCGAAGGCAATTCAGCGGCCTCGGCGGAGGGTAAGGGCGTGGACAAGGGAGCCCTCCGCCGGGACGCGTGCCTTAAGGCTAGGTGGCTGAAACCGTGACCCCAACCCCGTTCCTAGGTTGGGGCCCCGTGCTGCGTTGCCGATGCACCGTCCCCGCCGCTCCATCCTTGCCCGCCTGTTGGCCCACCCGTGGGCCCGTCTGGGGACCGCCCTGATGCTCCTGCTGGCGGTGCTCGGCCTGCCCCTGGCGTTGCCGGAGCCGGCCGGGGCAGCCATGGACTACGCCAAACAGGTGCTGATCGGCGCCGACTTCCACGGCGCCGACCTGCGCGGCGTGACCTTCAACCTCACCAACCTGCGCGACGCCGATCTCTCCGGAGCCGATCTACGCGGCGCCAGCCTGTTCGGCGCGAAACTTCAGGACGCCGACCTCCATGGCGCTGACCTGCGGGAAGCCACCCTCGACGGCGCTGTCTTCGATGGCACCGACCTGCGCGACGCCCGGCTGGAAGATGCCTTCGCCTTCAACACACGTTTCGAGGGCGAGCTGCGGATCGAGGGAGCCGACTTCAGCAACGTGCCCCTGCGGGGCGATGCCCACAAGCGGCTCTGCGCCCTGGCCAGCGGCACCAATCCCGCCACGGGCCGCAGCACCCGTGAGACCCTCGCCTGTGACGGAACCCTGAGCCGCCCATGAGCTTCGACGCCCGCAGCCGCGAACGACTGGAAGCCCTCGGCCGCACCCTGCCGAGCAAGCTGCCCGTGCCCACGCCCGCTGAATCGGCGCCACCCCCGCGCGCAGTCGACCGGCGTCATCGGGTGGAAACCGAGCAGGACCCCGGGCGGCTGTTCCACGAACTGATGGATGTCAGCCGCGACGGCACCGTGCCCGCACACCTGATGGATCGCCTCAAGGGACTGGAGCAGCAGGCCCGCCCGGCCCGCGCCAGCGCGCCTGCCCCCGGCGCCAACCCCGTCAAGCGTCAACGCAACAGCCGCGGGGGCAGCGAGAGCGATCCCGAGGCTCGCCTGCGTGACGAGCTGTACACCGCCTTCACCCAGCTGCTGCTGGAAGATGACGAGGAGAGCTGAGGCTGGTTGCCCATCGAGGCACCTCGGCACGCCGTTGCACCGGCCCCACCGCCGCCTGCAGGTCTGAGAGGGCTCCGAGACCAGCGTTGAGACGCACGTTCAAGGGCAGGTCAACCGCTCCGCTTCTCCCCCTCCAGCGGCAGCCGCACCTCCAGGCTGCAGCGGCCCGGCCGCCCGTCGGCTACCCGCAGCTCGCCGCCATGGGCGCGGGCAATGGCCCGGGCGATCGCCAGCCCCAGGCCGGCGCTGCCCTCCCGCGACACTCCGCCCCCCTGCCAGAAGCGCTCGAACACCTTCTCCTGCAGACCGGCGGGAATGCCAGAACCCTGATCCACCACCTCCACCTTCACCCATGTGCCCTGCAGGTTGACCGCCAGTCGAACCACCCCGCCGGCGGGACTGTGGCGCAGGGCATTGCTCAGCAGGTTGGTGAACAACCGCTCCAGGTGATCCGGCTGCCCCTCCACCGGCACCGCCTGCAGGCTCGGCGCCTCCAGCACAAGCTGCAACTGGCGCTCCGCGGCGGCGGCGGCATGGAGGCTGCGCAGGTCGTCGAGCAGGTCGAGCAGATCGAAGCGGCGCCAGCGGCGGCGCAGTACACGCCCCTCGCCCACGCCCTGCTCGTGGCGCGCCAGCAGCAGCAGGTCGTCGAGCAGGCGTCCCATGCGGGCCGCCACCACATCGATGCGGGCCAGAACCTCCCCACTCTCGGACTCCGGCAGGGTGGTGGCCACCAGAGTGCGCACCATGGTGAGCGGATGGCGCAGTTCATGGGAGGCATCGGCCGTGAACCGCTGCAGCGCCGCCACCTGGGCCTGCAGGGGCGCCAGGGCGCTTTTCAGGAGACGCCGCCCCAGCGCCAGCGCCACCAGGGCCGCACAGATCGTGCCCAGCAGCAACCCACGCCGCATGCGGGCCAGCTCGCACTCCAGTTCGAGATCGGAGATGCCCACCTCCACGTAGCCGCTGTGGCGCAGCGGCCCGCCGGCGGTGAGGGAGCGCGTGCGCACCGGCTGCCACAGCCGCAGCCCTCCGGGCCAGCGCCGCCACTGCAGCCGCTGGCGGAGTTCCGGCGGTGGCGGCGATGGCAGCCGCAGATCGCCCTGCTGGCGCACCAATCGGCCCTGCTCGTCGAACCAGCGCACCCGCTGGTGACGGGAGCCCGCCACCTCCACCACCACGCCATCGCCCCGGAACTTATTGGCGTTGCTCTCCTCGTGAAACTCGTGCACCAGCAGCGGCAGCTGGCCGCTGGCCGCAGCCGCGAGCTGCTCCACCCGATGGTGCAGATCCTCCTCCCGATCGGCGGCGATCCCCCAGTACATGGCCCCGGCGAAGGTCAGCAGCAGCAGCAGGGCGAAGCCGCCGCCCCGGGCCAGCAGCCGGGGCCGCAGACCCAGGGGATCAGGTGCTGTGGGCGGGATTGAGGCGATAGCCAATGCCGTACACGGTCTCGATCAGATCGGGGGGTGCGCCGGAGGCAGCGAGCTTGGCGCGCAGGTTGCGCATGTGCGCTTTGATCGTCTCCTCTCCTACCTCGCGGGTGCCGGCAGCACTGGCCTCAAGCAGCTCGGTCTTGCTGCAGCTCCTGCCGGCAGCGCGCAGCAGCGTTTCCAGCAGCAGCGCCTCCTTGCGGGTGAGCTCAAGCTCTCGTTCGCCCAGGTTAAGGCGGGTGTCTCCGGGAGTCAGCCTCACGCTGCCCCAGCTGAGCGCCGTGGTCAGGGGACGACTGGAGCGGCGCAGCAGCGCCCGCACCCGAGCGCGCAGCACGCCGGGGTCGAAGGGCTTCACCACATAGTCGTCGGCCCCCACGTCCAGACCCGTCACCTTGTCGGCGCTGGAGTCCCAGGCGGTGAGCATCAGGATCAGCGGCTGGGGTCCGCGGGCGCTGCGCAGCCTGCGGCATACTTCCAGGCCATCGAAGCCGGGCAGGCCCAGATCGAGGATCACCAGATCGAAGGGGTCCCGCTCGCACAGCTTGAGGGCTGCGGGGCCGTCGGCGGCGAGCTCGACGGCATAGCCCCACTGGCGCAGCAGTCGGCCGAGGGCCTGGCACAGGGGGGCATCGTCTTCGACCAACAACAGCCGCACGGCGGCCTCCGATCCGCACCACCCCCGAATCCTGATCCCACCCGACCCCCGCGCATCAATACGTCTGTACTATTCTGGCAGGGAGCCGTCATTGGACCGTGGACCCCTGCGGACTGAATCTCCATGCCGCCCTTGTGTCACGGCCCGCCCACACCGTGCTGCTGCGGGTCTGGGGCGACTCGATGGTCGGCGCCGGCATTCACCACGGCGATCTGCTCGTGGTCGATCGCTCACTCGAACCCCGCCACGGCCGGATCGTGGTGGCCCGCCTCGAGGGCGGCTTCACCCTCAAGCGGCTGATGCGCCGCCCCCAGGGCTGGATGCTGGAGGCGGCCCATCCGGCCTGGCCGCCCCTGCCCCTCGGCGACGGGCTGGCGTGGGGCGTGGCCCTGCACGCCATCCGCACCCTGCCGGGCGGGACCCTGCCGGGCAGGAACCTGCCGGGCCGGCGATGAGCACGGCGCTGGTGCTGATCGATGGCAACAACTTCTACGCCTCCTGCGAGGCCGTGGTCGATCCAGCCGTACGCGGCCGGCCGCTGGTGGTGCTCTCCAACAACGATGGCTGCATCGTGTCGCGCAGCGCCGAGGCCCGCGCCCTGGGCCTGCCGATGGGCAGCCCCTTCTTCCAGGTGCGCCATCAGCTGGAGCGCCACGGGGTGATCGTGCGCAGCTCCAACTACGGCCTCTACGCCGACATGAGCCAGCGGTTGATGGCCGTGATCGAACCCTGGGTGGAGGAGCTGGAGGTGTACTCGATCGACGAGGCCTTCGGCCGCCTCTCCCGCCCTCGGAACAGCTGCCTGCGCAGCTGGGGCACGGAGCTGCGGGAGGAGGTGCGCCGGCAGCTGGGCCTGCCGGTGGCGGTGGGCATCGCTCCCAGCAAGGTGCTGGCCAAGATCGCCAATCGCATCGCCAAACGCGATCCGGGCCACGGCGGTGTGTTCGACCTCGGCGCCGTGGCGGATCCCGATCCCTGGCTGGAGGGCATCGCCGTGGAAGACATCTGGGGGATCGGTCGGCGTTTGTCGCGCTGGTGCCGCCTGCGGGGCATCGGCAACGCCCGCCAGCTGCGCGACCGGCCGGCGGGGGAACTGCGGGTGCGCTGCGGCGTGGTGGGGCTGCGGCTCCAGCAGGAACTGCGGGGCCATGCCGTGCTGGCGAGGGTGCAGCAGCCGCCGGCCAAGCGCGAAACCTGTGTGAGCCGCAGCTTCGGCGAGCCTGTCACCAGCCGGGAGGCCCTGCGCGAGGCGGTGGCCACCTACCTCAGCCGCGCCGCCGAGAAGCTGCGGCGGCAGCGGCAGCGCGCCGGAGCAATCACGGTGTTCGTGCGCAGCAGCCCCTTCAACGGCACCCGCTTCTATGCCAATGCCGCCACGGTGGCCTTACCCGTGGCCAGCAGCGACACCGCCGTGCTGCTGGGCGCCGCCCTGCCGCTGGTTGAGCGGCTGTTCCTCCCCCCTAAGCCGCTGCAGAAGGCCGGGGTGCTGCTGCAGAACCTGCAGCCGGAGGGGATGCTGCAGCACCATCTGCTGGTGCCGCTGCCGGAGGCGCAGCAGCAGCGGCGCGAGCGGCTGATGGCCGCCGTCGACGCCCTCAACCATCGCTTCGGCCGCGACACGGTGCAGTGGGCCGCCTGCGGCCTGCGGCCGGGCTGGACGATGCGCCGCTCCCGCCTCTCCCGGGCGGCCACCACCCGGATCGAGGACATCCCGATCGTGCTCGCCTGACCCAAGCGGGCCTGACTAGGCGGCGGCCAGAGCCGCGATGATCATCGCCGCCGACACCGGGATCGTCTCCAGCGCATCGGCGTTGTCAAGGTAGGCGTCGAAGGAGGCGTAGCGCAGCAGGTGGGGATCGGCGCCCGTCGCGCCGCAGGCGGCCGGCCAGTCGCCGTCCTCCGGACGCACCGCGCGGTAGGCGGTGAGCGCCTCATCGGCGTCGCCACCGTCGCCGATGCTCTCGCCGTGCCAGAGGGCTTCGTAGAAGGTCATGGAGGGAACGGGGGAAGGGGCCGCGGCGACGGCCGTCGGGTCGCCTCAGCGGCCGTCGAACAGGCAGGCAATCTGGTCGCGGCCGTTGGCCTTGGCCAGCTGCAGAGCACGGTCGGCGCGGCGCAGCAGATCGGAGAAGCTGCGATCCGACGGACCCAGGCTGGTGAGGCCGCCGCTGATGTGCAACGTGACATCGGAATGGCGATGGGGACCGGGCAGCACCCCCACCTCCCGCCGGAGCCGCTCCGCCAGCGCCAGGGCCCGCTCGTCGTCGATGCCCGGCAGCAGCAGGGCGAACTCGCCATCGCCGAGCCGGCCGGCGAAGTCCTGCTCGCGGCGGAGGCGATCGAGCAGCTGGCGCAGGTGCACCAGCAGCTCGTCGCCCACGTGGTGGCCCCAGCGGTCGTTGATGCGGCGGAACTGATCGAGATCGAAGCAGAACAGGGCAAGGGAGCGGCCGTCCCGGCGGGCGGTGGTGAACTCCCGGTCGCCGATCTGCAAAAAGGTGCGGCGGCTCGAGAGGCCGGTCACCGGATCGAGGTGCGACAGACGGCGCAGTTCCAGCTCCCGCATCACCAGATCCGCCAGCCACTGCAGCTGTCGCTGCTCCACGGGCTCCAGGCGGCGCGGATCCCGGTCGATCACGCACAGGGTGCCCAGGTTGTGGCCGGCCGGACTCACCAGAGGAGCGCCGGCATAGAAGCGGATGTGGGGGTCGCCCTGAACCAGGGGGTTGTCGCGGAAGCGGTGGTCGTCGAGGGCATCGGGCACCACCATCACCCCCTCGCCGGCGATGGCGTGGGCGCAGAAGGCCACATCCCGCGGGGTCTCGCGCACCTCCAGCCCCCGGCGGCCCAGGAACCATTGCCGGTCGCGCTCCACCAGGGAGATCAGCACGATCGGGGTGCCGAAGATCGAGCTGGCCAGATCGAGGATGCGCTCGAAGTGCTCGTCGCCCTCCATCCCCGCCACGCCCAGCCGCTCAAGCTCGCGCAGGCGCTGGTCCTCGTCGACGGGGATGGGATAGGCCGCAGGCGCGGCCGCGGGCTCCGCGGCCGGGGCGGGAGATTCGGGGTCGTGGGCCAACGCATCCCCCGTGCATTTTCACGACCCTAGGCAGTCCCGAGCCAGAAAGCGGGGGGAACCCTGGGGATCGCGTGTCAGGCGGCCGTGGGAGGGATCAGCTCATCGATGGCAGTGCAGCGCAGCCGATCGAGCTCCCCCAGGTAACGGCGTTCGCTGTAGTAGGCCTCCTGGAAGCGCAGAGCGTCTCCGTTGAGCTCCGCGAACAGGGCATCGACCCGGGCCTCCATCGCCAGCCCGGCCGTTGCCAGCACGACGGCGGCCCGGGCATCGCCGGGAGAGGGATCGCAGCTGGAGGGATCGGCCTCCTCGCCCAGCAACCGGGCGATGCAGGTTTCCAAGGTGTCGAGCCGCTGGGCGCTCCAGGCATCGAGCAGGTGGCGGCAGCGGCGCAGGGTGCGCTGGCGCTCGAGCACGGCGGCAGCCCCCCGCAGCTGCAGCAGGGGTTGGCCGAGGGCCAGGAGCTGCACCTCACTGGGATGGAGCAGAGGGGTGAGCCGCTGGTGGAGGTCGGCGCGCTCCAGCAGCAGCCGGTCGCTGAGCAGCCGGGGCAGATCGAGGGCCGCCAGCTCGTGGCCGGGATCGGCGCCGCGGCTGATGGCCTCCAACCGGCCCCCACCGAGGTTGTCCTCCTCCAGCTCGCTGATGATCGCCCAGAGCAGGCGGTGGTGCTGGAGGGCGAAGTCCTCCAGCTCCCGGGTGCGCAGCTCCTGGCGCACGGCGCCCCGGTGCTCGGGGCAGTGGAGGTAGAGGCGCAGCAGATCGGCCTCGGCCCGCTCCCTGAGGCCCGCATCGCCAGGCTGCTCCCACTTGGTGGAGCGGCCATGCCAGCGCTGGCCTTTTACCTGCTGGCGCAGGTCGTCCTCGAGCTGCAGAGCCAGACGGGCCTGGCCGCCGGAGAGGCGCTCGGCCACCCGCTGCAGATAATGGCTGCGCACGGCGCTCTGAGGCAGCTTGCCCAGCAGGGCGACCAGCCCGCTGACAGCCTGCTGGAACTGGTCAGCGCGAGCCAGGTCGCGGCCTTCGAGCACCTGCTCGATCTGCCAGTCGAGCCACAGGGGAGCACCATCGAGCAGGGCGCGGTACTCGCCGCTGCCGTGTTCCTTGAGGAATTCATCGGGATCCTTGCCGGTGGGCAGCTGCAACACCCGCAGCTCCAGCTGGCCTTGCAGGGCCAGCTGCTCCACCTCGCCGATCGCACGCTGGGCTGCCCGTACACCGGCGGCATCGGTGTCGAAGTTGAGCACGAGGCGCTTGCCTTCGCAGCAGCGGCACAGCTGGGTGATCTGGGCGCGGCTGAGGGCCGTGCCCAGCGCCGCCACGGCATGGGTGATGCCGACCGCGTGCAGGGCGATCACGTCGAAATAACCCTCCACCACCACCGCACGGTCCTCGCGGCGGATGGAGTCGGCAGCGCGATCGAGGCCGAACAGGTGGCGGCCCTTCTCGAACACCTCCGTTTCCGGTGAGTTGAGGTACTTGGGCTCAGCGCCGTCGAGGCTGCGACCGCCGAAGCCGATCACCCGGCCCTGGCGGTCGCGGATCGGCACCATCAGCCGATGGCGGAAGCGGTCGTAATAGCCCGAACCACCCTTGCGCGGCACCACGAGCCCAGCCGCCTCCAGCAGCTCCGCCGGGAAGCCCTCCACCTGCTGCAGATGGGAAAGCAGGCCATCCCAGCGGTCGGGGGCGTAGCCGAGGGCGAAGGTGTCGATCGTGCTCTCGCTCAGCCTTCGCGATGTGCGCAGGTAGGCCAGGGCCTCGGATCCCTCCGGGCTGCGCAGCTGGGACTGGAACCAGCCGGCCGCCAGGGCCAGCACGCGGTGCAACCGCTCACGGCGGCCGAGCTGCTGACGCAGCCGCTCCTGTTGGGGAGCATCGAGGGTTTCGACGGGCAGCTGGTAACGGCGGGCCAGTTCCAGCACCACGTCGCTGAAGCTGGCCCGCTGGTGTTCCATCAGGAACTTGATCGCGTTACCGCCAGCGCCGCAGGAGAAGCAGTAATAGAACTGCTTGGCCGGCGACACCGTCATCGACGGCGACTTGTCGTCGTGGAAGGGGCAGAGGCCCACGAACTCGCGGCCCTTCTTCTTGAGCACCACGTGCTCGCCCACCACCTCCACGATGTCGGCCCGCTCCTTGACGGCCTCGATCGTGCGGGGGTGGAGGCGGGGCGTGCTCAATACAGGCGGGGGAGGCAGGGGAGGGAAGGCCGGGAGAGGGAGGGGGCTGGGCACACCAGCAGTGGGGCCCCATCGGCCCCCATTGTGGTGCATGGCACCAGGGCTGGAGGAGGGGAGCGGCCGGATCCGCCGCCTGCCAGGGTGAGCGCGCCCGTGAACCGGCCCGTGAGCTCCAGCCCCGCCGCCGCATCGGGCATCCCCACGGCCGCCGAGGAGCGCAGCGCCGTGCTGGCCCTGCTGCTCGGCGCCCTGGCCTTCAGCCTGATGGCGGTGTGCGTGAAGCACGTGGTGGGCCGGATCCCGGTGGCGGAGATCGTGCTGACCCGCGCCCTGCTGAACGTGGCGATGAGCGGCTGGATGCTGCAGGCCGCCGGCGTGAGCCCCTGGGGGCAGCGACGCGGCCTGCTGGCCCTGCGGGGGATCACGGGCAGCCTGGCGCTGTTCTGCGTGTACGCCGCCCTGGCGGTGCTGCCGCTGGCCACCGCCACCCTGCTGCAATACCTCTATCCCACGCTCACGGCGCTACTGGCCTGGCGCTGGCTGGGGGAGCCGATCGGCCGGCGGGTGGCGCTGGCCCTGGCCCTGGGCTGGCTGGGGGTGGTGCTGGTGCTGCAGCCGGGGGACGGCGCCCCGGCCCCGGGGGTGCTGCTGGCCCTGGGCGGCGCGCTGCTCACGGCCGTGGCCTACGTGAGCGTGCGACAGCTGGGGCGGAGCGAGCACCCGCTGGTGATCGTGCTCTGGTTCCCGCTGATGGCCCTGCCCCTGAGCCTGCCGTTCGTGCTGCTGGAGCCGGTGCTGCCCACGGCCGGCGAGGCCCTCTGGCTGCTGGGGGTGGGTCTGTTCACCCAGCTGGGACAGCTGGGGCTAACCCACGGCCTCACCCGCCTTCCCGCAGGGCGGGCCACGGCAATCGGCTATGCCCAGGTGGGCTTCGCTGCGCTGTGGGGCTGGAGCCTGTTCGGCGAGAGCCTGGCGGCCCCCACCCTGCTGGGCGGTGCGCTCATTCTGACCGCGGCCGCGCTATGCCGCGGCGGCTGAGCCTCCCGTGAATTGGGTATTTCCCCATCGGGACCATGAGGAGAGGATTAAAGGCACCGGATACCGGTCACCTTTCCGTTTCCCAGGGATTCATCCCCCATGACTGCCCACGCATTCCGTAGCCCGAAGCGCGTCAGCATCACCATCCCCCACTGCACCCACCAGAGGCTGCTCGAAATCAGTGACCAGCAGGGCCGCTCCCTGAGCAATCTCGCCGCCTACCTGCTGGAATCCGCCCTCGCCGAGGATCAGGCTCCCCAGTCCCAGCCCCTGCATCCGCTGCAACCGCTGCACCAACGGCTGCAGGCCTGAGTGCCGCGCCGGCTTATGCAGAATCAGCATCAAGACACCACTGGCTGGGCAACCCGTAACGGCCGATGAAGGCTGCCCATCCCGACGAGCACACACTCTTCCACCTGGCGGCCGAGCACTCCCCCATCGCCATGGGGCTCACCGACCCGGAGGGCCGCTACCTGGTGGTGAACGATGCGCTGGTGAACCTGCTGGGGCGCGATCGCGAGCAACTGCTGATCACCAGTTGGCAGAGCCTCACCCATCCCGACGATCTCGCCACATCCCTGGCCACCCACCAGCGGTTGCTGGAGGGCCAGTGCGACCACTACCGCCTCACCAAGCGCTATTTCCACGTCGATGGCCGTGTGGTCTGGGGCGACCTCACCGTGTCCGCCGTGCGCGAGACGGGGGGCCCGATCCGGGCGGCCCTGTTCCAGGTGGTGGACATCACCGCCATGGTGCACAGCCGGCAGCAGCTCGCCGACGAGCGCGAACGCTTCCGCCTGCTCGCCGAGTTCGGCTGCGACCTGGTGGTGATGCTCGACCCCAACCTCAAGGCGGTGTGGATCAGTTCCAACAGCGAGGGCCGCAACTGCCTGGGCTGGCCTGCAGAGGCCGAGCAGGGCGTGACCCTCGATCAACGGGTCCATCCCGACGACCTCCCCCGGGTGGCGGAGCTGACCGCCGCCCTGCTGGCCAGCGGCCAGTGGCCCGACGACTGCCTCCTGCGCATGAAGACCGCCTTCGGCGGCTACCGCTGGATGGTGGTGAAGGCGGCGCCGGTGCGGGGGCCAAGCGGCGAGATCACGGGCTATGTGTCGGGCCTGCGGGATGTGGATGAACTGGTGCGCACCCGCCAGCAGGCGGAAGTGGAGCGCCAGCGGCTGCAGGCCACCCTCGATTCCCTGCTCGACCCCCACGCGTTGATCGAAGCGGTGCACGACCACGAGGGAACCGTGGTGGACTTCCGCTATGTGGATGCCAACGCGATGGCCTGCCAGGCCGTGGGCGTGCCGCTGGAGAAGCTGCTGGGGGCCAGGGTGCTGCCGCTGGTGCCGGCCCTGCGCGATCCGGAACTATTCCGCCGCTACGTGCACACGCTCGAGAGTGGCGAACCCCTGGTGATCGACAACATCGTGGCCTGCGAGGGCGAAGGGCGTCCCCTCGCCACCTACGACGTGCGCGCCGTGAAGCTGGGCGACGGCCTTGTGGTGGCCTGGCGCGACGTGAGCGAGCGGGAAGCAGAACGAGATCCTCGATCTGCTCACCTGCAACAGCGGCGAACTGGTGGTGCGCCTCGATCTCGATGGCATCGTGCTCTGGGTCTCCCCCTCCCTGCCCTCCCTGCTCGGCTGGCAGCCCCAGGAGTGGCTCGGCCGGCGCGGCAGCGAGTTCCTCGACCACGGCGGCGGCTGTCCCGGCTACCAGGACTCGCGCCCACGGCTGCTGGCCGGCGAGTCGCTGATCTGCCGCGATCGCATCCGCGCCCGCGACGGGTCCCTGCACTGGCTGGAGAGCTACGTCACCCCCTACCGCGATTTCCAGGGCGCCATCAGTGGCATGGTGCTCTCCTGCCGCTTGATCGACGAGCAGGTGGCAGCCCAGGAGGCTCTGGTGCGCAAGGGGGAGGAGCTCAAACAGAAGCTGCGCACCAGCCTCTCGGCCGCGTCGATCGCCCACGAGATCAAGAAGCCCCTGAGCCTGCTGCTGCTGCACAGCGAACAGGCCCAGCGGCAGATCGAGATCGCGGATGGGGCGCCGAAGCCCCTGAGCGAGCTGGTGGGCCTGATCCAGCAGGAGGCCCGCACCGTGGTGAGCACGATCGAACGGATGAACGCCCTGCTGCGCAGCGTGCCCACCGAACCTGAGCCGCTGGATCTGGGCACCGTGGTGCGCAGCAGCCTGCTCTACCAACGCCCCCAGCTGCAGCGCCTGGGCATCGACCCGGAAACGGCCGGCCTGGAGCAACCATGGCCGATCCGCGGCGCCGGCGGCCAGCTGCAGATCGCCCTCAACAACCTGATCGAGAACGCCTTCGACGCCCTGGGCGATCCGCCCGCCCCCGGGGCCCGGCTGCGGCTGAGCCTGCAGCGGCAGGAGCAGGAGGTGGAGCTGGCGGTGGAGGACAGCGGCCCGGGCTTCAGCAAGCTGACCCTCGAGCAGCAGCCCCTGCGCACCACCAAGCCCCAGGGCACCGGCCTGGGGCTCTATCTGGTGGAGCAGATCTGCAGCAACCACGGCGGCCGCCTGGAGCTGGGGCGCTCCCCCCTGGGGGGAGCCGCCGTGCGCATCCGCCTTCCCCTCGATCGGCTGCCGACGGCCTAGGCGGGAGGCATCTCAGGCTCGAGCGGTGGAGCGGGAGGAAAGGCGACGAAGTTCTGGAGCACGGCCAGGCGGATGAGCTCGGCACCGCTCACGCCGAGCTTGGCGGCGATGTTGCGGCGGTGGGTGTCCACCGTGCCCAGCGAGAGTCCGAGGCTGCGGGCGATGGCCTTGCTGGCCTCGCCCTGGCCCAGGAGGTTCAGCACCACCCGCTCCCGGGGCGTGAGGCTCTCCAGCCGCTGCGGGTTGAACGGTGAATGCTGATCGGCACCGAGCGCGTCGTGGACGTAGCCAGCCACCTGGGCCACGAGCTGATCGCAGGCCTGGGTCTTGTCCAGCACGGCGAGCACGGCCGGCTGCAGGGCATCGGGGCAGAGGAACTGGTTGGCGTGGGAGGAGAGAACCAGCACCCTGGCCTCCGGCACCACCGCCAGCAGGTGCTCCGCCACCACCAGGCCGGACCCATCGGGCAGATCCAGATCGAGGATCAGCAATCGGGGATGGTGCTGATCGATCGCCGCCAGAGCGTCGGCCACGGTGGGGCTGATCGCCAGGACCTCCAGATCGAAGGAGCTGCGCAGCAGGCCCGCCACCAGCTGGGCGAACATCGCTTGATCCTCCGCTATCAGACAACGACGGGGCATGGCTGCGGGGATCCGGACACGAGGCAAGTCTAGAGTCAATAGTTTTACCGTCTTATGAGATTCAGGTCCGCTTGCTCTCCCCCGGCAGCGGCAGCGGATGGGTGGTCCAGGTCTGCTCCGCCCCCGCCGAAGGGCCACTGGGCAACGCCAACCGCCAGCTCTCGCCCCGCTCCCCCTGCTCCAGCCACAGCTCGAACGGGCTGTCCACCCGGATCGGGTCCCCCGCCAGCCGCCAGTCGAAGCGGCCCCGCAGATGCAGGCCCCGGGCCGCACCGATCCGCGCCGGCTCCTGCTCCTCCACCCGCACCCGGCTCACCTGGGGCAACCCCACCGCCTCCAACTCCAGCGCCCGGGCGATCGCCCCCTGGGTGAGCTGGATCTGCAGGGCCAGGGCATCCAGCAGCACCCCGTGGGGCGGCTGACCGCGCAGCAGGCCGCAGCCCCCCAGGCCGGCGGCCAGCAGCAGCACCAGCGCCAGCGCCAGGGCGGCGAGCGGCCGCCGCAGCGGAGCGGGGGTTGGCAAGGCAGGCAGCATGGGGCACGGTGCGCGTGTCTCCATGATCGGCTGGCTGCAAGGTACGGTCGCCGAACCGTGGCAAACGGCACCCCGCTGCGGTGTGCTGCTGATCTGCAGCGGGGTGGGTTACGAAGTGCAGCTCGGCCGGCGCCAGTGGGAGGCCCTGCCGCCAGTCGGCGGCGAGCTGGGCCTGCACATTCACCACAGCGTGCGCGAGGACGCCTGGACCCTGTTCGGCTTCCCCCGGCGCGAGGAGCGCGAGCTCTTCCGTGAACTGGTGGGCGTCAGCGGCGTGGGGCCGCAGATGGCCCTCGGCCTGCTGGGGGAAATGGAAACGGGCGAGCTGGTGCGGGCGATCGTGCAGGCCGACCTGCGGCGGCTGGCCCAGGCACCAGGGGTGGGCAAGCGCACCGCCGAGCGGCTGTCGGTGGACCTGCGCACGAAGCTGCAGGGTCGCTACGCCGGCGCGGCGGGCATCAGCGCCGAGGTGATCGCCCTCGAGAGCGGCGGCGCCGGCGGCGAGGGCCCCAGCGACGCCAGCCGGGCGGAGGTGCAGGCCACCCTGGAGGCCCTGGGCTACGAAACCCTGGAGGTGCACCGCGCCCTGCGGGCCGTGGCCGCCGCCGGCCTGGCGGCCGATGCCCCCGTCGACGACTGGATCCGCGACGGCCTGCGCTGGCTCGCGCGCTCCGCCGCCTGAGGGCCGGGAACCCCGCGCGTTAGGCTCTCCGTTTGACCGCTAGGGCCAAGGGGCCGTTCATGTCGCTCACCACCACCAAGAAGCAGGAACTGATCAACTCCCACCAGACCCACGGCACCGACACCGGTTCGGTGGAGGTTCAGGTGGCGATGCTGAGCGAGCGCATCAACCAGCTGAGCGGCCATCTGCAGAAGAACATCCACGACTTCTCCTCCCGCCAGGGGCTGCTGAAGATGATCGGCCGCCGCAAGCGCCTGCTCGGCTACCTGCGTGCCCAGAGCCAGGAGCGCTACGCCGCCCTGATCGAGAAGCTCGGCATCCGCGGCTGAGCCCGGAATCATGGCTCGTTCGCGCAAGCCGAAGGCGTTCGGGACCCCGCCGCCGGCACCCCCGGCCCGGGCCGGGGGTGCCAAACCGCGGGCCCGCGTGATCCCGGACGCCGTGGCCGGGCGCATGGCTCGCCGGATTGCCATCGCCACCGGCATCCCCAGCGTAATGGGCATGGGCGTGTTCATCGGCAGCTACCTGCTGGTGAGTCGGGGTGTGCTCGACATCCCCCCAGTGGTCACCCTGATGGCCTCCGGTGCCTGCTTTCTGCTCGGCCTGCTGGGCCTGAGCTACGGCGTTCTCTCCGCCAGCTGGGAGGACGCCCCCGGGAGCCTGATCGGCAGTGAGCAGATCGTGCTCAACATCGGCCGCCTTCGCCAGTCGGTGCGCGAGATGCGCAGCGGCGGCACCTAGGCCACCGGCCGCACCACCAGCAACCCCGCCGCCTCACCGATCACCCGGGGCAGCGCCACCAGTTCCATTTCTGCTTCGCGGCTGGAGCGGTCGGCCCCCACAAGCGGCATCCGCCGCAGCAGGGACTCCGGGCTCTCGCCCTGCTCGGCAGCCTGCACAAGGGCCTCCGCCTGCTCCACGATCTGTGGACACACCTCCACCAGAGCCAGGCCCGCCATCGCGGCGGCGGAGCGGCCGGTGAGCTCGGCCAGATGGTCGTTGGCCATCAGCAGCCGCAGCCGGGGATCGAGCACGGCCACCCCGAAGCTGCGGCAGTTGTAAACCGCCTTGAAGGTGGCCGACACCTGGTCGGCGTGCTCCTGCTCGTCGTGGCTGCGGGTGACATCACAGAGGGTGCCCACCACGAAGCAGTCGCTGTCGTCGTGCATCACCTTCGCCGACTCCTCCACCCAGATTCTGCGGCCGTCGCGGGTGGTGAGGCGGTAGCGCAGCGACCATCCCTCCCGCGTCACGTCGCGGCTGGCGCGCACCCTCTCCCGGTCGGCCTCGTCGATCGCGCCATCCAGCAGGGCGGGGCTGTCGCACAACTCGGCCGGCGTCCAGCCGGTGAGCGCCTGGAAGCGGCGGCTGGCATAGAGAATGCGCTTCATGCCGGGATCGCGCTTCCACACCGCCTCCTGCAGAGCATCGGTGAGGCGCGTGAACTCGTTGAGAGCCGCCTCCGCCGCCCGCCGCAGGCCCACCATCTCCGACACGTCGGTGAGGGTGATGATCGCGCCGCGGCGGCGGCCGTCGCGCTCCAGGTAGGGCATCATCTGCACCAGATAGGCCACCTCCTCGCTGCCGGCCTCCAGGGTGCGGCGGCTCTCGCCGGCCACCACCGACTCCAGCGCCTCCCGCAGCCCCGGAAGTGGCACGGTGGTGGGCACCGTCAGCAGGGGCTGGCCCAGGTCGTCCTCCATCAGGGCGAACACCCGCACCGCCAGGGGGGAGTAGCGGGTCACCCGCAGCTGGCGATCCACGATCACCATCCCCTGGTTGAGGGAGGTCTGGATGTTCTCCAGGTCGTTGCTCAGCAACTGCAGCTCATCGCTGCGGGCCCGCAGCTGCTCGTTGAGCGTGCCGAGTTCCTCGTTGGTGGCCTGCAGCTCCTCGTTGGAGGATTCCAGCTCCTCGTTCGACGACTGCAGCTCCTCCGAGGAGGCCTGCAGTTCCTCGGAAGAGGCCTCCAGTTCCTCGTTCGCCGGCTCCAGTTCGGCCCGCGACTGGCGCAGGGAGGTCTGACTGGCGAGCAGTTCCTTCTCCAGCCGCTCGATCTCGCTGTCGAAGACCGGATCCCGGGCGGCCAGGGCGGCCGAGACTTTCCCCCCCTCCATGGCGGTCTCCGCCACGAACGAGAGCATGGTCATCCGGTTCTCGCCCAGCTCCAGGGGGCGGGCCTCGAGATGAAGGGAGGTGTCCTGCCCCTCCAGCCGCAGGGAGGGGCTGCGCACCGCCACCCCATCGGCGCGCACCAGCAGGAACAGGGCCCGGGCCTCCGTCTGGAGCTCCGGGGCCAGGAAGGCATGCACCCCGGTGCTCAGCCGCCCCTCGGGCAGGCGGCAGTAGGGGGAGACATCGCCGATCACCTCCACCACCTGGTGGTCCTCGTCGAGCACCAGGCCCGGGGGGCAGAAACTGCGCACCACGGCCGTGAGCAGGCTCATGTGCTGCTCGGGCACCGATTCGCGCGCCACGGTCATCCGGCCGCCGGGCAGATGGGGCCAGAGCTGGCGATGGATCGGCACCGGCAGGACCGGCCGCTGGCGCTCCCGCACCTCCGGCAGCCGGCGATACACGTGGTACTCGCTGTCGAGCACCTCGAAGCCCGGGGAACGGGCTCCCAGGGATTCGGAATTGCCCAGGAACAGCAGGCCCCCGGGCAGCAGGCTGAAGCGGAAGAAGCGCAGCACCCGCTCCTGCAGCGGCGCGGTGAAGTAGATCAGCGTGTTGCGGCACGACACCAGGTCGAGCCTGGGGAAGGGCGGATCCTGGCCCACGTTGTGGCTGGCGAACACGGCGCAGGCCCGCAGCCGCTCGTGGATCACCAGCTCGCCCCCCTGCTCGCTCACGAACCGCTGCCGCAGCTCGGCGGGGATCGCAGGGGCCTCCGACACCGGGTAGGCGGCATGGCGCGCCACCATCAGGCTGTGCTCGTCGAGATCGGTGCCGAAGATCTTCAGCTGGCCGGCCAGATCGGCCGGATGGCCCATCACCTCGCTGATGAGCATGGCCAGGGAATACACCTCCTCGCCGGTGGCGCAGCCCGGCACCCACACCCGCACCGGCCCGGCTTCCTCCCGATTCTCTAGGTAGGCGGTCAGGCAGCTCTTCAGCCCCTCGAAGGCCTGCCCATCGCGGAAGAACGAGGTGACGGTGACCAGCAGGTTCTGGAGCAGGGCCCGGGATTCCTCCGGATCCGCCTCCAGCAGGGGCAGATAGTCGTCGATGGCGGCGATCTGGCGGATCGCCATGCGGCGCTGCAGCTGGCGCCGCAGCGTCGATTCCTTGTACTCCGAGAAATCGATGCCGGTGTCGTGCTTCAGCTGGGCGGTGATCGTGGCGAGATTCACCGGCATGTCCACCACGCGGGGCGGGGCGATCCAGCCCGCGCTGCCCCCCAGCAGCTCGCTGATGCGCGGCCCGATCTGGGCGGGCTCGAGAATCAGGTCGGCGCCGCCGATCGAGATGGCGGCCGACGGCATGCCGTCGAACTTCGCGCTGGCCGGCGTCTGGGCGATGGTGAGCCCCCCGGCCGCCCGCACCGCCCGCAGCCCTCGGGCCCCATCGGAGCCGGTGCCGGAGAGCACCACCGCCACGCCCTGCTCCTTCCAGTGGTCGGCCAGGGAGTCGAACAGCAGATCGATGCAGGGGCTGGGCCCGAAGCGGGCCTCCGGCTCCCGGATCCGCAGCACATCCTTCTCGAGCAGCAGATCGTGGCGCGGAGGCCCGACGACAATCACGTCGGGGGTGAGCCGCCGCCCGTCGCTGGCGGCGATCACCGGCAGGCGGGTGGCCCGCGCCAGCAGATCCACGATCAGGCTGCGGTGCTCGGGCGCCAGGTGCTGGGCCACCACGTAGGCCGTGGTGCCCCCGGCCTCCAAGCCGCCCACGAAGGCCTGCAGAGCCTCCAGCCCCCCCGCAGATGCACCGATCGCCACCACATGGCGCAGCACGGCGGGCTCCGGAGCCCCCGAGGCATCGGCCCGAGCCTGTGGGCGTGTGGCTTCCTCCCCGGGATCGCTTCCCTGCGTACGGCGTCGCGTCATGCCCGGAATCCCCTCACCCTGCGGCAGGCTAGAGACCTGCCCCCACGCCCCCGCAGACGCCCGGCCGCTGGCGGTGCGCCGGGCAGGAGAAAGTCCTTAAAGTGTGGGCGGCTGCTGGGCGCCCGGCCGTGGACCACACTGCCGCGAAACCCGAGCCTGCCCCACCGGATCCAACCCGAGCGGGGCTCGGGCGGCGAGAGAGGAGCCAGCGACTGAAACCGGCCCCGGAGCCGGCGGAGCCTCCCGCACTGGCCAATCCCTTCCACGGGCCTCTCCAGTGGTTCCCCGACCCTGCCGAGCGGGTGGAACTGCTGGCCGCCGCCCTGCCCCTGCGCCAGATCCTGCCCCTCACCAGCGGCGAACCCGACCGGCAGTGGCTGGCCTCCCTGCCACTGGGCGGCCTGCAGCTCACGGCGCTGGTCGCCACCTCCACCCGCCTGCTGCTCCATCGCCAGAGCGGCATCACCGTGCTGCTCGGCTACGGCGGCGAGCTGCGCCTCCGCCTGGCCCATCGGATCGCCCCCTGTCGCCCGGACTCGCTGCTGCTGCTCGGCGGTGAACCCTGCCTCTGGGAGGGGCAGGCCTGGAGCGTGGTGGCCCTGCAGGTGCCCACCGAATCCCTGCTCGCGGCCTGCCAGGAGATGGCGGGCGAGGAAGCCAAGCCCTCGGCGTGGAAGCGGCTGATCCACACCACCAGTGCCTTCGCGCTGGGCAGCGACGACGAGACCGTTCCCCTGCAGCAGGCCCTGCGGCACCTGGTGGCGATGATCGCCGAACTGGCCGACCTGGGCGAGCCGGGCGAGAGCCTGCTCCAGCGCCTGCAGCTGGAGGAACCGGCCCTGCGGCTGCTGGCGGCGCTGCTGGTTCCGGAGCTCCGCCGACCCCGGCCCCTCGAACTCGCCCGGCAGCAGCCGGCGCGGGATTCCTTCGCCGAGCTGCTCACCTACATCCAGGGGAACCTGGCCAAACCGCTCAATTTCAGCGAACTGGAGGCCCACAGCCACTATTCGCGCCGGGCCCTGCAGTACGCCTTCCAGGAGCGGCTGGGCTGCACCGCCTCCCAGTGGATCCGGGGCCAGCGGCTCGATCTGGCCCGCCGCTGTCTCGAGCATCCCCAACACGACGACACGGTGAGCTCGATCGCCACCACCTGCGGGTACCGGTCGATGAGCCTGTTCAGCATCGATTTCCAGCAGCGCTTTCACGTGAAGCCCTCCCAGGTGCTGCGCGAAGCCCGGGCCTCGCACCCGGGATGAAGGGGCCAGCAGGGCCCGCTACCACGGGACTGGGGAAACTCAGGACTCCGGAAACGAGCTGAGCGAGGCCTCCAGCAGGAAGGCGGCCAGGTTCGAGAGGGAGCGGCCCTCCTGGTCGCTGCGGCTCAGCAGCGCTTCGTGGATGTGATGGGGCACGGTGATCGACACCCGCACTGGGCGTCGGAACAGGGGGGACGTGGATCGTTGCGCAGAGTTCATAGAGAGAGTTCTCCTCAGTGCCGTCGTTCTACGACCAATCCGCTGCAGGCCTGGGCCAGGATGAGGCGGAACGCCCCTTTCCGGGGCAAGCGCTGCATCTGGTAGACAGGCCTGCACCTTTCTGCCAGGGGCAGGGGGCCCTCAGGCAGCGGCCAGGGGGGAGCGCAGGCTGGCGGCGAAGTCGGCCGAGGCCAGGGTGGCCACCGCCGCGGGCGCATCAGCCACGCAGAACTGGTGGCCCAGCCGTACGAAGCACCCCCCCGCAGGCCCCTGCACCCGCGCCACCACCGGCACCCGCACCCCCACTTCGTCCTGGGCGGGGCGATGGCGGGTGAGGCATTCCCTCAGGCGATGCTGCACGGCGATGTCGCCCGCCTGCTCCGCCGCCAGGTCGACCAGCACCAGCTGCAGGTCGTCGAGGCTGCGGCAGTCGTCCACGATCAGCTGCACCCGATCATCGCGGCGGTCCACCGAGGCCCAGAGCATCAGCCGCGCATCCACCATCAGGTGATCGGCGAGCCGGGCATAGGCCTTGGGGAACACCACCGCCTCGCAGGAGCCGGTGAGATCCTCCAGCTGCAGCACCGCCATGCGGTCGCCTTTGCGGGTGGTGACCTGGCGCAGCTCCGGCACCATCACCACCGCGCTCACCTTGGCCTTGTCGGCCTGCTCCTCCAGCGACGCCAGGGCGATCGGCGAGAGCAGCCGCACCGAGCCCGCCAGCTGGCGCAGGGGGTGGTCGGAGAGGTAGAAGCCCAGCAGCTCCTTCTCCAGCTTCAGCTTCTCCTGCGGCGGGTAGTCGCTCACCGCGGCCGCCCGGGGGGCGGTGGAGAGGTCGGCGGGTCCGCCCGCCTCCTGGGCCGGTGCCGCCAGCAGATCGAACAGGTTGCCCTGGCCGCTGGCCCGGTCCTTCGCCCGCGAGCCGGCCCAGTCGAGCACCAGGTCGAGGTCGGCCATCAGCTGGGCCCGGTTGCCGCCGGGCTCCAGGGCATCGAGGGCGCCGCAGTGGATGAGCGATTCCAGCGCCCGGCGGTTCAGCGCCTGGGAGGCGATGCGGTCGCACAGGTCGGCCAGGGAGCGGAAGGGGCCATCGTTGCCGCGGGCCTCGATCAGCTGGCGGATCGCCCCCTCCCCCAGATTGCGCACCGCCGAGAGGCCGAACAGGATCCGGCCCTCGGTGGGGGTGAAGTCGATGCCGGAGGCATTCACATCCGGGGGCATCACCTCGATCCCCATCGCCTGGCAGTTGGCGATGTAGCGCTGCACCCGGTCGGTCTGGCCCGCATTCACCGTGAGCAGGGCGGCCATGTAGGCCACTGGATAGTGGGCCTTGAGATAGGCCGTCTGATAGGTGACGGCCCCGTAGGCGGTGGAGTGGCTCTTGTTGAAGCAGTATTCGGCGAACAGCACCATCTGCTCGAACAGCGCTTCGGCGATCTTCGGATCCACGCCCCGCTCGGTGGCCCCCTGTACGAACAGGCTCTGGTGCTTCTCCATCTCGCTCTTCTTCTTCTTGCCCATCGCCCGCCGCAGCAGATCGGCCTCGCCGAGGGAATAACCGGCCAGATCCTGGGCGATCTTCATGATCTGCTCCTGGTACACCATGATTCCGTAGGTTTCCCGCAGGATCGGCTCCAGCTTGGCGTGGGCGAAATCGATCGCCTCGCGGCCATGCTTGCGGTTGATGAACTTCGGGATCAGGCCGGCATCCAGCGGACCCGGCCGGTAGAGGGCCAGGATCGAGGAGATGTCCTCCAGGGAGGAGGGCTTGAG
>JBKDPV010000082.1:0-6252 GCA_046342315.1 Cyanobacteriota bacterium
GCCTTCATCACTCTTCCCACGGTCGACAGGGGAGCGCCCACGGCCTTGGCGATCCGCCTGAGGGTGCAGCGCTGGTGCCGGAGGTCCACCGCGTGCTGCAGTTGCTGCGGATCGAGCGTCCGCCGCTGGGTGCGGCGAACACTCCGTCGATCCGCCAGAGAGGCCACACCACCAGCTCGGTAACGAGCCAGCCAGCGATAGGCGCAGCGGAGGCTGATTCCGTTCTCGGCGGCCAGCTCAGAGAGGCTGCGGCCTTCCTCCAGATACTGGATCACCAGCCGGAGGCGCCCGCGCTGTGTCAGGCGGGCATTGGGGTGGCTATGCATGGAGGCGTGAGGTCGGGGTTGGTGGGTCGCACCTCAACCCGTAGCGGCCTCACACCCCTTTGTCACTGAACAACCTGCTGAGACAGAACATCTAGGCTGGCAGCATCATCCAGCCAGATCTGAACGTCATGTCAGCCCTGTTGGCTCAGATCGAAGAGCAGGCTCGCTCTTTGAGCGCCGAAGAACGCGCCATGCTCGCCGAGACAATGCTGGAATCCCTGCATTCCGCCAATCCTGAGATTGAAGCCGCGTGGGAGGGAGAAATTGTGTCACGGCTGGCGGCTCTGGATCGCGGCGAGATGCGCTCCTTTTCTGCTGAAGAGGTGTTCGCCGAGGCACGCAAGCTCTTGTCGTGAGACGTGCGCGCTTTCTTGAGCCTGCCAAACTCGAGTTGCTGGCTGAAGTTGCGTACTACAACGCCAAGGAACCTGGGCTTGGTCAGCGCTTCTTGTCTTCCGTTCAGGAAGTCACCGCACGGGCTCTCTCATTCCCGCTGACTGGATCGCCAGCCACCCAGAACACCAGGCGGATGTTTCTGAGGGATTTTCCATTCGCGATCGTCTATCGCCCAGACGATGACGGGGTTGTGATCATTGCCTTGGCACATCATTCACGGCGTCCTGGCTATTGGCGAGAGCGTGCTCCAAAGAGCTCACAGCATTAACTAGTTGCTGTTCTGAGCTGTCGATTCTGATCGACGACGGCAGGAGCATTGCATGCACTAGTTCAGGCAAGTCAACCATTCGTAGGATGGCCAAATGCCCGTTCCCACCTACGACCAGTTCATCGAACCGCTGCTGCCTAGCGGTGCGCAGCCGATCTCGCCACCGGAAAACGCCATCGATCCAGCTACGTTGGCCATGGCCGCCTGATCGGCGGCAGGGGCGTCATCTTTCCTGACAGCCACCGGCGCGGCTGACAAAGGCACGATCCAGGCTGACCAGCGCCGAGCAACCCTCACTGCGCAGCCGATGCAGGGCATCGGCGAAATCAAGGCCCTGGGCATAGGCATCGAGAGCCTGCAGCACCTGCTCCTCCTGCTCCTCCTGCTCCAGATGCAGCTGGCGGATCGCGATCAGGCCCCTCATGGCATGGAGGATCGCCTCGCGGGGCAGCTGGTAGGCACCGCGCAGCACCCACTCCAGCTCCAGCACCACGGTGATCGGCACGAAACAGGCGGAGCTGGCGTCGATCAACTCGGCGACGCGACGGGCCTGCTGGGGGTCGTCGTTGGTGAGCAGGCGCACCAGCAGGTTGGTGTCGAGGGCCACCGGCAGGCTCATGGTTCGCCCTTGCGCGCGTAGAGCGCCGGATCCATCCGTTCAAGGGGCACGGGCTCCCCCTGGTAGCCCGCCGCACCGATCAGCTCGTGGGCGCTGACGGCTTTGGCTGACCCCTGGGGCACCAGATGCAGGCCATCGGGCTCCAGGCTGAGGGCCAGCCGATCGCCGGCGCGCAGCCCCAGCAGCTGACGCAGCCGGGCCGGAATCACCAGCTGGCCCTTGGAGGAGAGGGTGAGCAGGGCATCCATTCCGAACCCCTTTCGATGGCTTACAAGGGTAAGCCAAACCGCCGCGTAGGACAATCGCGCCCAGTGTCAACGGGCCCATGCGGCCCACCCCGCAATGGCCCAGGTCAACGGCAACTACCTCAAGCTCAAGGCGGGCTACCTCTTCCCGGAAATCGCCCGGAGGGTGAAAGCCTTCAGCGAAGCCAACCCCGAGGCACCGATCATCCGCCTGGGCATCGGCGACGTGACCGAACCGCTGCCCGAGGCCTGCCGCACGGCGATGAAGGCGGCCATCGATGAAATGGGCACCCGCGAGGGCTTCCACGGCTACGGCCCCGAGCAGGGCTACCTCTGGCTGCGCGAAGCCATCGCCACCCACGACTTCCAGGCCCGCGGCTGCCGGATCGACGCCGAGGAGAGCTTCATCTCCGACGGCTCCAAGTGCGACAGCAGCAACATCCTCGACATCCTCGGACCCGACGACCGCATCGCCGTCACCGACCCGGTGTATCCGGTGTACGTGGACTCCAACGTGATGGCCGGCCGCACCGGTGATGCCGATGAGGCGGGGCGCTACGGCGGCCTCACCTACCTGCCGATCACCGCAGCCAACGGTTTCACCGCCGAGATCCCCTCCGAAAAGGTGGATCTGATCTACCTCTGCTTCCCCAACAACCCCACCGGCGCCGTCGCCAGCCGCGAGCAGCTGAAGGCCTGGGTGGACTACGCCCGCGCCAACGACGCCCTGATCCTGTTCGATGCCGCCTACGAGGCCTTCATCCAGGACCCGGAGCTGCCCCACTCGATCTATGAGATCGAAGGCGCCCGGGAATGCGCGATCGAGTTCCGCTCCTTCTCCAAGAATGCCGGCTTCACCGGCACCCGCTGCGCCCTCACGGTGGTGCCCCGCGGCCTGATGGGCACGGCCGCCGATGGCGAGAAGGTGGAGCTGTGGGGCCTGTGGAACCGGCGCCAGTGCACCAAGTTCAACGGGGTCAGCTACATCGTTCAGCGGGGTGCCGAGGCGGTGTATTCGCCCGAAGGCCAGGCCCAGGTGAAGGCGCTGGTCGCCTTCTACATGGAGAACGCCGCCATCATCCGCCGAGAGCTCACGGCGGCCGGAATTCAGGTTTATGGAGGTGAGCAGGCCCCCTATGTGTGGCTGAAAACGCCGGAGGGGCTCGACTCCTGGGGCTTCTTCGATCACCTGCTGCAGCGGGCCCACGTGGTGGGCACGCCCGGCAGCGGCTTCGGCGCCGCCGGCGAGGGCTACTTCCGCCTCTCGGCCTTCAACAGCCGGGCCAACGTGGAAGAGGCGATGCGGCGGGTGCGCGCCCTCTGAGCCCCGCCGGACCGATGCCTTCTTCGCTGCCTACAGTGGGTCATCGCGCGTTGTTCCCTTCCCCCATGAGCCTGCGGGCTTCTCTGGCTGCTTCGCCGGTGGCCACCGAAACACCGGGGCGCTCTCCCGGCGGCGCCGCGGTGATCGAGAAGGAAGCGCAGCGGGTGCGCAAGCCCGCTCCCCGCTACCGGGTGCTCCTGCACAACGATCCCGTCAACACCATGGAATACGTGGTGACGACCCTGCGCCAGGTGGTGCCCTCCCTGAGCGAGCAGGATGCCATCGCCGTGATGCTCGAGGCCCACAACACCGGCGTGGGCCTGGTGATCGTCTGCGACATCGAGCCCGCCGAGTTCTACAGCGAGAGCCTCAAGGCCAAGGGCCTCAGCAGCACGATCGAGCCGGAGAGCTGAGTGACCGTGGGCGGCAGTAGCAGCCGGCGGCCCCGCTGGGTTGGCACCCTGCTCTATGTGCCGCTGCTCTATGGCGGCGGCTGGCTGGCCAGTCGCCCGCTGGCTCTGCTCAGCCCACCCTGGCGCGCCGACCAGGTGGATCTGGCCGGAGCCGGCCTTGCGCTGGTGCTGCTGCTCTTGACCCTTCCCCTGCGGCTGCGGCGGGCCTGGGGGAGCGATTGCCCCTGGCGGGAGCTGGGCCTCGTGGCTCCCGCACCTGCCGTGCTGCGCGCCCTCGTGCGCGGCCTGCTCAAGGCCCTGCTGCTGCTGGTTCTCGTGAGCGTCGTCCTGCTGGCCACCGGCAACGCCCGCTGGGCCGGGGTGCTGAGCGGCGGCGCCCTCGCTAACGCCCTTGCCCTCGGTGCCGGGGTGGGCTTCGCCGAGGAGCTGCTGTTCCGCGGCTGGCTTCAGGGCGAGCTCGGCCGCCACCATGGGGCCAACCGGGCCCTGGTGGTGCAGGCCGTGGTGTTCGCCCTGCTGCATCCCTGGTACCGGCTGCCGGGAGCCGGAGCCATCGCACTGCTGGGAGGGCTGGTGCTGCTGGGCCTGGTGCTGGCGCTGCAGCGGCGGGCCGATGGCGGAGTGATCTGGGGAGCGATCGGCCTGCATGGCGGGCTGGTGGGCGGCTGGTTCGCGCTGCAGGCCGGGCTCCTGAGTCTCTCTCCTTCGGCACCGGCCTGGATGAGCGGCCCGGGAGGATCAGCCCCGAATCCGATCGGGGGGCTGGTGGGCTGGCTGGGCCTGGGCCTGCTGCTGCTGGTGCGCCGCCGCTACTGGCGCTGACTCAGCGGCTGGCGGTGGCCAGGGCCGGCAGCCCCCGCACCGGGGCACTCAGCGCCTCATCGAGGGGCGCCAGGCCGTAGTTACGCTCCAGCAGATCCATCACGGTGCGACCGAAGTCGCCGGGGTTGCGCTCGAAGGCCTCCAGGCAGATCCGACCGAAGGTGCTGCCCATCGGCTCCGGGTTCCAGAGCAGCTGGCGGGCGGTCCAGGGCATCATGCTCATCGGGTTGTAACCCGGCCGGATCAGGCCCTGGTCGAAGCCGTACTGCTCCAGGTGGGTGTGGGGCTGGAGCCCGATGAAGAAGATCGCCGGCTCCACCTTGTCGGCGCCGAAGATGCGTTCCAGCTCCCGGTGATAAGCCACCGTCTGGCGGATCGTTTCCGGCCGCTCGTCGATCACGTTGAACG
This sequence comes from Cyanobacteriota bacterium, assembly GCA_046342315.1. Classification (GTDB taxonomy): domain Bacteria; phylum Cyanobacteriota; class Cyanobacteriia; order PCC-6307; family Cyanobiaceae; genus Cyanobium. The sequence continues at coordinate 4,822 of JBKDPV010000082.1, forward strand.
AGTAGTTCACCGACACGTGCTCGCGGAAGCCGGCCCGGGCCAGCAGGCGGCAGTTCTCGAGCACGGTGCGCAGGATGTAGCCCATGCGCATCCGGCGCACGAGCTCCTGGGAGCCGGAGGTGATGCCGATCTCGAAGTAGTCCATACCGGTGGCCACCATCAGCTCGGCCAGTTCGGCATCGAGGTTGTCAGCCCGGATGTAGGCCGCCCAGCGGATGTCGGTCATGCCGGCCGCCTGGATCGCCCGCAGCAGCTCCTTGGCATCCTCGATGTAGCGGCGCGCCGGGATGAACTGGGCGTCGGTGAACCAGAAGCCGCGCACGCCCCGGTCGTAGAGCTGGCGCATCTCCGCCACCACCTCCGCCACCGGGTTGACGCGCACCGCCTTCCCTTCCATCACCGTGTACACGCAGTAGCAGCAGTTGTGGGGGCAGCCCCGCTTGGTCTGCACACCCACGTAGAAGTCGCCGCCATCGAGGTACCAGGGCAGCTGGGGCCAGATCCTTTCGATATAGGCGTAATCGCAGGCGGTCTTCTCCACGGCCGCGGGCGGCTCGTGGATCAGACCAGGCCGGGGCGGCTCGCCCACCACGTAGCAGCGCTCGGCCGCCAGGTTCTGCCCGCGGATCAGCTTCTCCAGCAGCGGCTCGCCTTCGCCCACCGACACAACGGTGCCCTTCGGCAGGCGGCGGCCCAGCTGCTCGTAGAACACGCTCACCGCCCCGCCGCCGAGCACGGCACGGGCGTCGGGGCGATGGCGCCGGGCCCGGCGCAGGCCCCGACGCACCAGCGCCAGGTTGCGGCGCAGCTCGCCGTAATACGAGGCCATCAGCCGCAGGCCACCGAGAGCGCCACGGAGACGCCGCGCCGGATTGCGGGCGTAGAACACCTCGAAGGAGTTCTGGAGCGGATTGCCGCCCCGCCCATCCACCGGCGCATAGATCTGGATATCCCGCCAGGAGAACACCAGCAGGCTTGGTCGGAACTGCTCGATCGTGGCCAGCAGCACCCGCTGCACGTCGAGCAGGGGAACAGCCGCCAGGTCCAGGATCCGCTGCGGCAGATCCGGGAAGCACTTGTGCAGATGGTCGGCCAGGTAGATGGGGCCGATCGGGAAGATCGGATTGCAGGGCAGGCGCACCAGCAGCACCCGGTGGTCGCTCACGGCTCGCGCGTCCCTCAGGAGACCAACGACGTTAACGAGTGCGACGGGCCCGCTGGGATCCGGCACCTCAGGGGGACCCTCCCCCATCCCTCTAAGGAACTTCATGAACCCCCTTCACAAACGGTGCAATGTTCCGTTACAGTCTGGTTCGGCGGGATTCCGCCCTTTCCTCCGCCCCCTGCGGGCACACCCTCATCCGTTCTCATGACCGCCACTATCCAGCAGCGCTCCGGCGCTTCTGCGTGGAATCAGTTCTGCGAGTGGGT
>JBKDPV010000083.1:0-33397 GCA_046342315.1 Cyanobacteriota bacterium
TCTGATGGCCAGGCAGACCCTCTGCCGTGGGCCCGATGCCCAGCAGCAAGGCCATCAGCACCACGAACAGCAGCGAGGCCAGAGTGACGCCAACTGCGCGCAGCACCGTTGCATCGGGCAGCTGGCGGCGATGCAGCAGCACGTGGTCACGGTCCTCGAGGGTGGAGCGAGTGGCCCCCATCAGGATCGCGAAGGTGGTGGTCTTGATGCCGCCGCCGGTGCCGCCGGGGCTGGCGCCGATGAACATCAGCACGATCATCAGCAGCAGGCCGGCGTCGGAGAGGGTTTCGATCGACAGCGGCACCGTGTTGAAACCGGCGGTGCGGGTGGTGATCGACTGGAAGAGCGTGACCTGCAGCTTCTCCCATAGGGAAAGGGTGTTGATCACCCCATCGGGGGCGAAGTTCTCGGTGAACAGCAGTCCCAGCGCCCCCATCACGATCAGCAGGGTGGTGCTGCGCACCACCAGGCGGGTGTGCAGGCTCAGCCGGCGCAGACGCTGGAGCTGGAAGCGCTTGGTCCAGAGATCGTTGGTGACACGCCAGCCGATGCCGCCGATCACGATCAGCGACCCGATCACTCCGTTGACCACCGGGTTGGCTTTGTAGCCCACCAGGTTGTCGCTCCAGAGGCCGAAGCCGGCATTGTTGTAGGCGCTGATGCAGTGGAAGGCGGCGGCCCAGAGGCGCTGGCCGTGGTTCTCGATGTCGGTGAAACCGAAGCTGTAGAGGATCAGGGTGCCGACCCCCATCACGCAACTGGCGGTGATGAGGATCGAGTTGAAGGTGGGGCCGATTCCCCCCACCCCGAACTCATCGAGGGCCCGGCCCTTGTCGAGGCGCTGGCGCAGGCCGGAGCGGCCCTGCACGAAGCCCTGCAGGAAGGTGGTGATGGCCATCAGGCCCAGGCCCCCCACCATGATCAGGGCGGCGAGGGCGACCTGGCCGAAGGGGGTGAGATCCTTGCTCACATCGATGATCGAGAGGCCCGTCACGGTGATGGCGGAGGTCACCGTGAACAGGGCCTCCCAGAGGCCCACGTCGTCGGTGGAGCACAGGGGGCTGGCCATCACGAACGTACCTGCCGTGATCACCAGCACGCCAGTGACCACGGTGAACTGCGGCACCGTGAGCCGGTGCCGCCAGTGGGGCCGTTGGCTCAATGCCGTGGGCTCACTTGTTCGGCTGGGGGGTCATGCGCAGATAAGGACGGATCTCGGTGACACCCTTGGGGAACTTGGCGCGAGCGTCCTCGGTGGGGATGGAGGGCACCACGACGCAGTCCTCGCCGTCCTTCCAGTTCACCGGCGTGGCCACCTGGTGGTAGTCGGTGAGCTGCAGCGAATCGATCACGCGCAGGATCTCATCGAAGTTGCGGCCGGTGCTGGCGGGATAGGTGATCTGGAGCCGCAGCTTCTTGTTGGGATCGATGATGAACACCGAACGCACCGTGAGGTTGTTCAGGGCGTTGGGGTGGATCATCCCGTAGAGATCGCTCACCTTCTTGTCGGCGTCGGCGAGGATCGGGTAATCGACCGTGGTTTTCTGAGTTTCGTTGATGTCGCCGATCCAGCCCTTGTGGCTCTCGGCCGAATCCACGCTCAGGGCGATCGTTTTCACATTGCGCTTCTCCCACTCCGGCCGCAGGCGGGCCACTTCGCCCAGCTCGGTGGTGCACACCGGCGTGTAGTCGGCGGGATGGGAGAACAGCACCACCCAGCTGTCACCGGCGAAGTCGTAGAGGTTGATCGGCCCCAGCTGGGAATCCTGGGTGAAGTCGGGAACGGTGTCGCCGAGTTGCAGGGCCATGAACGGGAAGGCGCAGACGGATTCAAGCCTGTGATGTTGGCACAGCCGCCGCAGAGGATGGCGGCGGCCAGTGGCGCAGTTCCCGCCGCAGGTTCTGCAGCCCCAGATCGGCGGTGGCGGAGACGAACAGCATCTCCGGCTCCAGGGCGCGGGCCCGCTCCAGTTCACCGGCCGGGCAGCGGTCGATCTGGTTGCCGAGCACCCGGCAGGGCACATGCGCATCGAGGCTGGTGAGGATGCCCCGCACGGCCGCCAGTTGCTCCGGCCAGGCAAGATCCGCCAGATCCACCACCAGCAGCAGGCCATCGGCATCGAGAGCCTCCTCGAAGGTGGAACGGAAGGCCTCGACCAGCTGTGGGGGGAGCTCGCGGATGAAGCCCACCGTGTCCGTCACCAGCAGGGACAGAGGTGGGCCCCCGTCCGGGGCGGGGAGATCGACGCGGCGGGTGGTGGGGTCGAGGGTGGCGAACAGCTTGTTCTCCGCCAGCACCGCCCCCGCTTCCCCGGCTCGTCCGAGGGCATTGAGCAGGGAGCTCTTGCCGGCATTGGTGTAACCCACCAGCGCCAGCCTGGTGAGATCCCGGCGACCCTGCCGCAGGCGTGCCCGGTGCTCCCCCAACCGCCGTACCTCGCGCTGCAGCCGTTCGATGCGGCGGGCGATGGCGCGCCGGTCCTTCTCCAGCTGGGTCTCTCCCGGGCCCCTGGTGCCGATGCCGCCGCCCTGGCGGGAGAGGCTGAGACCGCGGCCGCTCAGCCGGGGCAGGCGATAGCGCAGCTGGGCCAGCTCCACCTGCAGGCGCCCAGCCGCACTGGCGGCCCGCTGGGCAAAGATGTCGAGGATCAGCTCGCTTCGGTCGGTCACCGGTAGATCCAGCAGCCGTTCCAGGTTCCTTCCCTGCACCGGTGTGAGCTCCCGATCGGTGACCACCAGGCTGGCCCCCAGGCGCCGCGCCTCCAGGGCGGCTTCGCGCAGCTTGCCCTCGCCCCAGATGGTCTGGGGGGATTCCCCGGACCGCCGCTGCTCGATCACACCCACGGGCCTGGCACCCGCGCTGCGCACCAGCCCTTCCAGTTCGGCCAGCCGTTCGCGGTTCCTGCCGGTATCGCCGCTGGTGAGGGTGAGCAGCAGCACCCGCTCCCCTGCGCCGGTGGCGGCGGACGGAACGGGGGGAAGGTCGCCTGCCGGCGGGATCGTGGTGGGATCGCGATCGCAGAGGGCGGCCAGAGGGCCGTTCTCGTGGCATTGCCATGCCTGCTCGCCCCGGGTCGCCGGCAGCCAGAGCGCCGCGGGCCAGTCGCCCCCCGGCGCGGCCTTCCAGGGGAAGCGCAGCCAGAGCTGCGGCTCGAGGTCGAGGGCCACGATCCCCTCCTGCTCGCCGGGTGGCGGGGCACCGCCCCGGCCGGCACCGGCACAGGTGATCAGCCGGCAGGCGCCGCCCCGCCGCCGCGGCGATCCTCCCAGCCGTTCCGCCGGTCGCCCCGACTGTTCGAGCGGACCGATCCATAACAGGCGGCAGAGCCCGCGAGCATCGAGCACCAGGGTGAGCGGCAGCTCCAGGTCGCGACTTTCTTCCGCCAGCCGTTGCAGGGCCAGGCGTTCCGCCACAGCATCGGCGGGATGGCGGCGATGGGCCAGCTGCTCCAGGCGCCGCCGCTGGGAGGGCCGCAGCCCTTCGGTGCGTCCGCTCAGGACCGCCTGTCTCAAGGGCGCCGCACCAGCAGGCAGGGCAGGCCCGCGGCCCTGGCGCCAGCGGCATCCTCTGGACTGTCGCCCACGTGCCAGGCCTGGCCGGCCTCCAGCTCCAGGGCGGCCAGCGCCTGCAGGAAGGGCGTGGCCGACGGCTTGGCGGCACCACAGCGGCTGGAGACCACCACCACATCGAAGAGAGGGGCCAGGCCGAGCCCCTCCAGCACACCCTGCAGTCGCTGATCGAAATTGCTCACCACCCCCAGGCGCAGGCCCTGCTCCCGCCAGCGCGGCAGGCAGGCAGCCACGTCGTCGTAGACCCGCCAGCGGCCGGGATCCCCGTAAAGCTCGAACAGCTCCTGATGCAGGTCTGCCGGAGCCGGCTCGCCCCCCGCGGCGATCAGCACCTCGTCGATGCGCGCGGCCCACCAGTCCAGCTCCGCCGCGGCCAGGGCCGACTCCTCCAGGGTGGGAAAGGCCAGGGGCGGGGCGGCCCGCAGCACACCGGGGAAGCTGCGATCGATGACGTCAGGTTCCACCCGCAGGCCGTGGCGGGCGGCGGCTTCGGCATAGGTGGTGCCCACCGAGGCCCGCAGGCCGATGAGAGTGCCCATGGCGTCGAGCAGGAGGGCCCGTGGACGGGGCCAGACAGCGACCTCAGGAGTCATGGGGCCGTGGCGGGGAGGATGAGCTGGGCCAGGCTTCAGCCAGCCAGCCCGCGGCGGCGCGCAGCTGCTGGTTGAGGCCGGGCATCCGGGTGAGGTAAGCCAGTCGGCGCAGCCGGAAGGCCAGCGGGCCGGCCAGGGTGAGGCCCGCAGCGGTGACACAGGCATCACCGCGGCCGAGGCTCATCATTTCGCCGAGGTCCTGCCAGCGGAAGGGCGCGAGAGGTTCGCCCGCCAGGGAACGAAGCAGATTGTCGGCCAGCAGGGGAGCCTGCTGGAAGGCCACCTGGGCATTGGCAGGCAGAACCGCGGGCGGCTCGTCCGCACCTGCGGGAGCGCTGGGCCGCGCCAGGTCGCCAGCCACGAACACACCGCCATCACCCGGTAACGCCAGGCTGGCGTCGCAGAGGAGGCGACCCACGGGATCGCGGGCGGGCTCCGGCAGGATCGTGGGTGCATGGAAAGACAGACCGGCCGTCCAGACCACCCCGGCGGCGTTCAGCCGCTCCAGGGCTGCCTGCGCGGTGGAGCCCGGCCGACCCAGCTTCACGCCATCGGTGTCCACCGCGAGCACCCGGGTGCCGGTGCGCACCCGCACGTCGCGGCGCTGCAGGGCCCGCTGGGCCTGTTCGCGGCTGAAGGCCCTGCCGCCCGGCAGCAGGGTGGGCCCCTGTTCGATCAGCTCCACCCCCGCGGCTCCTGCCAGCAGGTCGGCCAGTTTGCAGGCCAGTTCCACGCCCGTAGGACCTGCTCCCACCACCACCAGGCGCTGCAGCGGCCGCGGCTCCTGCCGCAGCTTCTCAACCAACTGCCGCAGGCGATCGACATCGGCCAGGCTGCGGAAGCCGAGGGCGTGGGTGTCGGCCCCGGGAACCCCGAACCGGTTCTCACCCGCCCCGGTTGCCAGCACCAGACGCCCATAGGCGAGCGAGCGACCGCGGCGGGTGAGCAGGGTGCGGGTGCTGGTGTCGATCCGCTCGACACGGTCCTGCAGCCAGGCCACGCCCCGGCCCGCGAGAAGGGTGTCGTAGCGGGGGGCGATCTCCCAGGGATGCAGTTCGCCGCTGAGCAGTTCGTAGAGCAGGGGCAGGAACACGAACCGCTCCCCGGGCTCGATCAACAGGATCGGCGGCGGTGATGGCCGGCTCGCGAGTGCCAGCGCCGTGTAGAGGCCAGCAAAGCCGCCTCCCACGATCACCACGCTGCCCGAGCCCGATTGATCCGCTCTTGGCATGGCGCCCTGTTGCCCAGCGTGTTGCGGCACCTTAAGCAGGTTGGTCCACCAGGGGCCATGATGGATTCATGGTGACTGCACCTGTCCAAGGTCCTGCCGGGATCAGCACGCTTCCCTCGGCCGATCGGCTCCCGCTCGATCGTCTCGGCCGGCAGGTTGATCCTGCTGCCGCTCGGCGGACGCTCGAACCCCTCAGCCCCCTCGGGCGCCTGCGCTGGGCCGTCGACTGCTTCGGCGAGGGCTTCGCTCTCACCACGAGCTTCGGCATCCAGTCGGCGGTGCTGCTGCACATGGCCAGTGAGCTGGCTTCCGAGAGTGCCCCCCTGGCGGTGATCTGGGTGGACACCGGCTATCTCCCCCCCGAGACGTACCACTACGCCGAGCAGCTGCAGGAGCGGCTCACCTTCCGCCTGCATGTGGCTCAGGCCACGATGAGCCCGGCCCGGATGGAAGCGATTCATGGCCGGTTGTGGGAATCCGGAACCCTGGACCACCTGCAGCTCTACAACCGGCTCCGCAAGGTCGAACCCCTTGATCGCGCCTTCCTGGAGCTTGGCGTGAGCTGCTGGGCGAGTGGTGTGCGCGGACAGCAGACCGATCACCGCAGCACCATGGCCGTGCTGGATCCGGTACGGGGGCTCTGGTCGCTGCGGCCCCTGCTCGCCTGGAGCCGCCGGGACGTCTTCTATTACATGCAGGAGCACGATCTGCCCCAGCATCCACTGTTCGAGCAGGGGTACTCCACCGTGGGTGATTGGCACACCAGCGCCCCCGACGACGGCGGCGTGAGTGGTCGCGCCACCCGCTTCGGCGGTCTCAAGCAGGAGTGCGGCATCCACCTCCCTGGTTTGATGGGCGAGGGCATCTGAGATGGACGGCGGGTCCGCCCGCTGGTTGCTGATCGGAAACAGCCGCTGGCACTGGGCCCGGCTCCAGGGCGCTGACCTGATCACCTGGCACAGCCCGCCGGAATCTGCGCCGGTGAAGCAGCTGCAGGGCTGGGCCGCGGTAGGGCCGGTGCCGACTGAGGCGGAGCTGCCGCCGGAGCGCAGGCTGCGGCTTGCCGATGTGCCCCTGCTGGATGCGCCACCCTGGCTGGGGATCGACCGTGCCCTGGCTGGTTGGCAGGCGTGGAGGGTAAGGGGTGGGCCTGTGCTCGTGGCCGATGCCGGCACCGTGCTCAGCCTCACGCGGGTGGACGGCGAGGGGCGGTTCGCGGGGGGGCGGCTGATGGCCGGCCTGGCTCTGCAGTTGCGGGCGATGGCCGCCGGAACGGCGGTGCTGCCCGCTCTGCTCCCGGACCGACCGGCTCGCTGGCGTCATCAGGGAAGCCCCTGGAGCTGGCCGAAGGAAACCGGTGCCGCTATGGAAGAAGGCGTGGGTCGGGGTCTGGCGGCGGCCGTGGTGGCCGCCGCCCTGGAGCTGATCCAGCAGGAGCCGGAACTGGAGCTGGTGATCACCGGCGGGGACGGGGAGTGCCTCCTGCCGCTGATCATTGGGGGTTTGGCCGGCCGGGGTCGGCTTCCCCTGCTGTGGCCGGCTCTTTGTCTGGAGGCGATGGTGGCTCTTGGGCCCCTCAGGCCAGACCGAGATCGGTGAGAATCTCATCGGCCATGCTCTCGGCCTTGACCTTGAGATAGACGCGCTCCAGCTTGCCTTCGGGATCGACTACGAAGGTGTGTCGCATCATGCCCATATATTCGCGGCCCATGAATTTCTTGAGGCCATAGCTCCCGTAGGCCGTCGCCACCGGGCAGGGCTCCTCATCGGTGAGCAGGGTGAAGGGCAGTTCATACTTGCGGATGAAGCGCTCATGGCTGGTGCCTCCGTCCTTGCTGATGCCGAGCACCTCGATGCCATGCTCCTGAAGGCTGCTCCAGCGGTCGCGGAAGTTGCAGGCTTCCTTTGTGCAGCCTGGGGTGTCGTCCTTGGGATAGAAATAAATCACCACCCTCCGGCCCCGCAGTGAGGCCAGGGACACCGGTTCCCCGTTCTGATCGGGAAGGGTGAAGTCGGGGGCGTTGTCGCCGATCTGCAAAAGCATCTGGGGGGGTGAAAGCGGAGGCGCCAGAGCCTAGGGGCGAGGCGGTGCGGACCAGCAATTGGACACCGGTGGGAGGTATTCCCTCCATCACGTGGCTACATTGCCCGTGAAGTCCCCCTCGTCTTCCCGTGCTCAAGCGTCTGCTCGCTGCCCTTCTCGTGGGAACGGCCGCCACCGCCGTCGCCCTGCCCGCCTCGGCGGCCACCAATCCTGTGCGCTGGAACACCGGCGCCGCCGTCTGGTCCACCAACCAGGGCGCCTTCAACACCTTCCTGGAAACCGGTGAAGTCACCGATCGCGGCCTCCAGGGTGGTCTGTCCCGTTCCGGTTGGTCCGCCGATGAGGTGCGCACCGGCATGACCAAGACCTACGACGTCGATGTCGTCGGCGTTTCCCGCTTCCTGTACTCCGACAACGGCGTCAAGTTCCTCAAGAACGCCACCGCCAGCTACTTCCCCTACTACTCGCTCGACAAGTACGCCGTTCAGGCCCTGCGCTCGGCGATCATCAAGGATGCTGCCGACGGCTCCATCTCCTCGGCCGGGATCATGAAGGCCCTGCCCGTCGACTTCCGTCTGGCTGATTTCTGCAACACCTTCACCGGTGCTCAGAACATCTGCGCCGAGGGTCGTTGCCAGGAAGGCACCGCCCAGTGCACCTCCCTGCTGTCCTGGTACGTGTTCCTGCCCGCCTGCATCCAGGCCAACCAGATGGCCGACCCCGTTGCTGAGCGTCCCGCTCCCGCTCCCGCCCCGGCTCCTGCTCCTTTCTCTGAGCCCATCCGCGGTCTCTGGTGATCGGAGGGGCGGATGCACTGCGATTCCGCCTCACCCCTTTCGTTGTCTGCCCCGGTCAGCCCGGGGCTTTTTGTTGTCCGCCGGCCTGGGCGCTCTCTCCTGCGCCTCCTGCCGGCGGTGGGCCCGCAGCAGGGTGTGTTCCAAGGGCTGGGGCAGGGAAGCCCCCAGAGCTCCCCGGAACCGCTCGCGCAGCGCCTGGATCGCCGCGACGCCGAGCTGGGGCTCCAGCCAGCGCCGGTAGGGAGCTCCGGAGGCGAACCAGCGCTCGAGCAGCGCTTCTCTGAGCGTCAACGAGAGATTTTCCTGCCAGTTCTCCTCCTGCATGCTCCAGCCGCGTCGCCTCAGGCCCTCCGCCACAAGCCAGCCGTCCTGATGCCGGTCGCTCAGCCAGTGCTGCTCGCGCTCCAGCAGGGTGGCTTCCCCGCTTTCGTCGCTGCCTTCGCCGCTCTCGGCCTGACCTCGACGGCCCCGGAGCCATTGCTGCAAGCTGCCGGCCGGCCCCAGCTGTGGTCGGCTGAACAGCAGCCTCACCTCAGCCTTCGGGGTGAGCCAGGGTTCGAGCCCATCGAGCCAGGTCTCGATCGTTGCTGCTCCCTGCCCGCGGAAAGGCTGGCGGCCCACCAGCCACTCGAACCGGCCGCCTTGGGGTAGCTCGCCCAGCTGCTGGGCCAACTGCTCCGGTGCACCTGGAGGGAGCACCAGCAGCCGGGGCCGCTGCAGCTGATCCAGGATCTGGAGCTGGGCCTCCAGCCGTTCCCGCTCCGCCGCGTCGGCCACCCCAATGACCACCTCGCCCTCCAGCGCCTGCTGGAGAGGATCCAGCGCCCACAGCAGGGAGCGGGCATCCAGCACCAGCACCCGATCCAGTCGCCCGGGGAGCCCGGCCTGCCAGAAGCGCATCCTCAGGGCCTCGAGCCGCTCGCCCTCGGCGGCGGCCTGGCGGCGCAGCCAGCGTTCCAGCTGGGGATCATCGGGGGAGCTGCTCAGCAGGTCGGGCTGGTCGAGAGTGGTTTCGGCGGCGGCGGCCAGCTGGGCGGCCCGGCGCTGCTGCAGCCGTGGCCGCAGGGCGCCTTCCCAGCCCAGGGCTCCCGGCTGCCAGAACACCTCCCCCTGCAGGGCGGTGGGCAGGTACTGCTGGGCCACCCAATGCTCCGCGTAGGCATGGGGGTAGCGGTAGCCCACGCCATCGCCGAAGGCCTTGCCGTCGCGGTTGGCATCCCGCAGATGGGAGGGCACCCGCTGGTCGGCGGCGCTGCGTACGCTGCGGATCGCATCGAAGAAGCCCAGGCTGCTGTTGCTCTTCTCGGTGCCCGCCAGGTAGAGGGCGGCATGGGCCAGGGGATAGAGCCCCTGCGGCAGGCCGATGCGATCAAAGGCGGCGGCGCAGGCCTCCACCACCACGATCGCCTGGGGGTCGGCCAGGCCCACGTCCTCGCCGGCGGCGATCAGCATGCGGCGGAAGATGAAGCGCGGGTTTTCGCCCGCCTCTACCATCCGCGCCAGCCAGAACAGCGCCGCATCCGGATCCGAGCCCCGCAGCGACTTGATGAAGGCGCTGATGGTGTCGAAGTGGGCATCCCCCTGCTTGTCGTAGAGCACCGCCCGCTGCTGGATTGACTCTTCGGCGATTCCCAGATCGATCGTGATCACACCGGCCGAATCCGGCGGGGTCGTTTCCACCGCCAGTTCCAGGGCGTTGAGCAGGCTGCGGGCATCACCGCCCGCCACGTCGATCAGATGGGCGGCCGCTTCCGGTGCGACCACGACGCTCCGCTCGCCGTAGCCCCGTTCGCGGTCGCTGAGGGCCCGCTCCAGCAGCTGCCGCAGGTTGGCGGGCTGGAGGGGCTTGAGGCGGAACAGGCGTGAGCGGCTGACCAGGGCCTTGTTCACCTCGAAGAAGGGGTTCTCGGTGGTGGCGCCGATCAGGGTGACGGTGCCGTTCTCCACCCAGGGCAGCAGGGCGTCCTGCTGGGCGGTGTTGAAGCGGTGGACTTCATCGATGAACAGGATCGTGCGCAGGCCGTGGTGTTCCAGGCGCTGCTTGGCGGCGTCCACCTCGGTGCGCAGGTCCTTCACCCCCGCCAGCACGGCATTGAGGCTGCTGAAGTGGGCGCGGGTGCTGCCCGCGATGATCCGGGCCAGGGTGGTCTTGCCGGTGCCGGGCGGGCCGTGGAGGATCAGGTTGCCCACCCGGTCGGCGGCGATCGCCCGCCGCAGCAGGCGGCCGGGTCCAAGGATCGCCTCCTGGCCCACGAAGTCCTCCAGGGTGCGGGGGCGGAGCCGGTCGGCGAGCGGGGCGATCCGGCTCAGGGTGATCTCGCGCCGGTGGCTGAACAGGTCGGTCATGGGGGGCCTGCGCGGATCAGAACTTGCGCAGTTCCCGGCGGATCTTCAGCCGTTCCCCCGACGGATTGGAGGGGATGAGCATCGGCAGGGTGAACAGCAGCAGCCCGCCGAGGGCCACCAGCACCAGGGGCATCCGTGACCTCTGGCCCGGCGGGGATGGGCGCCGCCGACGGCGCTCGGCGGGCTCACGGGCTGCCATCGGGCCAGACTAGGCCGGCTGTTCCCAGGTTCCTGCCGCGGCGGCGACGATCACCGCCGCCACCGCCCGGATCCATTACGTTCCGGCTCGGCACCTCCGACCGGGACGACGGCCCATGCTTCCACCCCTGCTGCTCGACGTCGGCGGACATCAGCTGGAGGCGGCGGAGACGATCCTCCAGGTGGGCCGTTTCCTGGTGATCGTGCTGGCGGCGCGGGCCATGGCGGAACTGATGGTGCGCCTGCAGCTGCCCACGATCCTCGGCGAACTGGTGGCTGGGGTGCTGATCGGTGTGTCGGGCCTGCACCTGATCCTGCCGCCCGACGCCCACGCCGAACTGAACGGCCTGATGGTGCGCGGGGTCGCCTCCCTGACCTCGATCACCCCCGAGCAGGTGCGGGATCTCTACGACCACACCTTCCCCAATCTCAAGGCCATCGCCCAGCTTGGCCTCTTCAGCCTGCTGTTCCTCACTGGGCTGGAGTGCGATCTCGACGAACTGCTGGCGGTGGGGGTCCAGGCCACCACCGTGGCCCTGACCGGGGTGGTGCTGCCGTTCGCCCTCGGCACCTTCGGTTTGCATCAGCTGTTCCATGTGCCGCTGATGGCCTCGATCTTCGCCGGTGCGGCCATGACCGCCACCAGCATCGGCATCACCGCCAGCGTGCTCGGGGAACTGAAGTTCCTCAAGTGCCGTGAGGGGCAGATGGTGATCGGTGCCGCTGTGCTCGACGACATCCTCGGCATCGTGATCCTGGCGGTGGTGGTGGCGCTGGGGGCGGGGGGCAGCTTCAGCCTCGGGCCCGTGGTGAAACTGCTGCTGGCTGCCGCCTTGTTCGTGGTGGTGTCGCTGGTGCTGGGCCGGACGGCGGCGCCGGCGTTCGACTGGCTGCTCGATCAGCTCAAGGCTCCCGGGGAGGTGGTGGCCGCGGCCTTCGTGGTGCTCACCCTTTCCTGCGTAGCGGCCCAGGCGATCGGCCTGGAGGCGGCGCTCGGGGCCTTCGCCGGCGGGCTTGTGCTGAGTGCTTCCCGCCGTCGCCATGCGATCGAGGAAGCCATGACCCCGATCGTGGCCCTGTTCGCCACGATGTTCTTCGTGCTGATCGGCACCGGCATGGATCTGGCGGTGCTCAACCCCCTGGATCCGGCCAACCACGAGGGTCTGATCATGGCCGCGTTCCTGCTGGCGGCGGCCATCGTGAGCAAACTGGCGGCCGGCTGGAGCTATCGCAGCTCCGAACCCACCAACCGGCTGGCGGTGGGGCTGGGCATGCTGCCCCGCGGAGAGGTGGGGCTGATCTTCCTGGGACTGGGTGCCCAGACGGGTCTGCTCACCCCACCACTGGAGGCCGCCATCCTGGTGATGGTGATCGGCACCACCTTCCTGGCGCCCGTGCTGCTACGGCTGGTGCTCGCCGGCCAGGCCGGTGGGGACGGTCAGCCCGCCCTGGTGTCTCCGGGGCCCCCCTGATCCCACGGATCGCCACTAACGTCGGCGCACGTGAAGCCAGACCGTGCACGGCGATTCCGTTCCGTTCGTCCCCGCCGCGCGAAGGCCTTCCCTCCACTCCCGCGGCGCTGCCGCGTCGCTAGGGCTGGTCACGCTTGTGTCCACAGCCGTTCTTCTGGCAGCCTGCGGGCCCGGCGAGAAGGCTCAGCCTCCCCGCATCCTGCCCGTGCAGACCGAGCAGGCGGCCCCGGCCCTGTTCACCGACAACGTGGACACGGTGAGCACCCTGGAATCGCTCGAGGATGTGCAGCTGGCGGCCCAGGCCACGGGCCGCATCGAACGCCTGCTGGTGCGCCAGGGCGATCCGGTGGCGGCGGGCCAGCTGCTGCTGGTGCTCGACCAGACCCAGGCCCGGGCCGACGTGGCCCGGCTGGAAGCGCAGGTGCAGACCAACCTGCTCAACTACCGCCGCTACGAGTATTTGGTGCGCCAGGGAGCCGCCAGCGCCTTCCAGCGCGATGAGTTCCGCCAGCAGTTCATCTCCTCCCGCCAGGAGCTGATCGCAAGGCGGGCTGATCTGGCCTTCCGCGATCTGCGCGCTCCGATCAGCGGCATCGTGGGGGATGTGCAGGTGAAGCAGGGGGACGTGATCCAGGCGGGTGCGCCGTTCACCCGGATCATCCGCAACGACCGGCTGGTGGCCCGGGTGGACGTGCCGGCCGTGTATTCCGCCCGGCTGCGGGTCGGCCAGCCCGTGATCCTGATGGATCCCGCCAGCGGGCGGCCGATGGCCGAGGCCCCGGTGCGATCGATCGATCCCGGCGTGGTGCCCGGCACCCAGGCCCTGCTGGCCAAGGCTGAATTCGACAATCCCAACGGGGTTCTGCGCAATGGCCTGCGCACCCGCACCCGCCTGGTTCTCGATGCCCGCCGCCAGCTGTCGGTGCCCTTCGCCGCCGTCACCCAGATCTCTGGGCAGAGCTTCGTGTTCGTGGTCGGCAGCCTGGCCGATCTGGAGGCGCGGCCAGGGCGGGCCGATCTGGCAGGGCTGCGCAAGTTGCCCGGAGGCACGGCCTTCGCCCTGCAGACGCCGGTGCAGCTCGGGTCCCTGCAGCGAGACCGCTATCCGGTGCTCAGTGGTCTGTCCCCTTCCGCCACGGTGATCACCTCCAACCTGATCGGCCTGCGCCATGGAAGCCCGGTGAAGGTGAACTAGGACCGAGCCCGCATGTCGCCTTCTAACAATTTCATCCTGCGGCCGGTTCTCACCACGGTCTGCAGTCTGCTGATCGTGATCGCCGGCCTGATCGCCATTCCGATCCTGCCGATTGAGAACCTTCCGGATATCGCTCCCCCCACGGTGAGTGTCACCTCCCGCTATGTGGGCGCCGATGCGGTGAGTGTGGAGCAGGGCGTGACCAGCGTGCTGGAGCAGCAGATCAACGGGGTGGAGAACATGGATTTCATCCGCTCCACCAGTGCGGCCGATGGCACCAGTGCGATCACGGTGTCGTTTGCCAGCGGCAGTGATGCCGACATCAACCAGGTGAACGTGCAGAACCGGGTGTCTCTGGCAGAGCCGCGCCTGCCCGAGGAGGTTCGCCAGTCGGGGATCACGGTGAACAAGGCATCCAACTCGATGCTGCTCGTGTACAACTTCACCAGCGAGGATCCCTCCAGGGCCTACAGCGTTGAAACGATCAGCGGTCTGCTGGATCAGAACCTCACCGACGCCATCCGCCGGGTTCCCGGCGTGGGCCAGCTCACCTATTTCGGCAACCGCCAGCTGGCCTTCCGCCTCTGGCTCGATCCGGCTCGCCTCGCTGCCAACAAGCTCACGGCGTCCGACGTGGTTCAGGCCCTGCGCAGCCAGAACCGACTGGTGCCGGTGGGCCAGATCGGCGGCGCCCCTGCCCCCGGCGGGCAGGTCTACACCTTCACCGTTCGGCTGCAAGGCCGGCTGCGCAGCACGGAAGACTTCGAGCAGCTGATTCTGCGCAACACCGCAGAGGGGGGACTCGTGCGCCTGCGGGATGTGGGCCGCGTGAGCCTCGGCGGCGAGTCGTACGACGTCGAGGCCACCAACCTGAAGGGAATCCCGGCGGTGGGCATGGCCATCTACCAGCTGGGCGGCAGCAATGCCCTCGAGGTGTCGAGAGGGGTGGACGCGGTGCTCCAGGAGTTCGCCGCCACCATGCCTGTTGGCATGACGATGGAGAAGATCTACGACAACACCGATTTCGTGATGGCCTCGATCAGCGGCGTCACGGATGCGCTCCGCGACGCGGTGATGCTGGTGGTGCTGATTCTGTTCCTGTTCCTTCAGGACTGGAAGGCCACCCTGGTGCCTGGGATCGCCATCCCTGTGGCCCTGATCGGCACGTTCCTGGGCGTGAAGATCTTCGGCTTCACCCTCAACCAGCTCACCCTTTTCGGGCTCGTGCTGGCCGCCGGTCTGGTGGTGGATGACGCCATCACCGTGATCGAGGACACCGCCAACAAGAAGAAGAGCGGGATGTCGGCCCTGGCCGCGGCCAAGGCAACGATGGACCAGCTGTTCTCCGCCGTGATCGCCACCTCCCTGGTGCTGCTGGCGGTGTTTGTACCGGTGCTGTTCTTCCCCGGCGCCACGGGCACGATCTACCGGCAGTTCGCCGCCACGATCCTGTTCGCGATCGCGATCTCCACCTTCAACGCCCTCACCTTCTCGCCGATGCTCTCGGCGCTGCTGCTGGCCAGGGAGGCGCCGCCCCCCGATCGCCGCACCTATGCGATCGCCGGGGCGGTGATCGCCTTCCTCTATGGATTGCTGGTGAGCGGTGCCGGCTTCCTGCCGGCTGCGGGAGCCCTGGCGGCGGGAGCGCTGCTGGGCCATGCCCTGCAGCTGTTCACCCGCCTGCCGCTGCGCCTGCCCTTCGCCCTGGCGGGGGCCGTGGCCGGTCTGGTGTTCGGCGGGGTCGCCAGCCCTGTGGTGGTGCTGCTGTTCACGCTGCTGGGCGCCCTGCTGGGCTGGTTCACCCCCCTGATCTTCCGCGGCTTCAACAACCTGTATGAACGCATCGAGGCCGGCTATCGCCACGGCCTCGACTGGGTGCTGGGCAAGCGGACACTGGTCATGGGGGCCCTGCTGGCCGGCATCGTGCTCACGGCGATCGCCTTCAACGCCATCCCCAGCGGTTTCGTACCGGTGGAGGATCAGGGTTATGCGATCGGCATCGTGCAGGCGCCCGAGGGTGGCTCGGTCGAAACCACCCGCCGCATCAACGGCCAGGTGGCGGAGATCCTGCGCGGCGAGAAGGACATCACCGCCGCGGCCCTGTTCAGCGGCGCCAGCCTGGATGGCAATGCCCCCAACCGGGGCATCTTCTTCTTCGGCACCACCAACTGGGACGAGCGGCCCTCGGCCGATCGATCGGTGACCTCCATCGTGCAGCGCCTCAACCGCAAGCTGGCCACCATCGAGGGTGCCCGGGTGCTGGTGATCGAGCCTCCCGCCATTCCCGGCTATGGCACCTCCGGTGGTTTCGAACTTCAGCTCCTGGATCGCAGCGGTGGAGCCCTCACCCCCAACGATTTCTTCAACGCAGCTGGGCAGCTGATCGCCAAGGCCAACGCCGGCGGCGACTTCCTGCGCGTGTTCACCCAGTTCAGCCCCGAGGCCCCCCAGCTCCAGGTGATCGTCGACCGCGACCGCATGGCCGCCCTTGGGGTGGATTACGGCACGGCGATGCAGGCTTTCACCCTCAACATCGGCTCCTTCTACGTCAACGACACCTTCGACGCCGGCCGGGTGCGCCGCATCTTCGTGCAGGCCGACGACGGTTTCCGCGCCCGTCCGGATCAGCTGCGCAGCCTGTACGTGAAGAACGCCGCCGGTGAGCCGATCCCCCTCTCGGAGTTCGTGAGCATCGAGCGCACCAGCGGCCCGTCGGTGATCCCCCGCTTCAACCTCTACCGCTCGATCCAGGTGGAAGGGGAGGCGGCCCCGGGACGCAGTTCCGGCCAGGCCATCAACGACATCCGGACCCTGTTCGAGCAGTTCGACTTCGCTGGAATCGGCTCGGATTGGACGGGAATCTCCCGGGAGGAGGTGAAGGCGGGAGCCCTTGCGATCGTGATCTTCGCCCTCGGCATCCTCACCGTGTACCTGGTTCTGGCGGCCCAGTACGAGAGCGTGGCCGATCCCCTGATCATCCTGATGACGGTGCCCACCGCAATGCTGGGGTCCCTGCTGTTTCTTGCCGCCCGCGGCGAAGTGCTCAACATCTTCGCCCAGGTGGGCCTGGTGATGCTGATCGGCCTGGCGGCCAAGAACGGCATCCTGATCGTGGATCTGGCCAACCAGCTGATGGGCGAGGGGCTCACCGCCCTCGAGGCCGCCCGGGAGGCGGCGCAATCCAGGTTCCGGCCGATCGTGATGACGGCCATCTCCTCCCTGTTCGGCTTCCTGCCGCTGGTGTTCGCCAGCGGGGCCGGTGCCCGGGGCCAGGCCTCGCTCGGCACCGTGGTGTTCGGTGGTCTGGCGGTGGCGACCGTGCTCAGCCTGTTCGTGGTGCCGGTGTTCTACGTGGTGATGAAGCGGCTCGTTCCCCCCGCCGCTCCCGCGCCGGAGGGCTCAGCGCCATGACCCCATCCCGACGGGCGCCATCCCGGACAGCCATCGGACGTGCGCCGTCCTTCTCCGGCGGCCGGGTGCTGGTGGCCGGCGGGGTGTGCGGGGCGGGCGGTCTGGCGGTTGCCTTGTTCCTGCGGGTGATCCTGGCCAACACCACGGTGAGGGTGAACTCCTACGCGCCGTTCTGGTTCACGGTGCTGCTGGCGGGATTCGGTTTCGTGGCCGGCATGGCGCTGGAAAGTGTGCGGCAGCTGCAGCGGAGCAGCCCCGAGCCCGAGTACCACCGCCATCGCTCCCTGCGGCAGCCCCCCGAGCTGCGTCGGGGTGCAACGGATGATCAGCCGGCCCCTTGAGGCCGTGGGGCATTGCCGATAGCCTCCGCCTGTGATCCAGCCTGCGGTGCGGTCGACGTCCCCTGCCCTCGTCGCCTCGCTGCTCGGAGCGATTCTTCCCCTCACCGGCTGCGAGGGGGCCAAGCCGCCTGCGCCCCAGCCGCCCACCGTGCAGCTGATGCGCCCCCAGGAGATCCCCACCCTGGATTCCGCGGATTACCAGAGCACCCTCGAGGCGATCCGCGAGGTGCGCATGGCCCCGGAGATCGACGGGCGCATCGTGGCGATGCCGGTGTTCGAAGGGCAACAGGTGCGCCGCGGTCAGCTGCTGTTCGTGCTCGACCAGATCCAGCTGCAGTCGCAGGTGAACGCCGACTTCGCCGAGGCCCGCAAGGACCGGGTGAATGCCGAGCGCTACATCTTCCTCAACGAGCAGGGCGCGGTTTCCACCAAGGACCGCGACTACTACGTGACCCAGGCGATCCAGAGCCGGGACAAGCTGCGGGCAGCGGCGGCCACCCTGAGCTACAAGAACGTGGTGGCGCCGATCGACGGCTTCGTCGGCAATCTCAACGCCAAGCTCGGGGATGTGGTGCGGGCCGGCAGCCCGGTCACCAGCGTGGTCGACAACACCAGGCTCTGGGTGCGGCTGGATGTGCCCGGTGAGCTGGCCTGGCGGCTGCGCCCCGGACTGCCGGTGGTGCTGCGGGCCCCAGACCGGCGCACCCTGATCGCCCGGGGCCAGGTGAACTTCATCGCCCCCTCCCTCGACAAGGACCGCCAGACCGTGCTGGTGAAGGCCGTGTTCCCTAACCCGGACGGGGCTCTGCGCAACGGCCAGCGGGTCAACGCCACCCTGGTGTTCCAGCAGGGCCGTTCGCTGGCGGTGCCCCAGCAGGCGGTGATGCTGCAGGCGGGCCAGCCCTTTGTGTTCCTGGCGGTGAGTGCCGAGGAGGCGAAGCGCCGCCTGGGCCGCACCCTGGATCCGCCGCCGCTGCCCGGTCTGCCGGTGGCGCTGCAGGTGCCGGTGCGGCTGGGAACCCTGCAGTCCGGCGCTTTCCCGGTGGTGGAGGGGCTGGCCCCGGCCGACACGGTGATCGTGGGCAACCTGGCCCAGCTGCGCAGTGGGCTGTCGGTGCAGCCCAAGGAGCGAATGCTGGGCCGATGAGTCTGTCGGACACCTTCATCCGCCGCCCCGTGCTCAGCACGGTGTGCAGCATCCTGATCCTGATGGCGGGCCTGATCGCCCTGCCGCTGCTGCCGATCGAGAACCTCCCCAACATCGCCCCGCCCACGATCCAGGTGAACGCCAACCTGCCGGGTGCCGATGCGCTGACGGTGGAGAGCGCGGTGACCGGACCGCTGGAGGAGAACATCAACGGCGCTCCGGGGATGGACTACATCACCTCCTTCAGCACCGGCGAAGGCAGCAGCCAGATCAACGTCTTCTTCAAGGCGGGTACCGACGCGGACATCGACCAGGTGAACGTGCTCAACCGGGTGCAGACCGCCACCTCCCAGCTTCCGCCGCAGGTGAATGCCCAGGGCGTGACGGTGCAGCAGACCGCCACCAGCTATCTGCTCGTCTACAACCTCACCTCCACCGAAGGCCAGTTCGAGCGCAGCTATCTCAACGGCCTCTACGAGCTCAATCTCGACTATCCCCTCTCCCGTGCGCCCGGGGTGGGGCAGGTGAATGTGTTCGGGGCCAGTTCGCCTTCGTTCCGGCTGTGGGTGGATCCGCTGCGGCTGGCCCGCTTCAAACTGTCGGTCACCGATGTGGTGGAGGCTCTGAAGTCGCAGAACCAGGTGGTGATCGCCGGCAGCATCGGTGGTCCGCCCTCGGTGCCCTCGAACCGCACCACCTTCCCGATCCTGGTGGATGGCAACCTCAAGACGGTGGCCGAGTTCGAGAAGCTGATCCTGGCCAAGGGGCCCGATGGCGGCCTGATCCGCCTGGGTGATGTGGGCCGGGCGGAGTACGCCTTCCAGAACTTCAACAGCTCCGCGGTGAATGCCCGCAGCGGTTATCCCTGCGTCGGCTTCGGCGTTATCCAGCTGCCGGGCACCAATGCGATCACCACGGCCAAGGGTGTCGACAAGGTGCTCGACGACTTCCGCCGCACCCTGCCTCCGGGCGTGGTGCTGGAGAAGGTGTTCGATCAGACCGACTTCATCAACGCCTCGATCGCCGGTGCCCTCGATGCCCTGCGCGATGCGGTGGTGCTGGTGCTGCTGATCATCTTCCTGTTCCTGCAGGACTGGAAGGCCACGGCGGTGCCGGCCCTGGCCCTGCCGATCGCCCTGCTGGGGGCCCTGATCTTCGTGAAGGCCTTCGGCTTCTCGATCAACGAGCTCACCCTGCTCGGCGTGATCCTGGCCACCGGGCTTGTGGTGGATGACGCGATCGTGGTGGTGGAGGCGGTGGCGGCCCGGATCGAGGCCGGCGACCCGCCGTTCCGGGCCGCCTCCAACGCGATGAAGGAGCTCACCGGAGCGATCCTCGCCACCGCCTTGGTGCTGCTGGCGGTGTTCGTGCCGGTGGCCTTCTTCCCCGGCGCCACCGGCGTGATCTACCGCCAGTTCGCGCTCACGATCGTGTTCTCGATCCTGGTGTCCACCTTCAACGCCATCACGGGCAAGCCGCTGCAGTCGGCCCTGCTGCTGGGGGGCGGCAAGACCGAACCCAGGGGCCTGCGCTGGACCGTGATCGGCGGCGTGTTCGGGGCCGGCTACGGCGCCCTCGCCGGCGGCTGGATCGCCGCCCTGCTGTTCGGCGTGCTGGGGGCGGTGGTGGGCACCTTCCTGATGCCGATCTTCACCGCCTTCAACGCCGGCTTCGTGCGCCTGGCCCGCGGCTATGAGCGCCTGCTGGATCAGGCGATCCGCTTCCGGCGGGTGCTGGTGGCGGTGCTGCTCGGCGGCGTGGTGGCCACCGGCCTGGCCTTCGTGGTGATCCCCACCGGTTACGTGCCCACCGAAGACCAGGGCTACGGGCTGGGGATCATTCAGCTGCCGCCCCAGGCCTCCCTGGAGGCCACGATGCAGGTGGCGGCCAAGGCCCAGGCGATCATCGCCAAGGAGCCCGATGTGGTGTCGGGGGAACTGGTGGGTGGGGCCGGCTTCAACGGAAGTTCAGTGAATCAGGGCCTGTTCTTCTTCGGCCTCAAGCCGATCGATCAGCGCACCCGGGCCGATCAGGGCGCCGACGCGATCATCGCGCACATGAACAAGGCCTTCCGCGAGATCCCCGGCGCCCTGGTGCTGGCCACTGCCCCGCCGGCGGTGCCGGGGTTCAGCGCCCAGGGGGGCCTGTCCTTCCAGTTCAACGATCTCAGCAACGGCGGCTACACCCCCACCGACATGGGACGCCTCGCCGGTGAGTTCATCGCCCGCGCCCGCGCCACCGGCGTCTTCGACAAGGTCTACACCCAGTTCATCAGCGATGCCCCGGTGTGGCGCCTCGACGTGGACCGCGACCGCATGGGTTCGCTCGACATCGACTACGGCGCGGCGATGGCCGCCCTCGGCACCCTCACCGGCGGCAGCTTCGTGAACCAGACGTATGAACAGCAGCAATACCGCCAGGTGTACGTGCAGGCCGATGCCGATCGGCGTGCCCTGGTGCAGGACCTCGACAACCTCTACGTGAACGACCGCAGCGGCCGCCAGGTGCCGCTGGCCAATGTGGTGCGGGCCCGCCTCGACAGCGCGCCGCCGATCGTCAGCCACTACGACCTCTACCGCACGGTGCTGGTGCAGGGCTTCGAGGCCGCCGGCCGCAGCAGCGGGCAGGCGATCGATGCGCTGCAGGGCGCCTTCCGGGCGGTGAACTTCAACAACATCGGCTCGGCCTGGTCGTCGCTCACGCGCTCGGAGGTGCAGGCGGGCTCGCTGGCGGTGCTGGTGTTCGCGCTGGGGATCGTGGTGGTGTATCTGGTGCTCTCAGCCCAGTACGGCAGCTACATCGATCCGCTGATCATCCTGATGACCGTGCCACTGGCGATGCTCGGCGCCCTGGCCTTCCTGGTGCTGCGCGGCCAGGTGAACAATGTGTACGCCCAGGTGGGCCTGGTGACGCTGATCGGCCTGGCGGCCAAGAACGGCATCCTGATCGTGGACCTGGCGAACCAGCGCATGGAGCAGGGGATGGCGGCGGCAGCCGCGGCCAAGGGGGCGGCCAGCTCGCGGCTGCGGCCGATCCTGATGACGGCGATGGCCGCCCTGGCAGGCTTCTTCCCGCTGATGGTGGCCGACGGCGCCGGCGCCCTCAGCCAGCGCTCCCTGGGGGCGGTGATCTTCGGCGGCCTGCTGGTGGCCACCGTGCTCAGCCTGTTCGTGGTGCCCTCCTTCTACGTGCTGATGAAGAACCTCGAGGTGGCCTGGTTCCCCGCCAGCCAGGCCACCGATCCGCTGCCCCCTGATCCGCCGGTGGCCTGAGATGCCCCTGCCCGCCCCCCCCGGCGACCGACGCGGCCGCCAGCGGCGGGTGGATCGCCGCCGCATCCTGCTGGCGGCGGTGCTGGCGGGCGTGGCGGCGGGCGTTCTGTTCGCCCTGGCCCATCGGGTCGCCCGCACGCCGGGTGAGCTGCTCAAGCCCCTGCCGCTGCCGGCGGTGCTGCTGGTGGTGGCCGGGGCATCAGCCTGCGGCGCCTGGGGCGAGACCATGCGTCAGCTGGCCCTCACCCGGCTGGGGGAACCTGGCGCTCCGGACCGCCTGTAGCCCGGAGAACCTGGCGGCCGGGATAGCTTCGGCAGGAGCCCTGCGGCCTCAGGAGAAACGATGACCTACGGCATTGGCTACTGGCTGGAGAAGGGCCTGGTGCTGGTCTCCGATTCCCGCACCAATGCCGGGGTCGACTACATCTCCACCTACAGCAAGCTCTATGTGTTCCAGCCGGCGCCGGATCGGTTGTTCGTGCTGCTGGCGGCCGGCAATCTGGCCACCACCCAGGAGGTGGTCAGCTGGATCCGCCGCGATCTCGATCGACCGGCTGACCAGGCTTCCGATCAGGGGGCGGGGCGTGATCTTCGCCATTGCGACTACCTCTTCGAGGCGGCGGCCTATGTGGGGCGGATCAACGTGGCGGTTCAGCGGGAGTATGAGGATGCCCTTCGCCGCAGCGGCGGCAGCGGCACGGCGACCTTCCTGCTGGCGGGCCAGATCGGCAGCGAGCCCCATGGGCTGTTTCTGATCTATCCGCAGGGCAACGCCATTCAGGCCACCGCGGAGACCCCTTACCTGCAGATCGGCGAGAGCAAATACGGCAAGCCTCCGCTCGACAACGTGGGCCACGCCAATCTTTCGCTCGAAGATGCCGCCCGTCTCTGCCTGATTTCGCAGGTGCTCACCCAGCGCTCGAATCTCTCGGTGGGCCCCCCGTTCGAACTGGTGGTGATCAAGGCGGGAACGAAGGCGATCGCTCACCAGATCAAACTGGAGGCGGATGATCCGCGCCTCGACGAGATGATCCAGACCTGGAGTGCGGCTCAGCGGGAGGCGCTGCACCGCCTTCCTCAGATGCCCTGGGAGAGCGGCGGCAAGGGATGAGCATGGCGAGCTGGATTTCCACGGGCCATCTGCCCAGCGAGGCGGTGGTGAGCGAACTGGTGGAGCAGGTGCACCGGCGCTTCGCCACGGTTCGGGAGGGCACGGTGGCGTCCTACATCCCGGCGCTGGCCGCTGCCGACCCGGAGCTGTTCGCCATCGCCGTGGCCAGCACCGGAGGGCAGGTGTTCGAGGCGGGAGTGGTGGGACAGTCCTTCAGTATCCAGAGCCTGTCGAAGCCGTTTCTGTATGCGTTGATCTGCGAGGCCATCGGCGAGCGGGAGGCGCGCGACAAGCTGGGGGTGAACAGCACGGGCCTGCCCTTCAACTCGGTGCAGGCGGTGGAGAGGGCCGAGGATGGCCTCTCCAACCCGATGGTGAACGCCGGAGCGATCGCCGCCACGAGCCTGGTGCCGGGCGAGAGCACGGAGGCGAAATGGGCGTTCATCGCGGCTGGCTTCTCGCGTTTCGCCGGCCGCCCGCTGGCGGTGGATGAGGGGGTGTATGCGTCGGAGTTGGCCACGAACCGCCGCAACCTGGGCATCGCCAACCTGCTGGAGGAGCAGGGAGGCATCTGGTTCGACCCCGAGGCCAGCACCGATCTCTACACCCGTCAGTGCGCCCTGAGCGTCACCACCCACGATCTGGCGCTGATGGCCGCCACCCTCGCCAACGGGGGGCGTCATCCCCGCAGCGGCGAGCAGGTGGTGGCCCCGCCGATCTGCCGGTCCGTGCTGGCGGTGATGGTGACCGCGGGCCTGTACGAAACCTCCGGTGACTGGATCTACGACATCGGCCTGCCCGGCAAGAGCGGCGTGTCGGGCGGCATGATCACCGTTGCTCCCGGCAAGGGCGGCCTGGCCACCTATTCCCCGCCTCTGGACGGCGCGGGCAACAGCGTGCGGGGCCAGCTCACTGCGGCGTTTCTCTCCGAGCGCCTGGGGTTGCATCTGCTGGCCTCCGCGCCGGCCCTGCCGGGCTGAAGGGTTCGCGGCGAGGCTCAGCAGCAGGCCGGCGGGCGCCTTCGGAGTGCTTTCACTGAACCCGATGCAGGAAATAAGGGATCAGGACCGCATTCAACAGGTCGATGAAGAACGCTGACACCAGTGGCAGCACGATGAAGGCCTTGGAGGAGGGGCCGAATTTCTGGGTCACGGCAGTCATGTTGGCCATGGCGGTGGGGGTGGAGCCGAGAGTGAAGCCGCTGAAGCCTGCAGCGATCACGGCGGCGTCGTAGTTGCCGCCGAGCAGAGGGAACACCAGGAACAGATTGATCAGCAGCGACAGCAGGAACTGGGCGAAGAGAATGAGCAGCAGGGGACCGGCAAGATCAACCAGCGTCCAGAACTGGATCGTCATCAGCGACATCGCCAGGAAGGCGCCCAGGGAGATCTCGGCGATCAGATCCACCGCCGGGGTGCGCGCGGGCCAGCCGAAGGGCATCCATGCCCCCTTTCGCGGTAACAGGTTGCTGAGCAGGATTCCCACGATCAGGCAGGGCACGAACAGAGGCAGGAACAGCCCGAGATCCCGGATCACACCCTGGAGAATCGAACCGAGGATGATGCAGATGTTGATCGCCAGCACCGCCCCCAGAAAGTCATGGGAACGGATCAGCGCCTCGCCCGCCTCCGACCTGGCCCTGTCGGCCCTCTTCTGGGACGGTGCGCCGGCTGCGGAGCCGCCGGGCAGGGCCAGACGGTGACGGCGGATGAGGAAACGGGCGATCGGGCCGCCGCTGGCGCTGGCCAGGATCAGGCCGAAGGTGGCGGCGGCGATGCCGATCTCCAGGGCATTGCTCACCCCATGCTCGCTGGCGAACTGAGGCGCCCAGGCGATCGTGGTGCCGTGGCCGCCGATCAACGACACCGTGCCCACCAGCAGGCCGGAGGCCGGCGGTAGTCCGCTCCAACGGGCGAGGCTGATTCCCAGCGCGTTCTGGGCCAGCATCAGCACGATCGTGAGCACGAGCAGCACCACCAGGGCGCGGCCGCCACGGCGAAGGTCAGCGAAGCTGGCATTCATGCCCACCGTGGTGAAGAAGACCACCAGCAGCACATCGCGGGCCCGCAGACCGAAGCCGATCTCCAGGCCGAAGGCGAAATGCAGCAGGCTGATCAGCACCGCGATAAAAAGCCCGCCGCTCACTGGCTCTGGGATGGTGTATTCCCTCAAGAGGCGAAAGCGCTGATTGAGCGATTTGCCGAGGAAAAGAACCAGAATGCCCAGGGTGACGGTGAGGAACGATTGAATCTCGATCTGTCCACCTTCGATGTTCATCTTCGCTGGCCTGGGAGGAAGTGAACCAAGTTTTGAGAGCATACCCCCGCAAGATCGCTGGTCTTCCCGAGGAGCAGACGTGACTGGGATCAGAATCGGAAGGTGGCGCGCACCAGGGCACCCCAGACACTCAGGCTGGAGACTCCCTCACCCTGCCAGGGGAAAAGGGCCTCGTTGAGGCTGGCGGTTCCGGCCATCGCGCCCCGCGGCCGGCTGAGCCAGAACACGGCCGGGGTGAGGCTGAGGGTGTCGCTCAGGCGGATCAGGGTGGCCAGCTCGAAGGCGAGGCCCGAGTCGTCGATGGAGATGTCGCCCGGCCCCTCGATCCGGCTCACGTGGGTGGGCGCTCCCACCGCCATCGAGAGACTGCTGCCCGCACCGAGCAGATCACTCCAGCCCAGGCCCACGTACCAGGAGGTGGTGCGCACGCCGCTCACCCCCGCCACCGGGTAGGTGGAGAAGTCGAAGCGGTCCTGGCCCCAGCCGGCGCTGATCGAGGGCAGCCAGCCGGCCGCGGCGGGCTGCCAGTAGCCCGCCAGTGACCAGGAGCCGATCCCGCCGCCACTGGATTCGGCGGCAAGCTGGCTGACCAGGGGCGTGCCCCGCAGCAGGGCCCCCTGAGCGGTTCGGGTGTAGGCGGCGGTGAGATTCCAGCTCGGCTGCGTGTAGCCCAGCTGCAGGGTGTTCGTCTGACCGCCGGCGGCGGTGAACAGACCACCCGCGCCCGGGTCACCGAGGCCGCCGCGGGGCGCGACGGTGGCATAGGCCAGCGAGAGGCCCTTCCAGGCCTCTTCGGGTTGCCAGGACAGCCCGAAACCGCTGCCGACGCGGCGGCTGTAGACGCCGGCCGCCCCGGCTCGCTGGAACAGCTCGAGGATGGGCGCGTCGTTGTAGACGCTCGGCCACACCGGCAGCATGTCGAGCTGCATGATGCGGCTCCCCGCGCTCAGCCGTAGCCCGGCGCCGAGGGGCACCTGCAGGAAGGCGCGGTTCACGCTCACCAGATCGCGGGCACAACCGTCATCGCCGGCGGCGCAGAGCGGTTCCTCGAAGGCGACATCGAGGCGGGTGAGGGGGGTGGGGGGATTGGAGAACCATCCCGACGGGCCGAAGTTGCCGCTGCGCAGCCGCACGCGGAACAGGTCGCGGCCCGTGAAGCTCGTGTCAACGTTGAAGCGGATGTCGTGGTTGAAGCTCACGGCGTTGAGCAGGGGAAAGCCTGCGGCCGTGTTGGCGCTGCCATCGACGGCGCTGCCCCCGTAGTGCAGGGCCCCCATCACTGCATTCACTTCTGAGCGCACGATGGTGGTGGGGGAGAAGTCCGGCGTCTCCTCGGCGGAGAGGGGCTCGGCGGCCGCAGGGCAGGCCCAGCCCAGGTTCGGGAGCCAGCCAAGGCCAGCGAGGAAGAGGCCGCGCACGCAGACGCGACCGAGCCGTGACGCGGACGCTCTCGCACCCCGCGCAACGGGAGGGCTCACGGCGCCGGCTTCCGTGGAGTCCCCGCGTCGGTCCGGGCGGTGAAGGCGGCCACCGCCGTGGGCAGGGTGGGGAAGAACCACTGGCTGCCGATCCGCTCCACCAGGCCGGCCCGGATCAGCTGCTGGTAGAGGTCCTGTTTCACCCGGGCCAGGGCGAAGACGATGCCCCGGGACGCCAGAATCCTCTGGAGCTCGAGCATCACATCGGCCGCGGTGATGTCGATCTCCACGATCGCTTCGGCATTGAGAACGAACCACTGAACCGGCACCCTCTCGTCCTCGATCGCCGCCAGGGCCCGGCTGCGGAAGTGCTCGGCATTGGCGAAGCACAGCGGCGCGTCGTAGCGGTAGATCAGCAGCCCGGGAATCGTGGTGGCGCCCTCCCAGTCGCGCACGTCGTGCAGGCCGGCCAGGTGCGGCACGGCCCCCATCACCGCGTCGTTGGGACGCATCAGGCGGGCGAACAGATCGATCACCGACAGCGCGACCGCCAGCGCCACCCCCATGAGGATGTCGGTGAACAGCACCCCTGCCGTGGTGATCAGCGCCAGCCGCAGCTCGCTGCGCTTGAAGCGATGCATCCGCTGGAATTCGCCGATATCGATCAGACGCAGGGCGGCGTAGATCACGATCGCGCCCAGAGCCGCCGTGGGGAACAGGGCCAGCAGCGGCCGCAGCACCAGCAGCACCAGCAGCACCACCACGAAGGCCACCAGGGAGAACAGCTGGGAGCGGCTGCCGAGGGCGTCGCCGATCGCGGTGCGGCTGCCGCTGCTGCTGACCGGGAAGCCCTGCATCAGCCCGTTGCCCAGGTTCACGGCACCCAGCGCCAGCAGCTCCTGGTTGGCATCGATGCGGTAGCCGCCCCGATCGGCGAAGGAGCGGGCCGTGAGCACGTTGTCGGAGTAGCCCACCAGGGCGATGCCCACGGCGGCGGAGACCAGGTACTTGAGCGTCTCGGCGGAGGCGCCGGTGGGCAGGGCGAGGTGGGGCAGGCCGGCGGGGATCGCGCCGATCACGGCGACACCGCGTTGATCCAGCTTTCCCAGGCTCACCAGGGCTACCGCCAGCAGCACCGCCAGCAGCGGGCCGGGGGCCTGTGGATGGCGCCGCTGCACCAGCAGCAGAAACACGAGCACACCGATCGCCAGCAGCAGGGTGGGGGCGTGGATCGATCCCGGGTGCTGCAGCAGTTCCAGCACCTGGCCCGGCAGCGATTCACTCACCAGCGTCATGCCGCTGATCTTGCCGATCTGGCCGGTGATCATGATCAGGGCCACCCCGGTCATGTAGCCCACCAGGATCGGCTTGGACAGCAGATCGGCAAGGAAGCCGAGTCGGGCCCAGGCTCCGACGAAGCACACCACCCCCACCAGCAGGGCCAGCAGGCTGCTGAGTTCGGTGGCGGCCAGCCCATTCCCCGCCGCCAGGGGCGCGATGGTGGCCGCCGTCATCACGGCGGTGGTGGATTCCGGCCCCACCGACAGCTGCGGGGAGGAGCCGATCAGGGCATAGAGCAGAAGCGAGGGCAGGATCGCCCACAGCCCGTGGATCGGCGGCACCCCGGCCAGTTCGCCATAGGCCAGGCACTGGGGCACCAGGTAGGCCGCCACCGTGAGGCCCGCCAGCCCATCCCCCCGCCACCAGGCGGGTTGATAGGCGCACAGACGGCGGAGGCCGGGCAGCCAGCGGGTGATTCCGCTCAGGTGATCACCGTGGGCCGCTCCATGCCCGTGCGCGCGCGGATCTCCGCCAGGTCGTCGATGGCGGTGATCAGATCGCCCAGGGCCTGCTGGGGATCCTGGTCCAGATCCCCGCCGGGCGCCACGTAGCTCTCCAGATAGACGCGCAGGGTTGCGCCCTGGGTGCCGGTGCCGGAGAGGCGCAGCACCACCCGGCTGCCGTCATCGAGCAGCAGGCGCAGACCCTGGCCGCTGGTGAGGGAGCCGTCCACCGGATCGGTGTAGGCGAAGTCGTCGGCGGTGGCGATCGTGCGGCCCGCGAAGCGTGTGCCGCCGAGCGAGGGCAGCATCCCCTTCACCCGGTCGTAGAGGCCATGGGCGGCTTCGCTGGCGATCGCCTCGTAGTCGTGGCGGGAGTAGTAGTGGCGGCCGTAGGTGTGCCAGTGCTCGCCGATCACCGTGGAAACGGGGACGCCGCGCACCGCCAGAATCTGCAGCCAGAACAGCACCGCCCAGAGGCCGTCCTTCTCGCGGATGTGGTTGCTGCCGGTGCCGAAGCTCTCCTCACCGCAGAGGGTGATGCGGCCGGCATCGAGCAGATTGCCGAAGAACTTCCAGCCGGTGGGCGTCTCGAAGCAGGGAATCCCCAGGGCGCGGGCCACCACGTCGGCGGCGGCGCTGGTGGGCATGGAACGGGCCACTCCTGCCAGGCCGCCTGAGTAGCCGGGAGCGAGGGTGGCGTTGGCGGTGAGAACCGCCAGGCTGTCGGAGGGGTTCACGAAGCAGCGGCGCCCCAGGATCATGTTGCGGTCGCCGTCGCCGTCGCAGGCGGCGCCGAAGTCGTAGGCGTCGCTCTCCAGCAACAGGGCGGCAAGTTCGTGGGCGTAGGTGAGGTTGGGGTCGGGATGGCCGCCGCCGAAATCTTCGAGCGGAATGCCGTTGCGCACGGTGCCGGCGGGAGCGCCGAGCAGCCCTTCGAACAGGCGGGTGGCATAGGGGCCGGTGACCGCGTGCATGGCATCGAAGGCCAGGCGGAAATCGCTGCGCAGCAGGGCGCCGATGCGGTCGAAGTCGAACAGCTGCTGCATCAGCGCCACGTAATCGTCGACGCCATCGAGCACGGTGACGGCCATCTCGCCGAGGCGATGCTCGCCGGGATGGTCGAGGGGGATCGGCTCGGTGTCGAGGATGCGGTAGCCGTCGAGGCTGGTGGTGACGGCGTAGATGGCGTCGGTGAGCGACTCGGGGGCGGGGCCGCCGTTGGCGCCGTTCACCTTGACGCCGAAGTCGCCGTCGGGGCCGCCGGGGTTGTGGCTGGCGGAGAGGATGATGCCGGCCACCGCGCCGCGGCTGCGGATCAGGTGGGAGGCGGCGGGGGTGGAGAGGACGCCGCCGGTGGTGGTGATCAACCGGGCCACGCCGTGGGCTGCAGCCATGCGGCTGATCACATCGATGGCCTGGCGGTTGCCGTGGCGGCCGTCGCCGCCCACCACCAGGGTGCCGCCCTCGATGCCGGGCACCACCCGCAGGGCCGCCTCCACGAAGCTCTCGAGGTAGTGGGGGGTGGCGAACTGTCGGGTGCTCTTGCGCAGCCCTGAGGTGCCCGGCTTCTGGTCCTGAAAGGGATGCTCCAGCGCCACCTGGCGCACGAGGGTGGACATCGGCATGGACGGGAGCCGGGCTGGGGACCCAACGCTAACCTTCCCTCGCCTGCGGCCCTGTGTCGGCGGCCTCTCCCTTCGCACCCACTGCGATGACCCTCCGCCCCCTCGGCCTGGCCTGCCTGACCGCCGGTCTGCTGCTCGCCCCTGCAGCCCGTGCCGCCACCCCGATCCCCTATCCCGACGCGGTGGCCAACAGCCGCACCACCGCCCGGATGGTGCTCGACAAGGTGGCGGCGGAATCCTGTCTGCGCGGGCGCCTCAACCGGGCGATGATCAAGCTCTCCGACAGCTGCGCCGCCCAGGGCGAGCGCAGCGAGCTCTGTCGCCTGGCCGACAAGGTGGCAGCCACCACGCCGGTCTCCTCGGATCTGATGGTGGATGCCTCCCGCCGGATCCTCGAGCTCACCGAGCCCACCTCTGCCCAGGCGGTCACGCCCTGACCCGCGGGGTCTACTTTCCGCCCCCGAACGAGAAGCTGCCACCACCGCCACCGGCTGGAGCGGCCGGCTTGGTGTCCTTGGCGGGCGCCACGGGCTGGCGGCAGAACACGGTCACCTCCCGGGCGGCCTTGTCGATCGGATCCCGCCGCTCGAGGCTGTTGGCCGGAGCGGCCACCGCCAGCTGGCGGATCTGCCAGAGGGCGTCTTTGCAGCTTCCCGACAGCCGGCGGTGATCGAGCAGGGGGTCGGCCTGGCGGCGGGCCTGGTCGCAGGCTTCGGCGGTGTTATCGCGCCCGCAGGCCAGGGTACTCAGCTGCAGCGTCCGGAAGGTAGCGGCCGGAGGGTAGGTGTCGAGATCGGGTTTGGCCCAGAGGGGAGCTGCGGGCACCAGGCAGACGAGGCCGATCCCAAGCCTGGCCAGCTGCTGCAGGGGGATGGCGGGGAGCGCTGCCATGGCGGCCGAAGGGAGTGGGTCCATCCTGCCGGGTCAGGGCAGGGGCAACCCCTGGCGCAGCCGGTCCTGTTCCCGTACCCAGCGGTGGGCGATCACCGGCCCGGCCCAGGGGGCCAGCGCGCTGAGGAGGGCTCGCAACCAGCCCTGGCGCCGCAGAAGTTCGGCCCGGGCCGCCTCCCGCCGCTGGTCTTGTTGCACGGCCTGGAGTTCAGGCAGGCGCAGGGCCGTCACCGACGCTGCCGCGGCATCGATGGCAGCCGCCTCGGTGGTTGCCAGCAGCGGGCCGAGGCGTTCGGCCGCCACCACCGCGTCGCGCAGGGCCATGTTCAGTCCCTGGGCCCGCAGCGGGCTCATCGGATGGGCGGCGTCGCCCAGCAGCAGCAGGCCGGGCGCATGCCAGCGAGGGGCGAGCCCCACCTTCACCGCGAGCCGCAGCGGCCCCTCGATGGCCGGCTCCTCCAGCTCCCGCAGCAGCGAAGCCAGAACGGGCGGTGCCGCCGAGGCCCAGCGCTCCCGCCAGGCGCCGGGGCTGGATGGCGGTGCGCCGGTGTCGCCGTCGGCCCGATCCAGCCAGCCCAGCTGCAGGCCGCCCCGGGCGGAGGCGAACAGGCCCCAGCTGTCGCCGCTGCCGATCACGGTCACGAAGCGGCCCTCGAGTTCGGTGGCGATCGCCTCGGCCGTCGGCCCCGAGAGGCGGAACCAGAGCACCCTGAGTCCCGCTGCCTCCTCCTCCAGAGGAAGCCCGGCCGGCCGCCGCAGCGTTGAACGGCGGCCATCGCAGGCCACCACCAGATCGGCGGCCAGCCGGCACCCGTCGGCGAGCTCCACGCCGGACACCCGGTTCCGTTCGCGCACCATACCCACCACGGCGGCGCCCAGGTGCAGCCGGCAGCCCGCGGCCGCGGCCTGATCGAGCAGATGGCGGAGCAGGGCGGGCTGGTCGACCAGATGGCAGGCGAGCCCTGCGTCGAACGGTTCGTCGACGCTGAACAGCGGGCGCCCTTCCAGGGCAAAGCTCCAGCCGGTGAGCGGCCGGTGGGGCACGGAGGCCGGCAGCGGCCAGACCCCCAGCCGATCCAGCGCCTCCAGGCCGCTGGGCATCAGCCCTTCGCCGCGAAAGCGCCCCAGGGCATCGGGGGCGGCTTCTACAAGCTCCACCTGCCCCTGGCCCAGGCGGGCGAGGGCGAGAGCCAGGCCGGCCCCCGCCGGTCCCGCTCCCACGATCAGAACCTTGGCCACCGTTTGGGGTGCGCCGTCAGGTGAAGGAGTTGTAATTGCGGTTGCTGTCGGCTTCCGCGGACGTCTGCACGCCCAGCAGGTCGTGCTTCTTGGTGAGCAGGTAATCCACCAGTTCCTGCTGCAGGGTGAGCAGTTCGCTGGTGCAGCCGCGGAAGGCGGCCCGGTGGCGGATCTCGTCGTGGCGCGTGTGCAGATCGCGCAACATCAGGTTGATGGCGTCCAGACGCGGCGAGTGGATACGGGAGGTGGGCACCGGATCCATCGGTCGGCGTGAGACAGAGACCGTTCAGATCGTAGACGCCGCTTTCCCAGGCTTCACCCGGCCCGTGCGCAGGCTGCCGCTGCCGCAGCGGAGCCGCTGGCGCTGGAGCTTGCGCTGCAGCCGTGCCGTGATCCCCAGCTCGGCGCCGCGCCAGAGGCGGTCGATCTCGGCCTCGAAGTGGCGGGCCAGCAGGGGGGAATCGAACAGCAGCAGGGTTTCGTCATTGGTATGGGCGGCTGCTGGGCTCCAGTTGAACGAGCCGCCGATCACCCAGCGCCCATCGATCACGGCCAGCTTGTGGTGCAGCTTGTCGCCGCCGGCCAGCCGGGGTGTGCCCACGCCTTCGTGGGCCTGGCGCCAGGGCCGGTTGCCCTCCTCCAGGCGGCAGTGGTGGTCGGGGAGGCTGGTGCCGAGCAGGTCGAGCACCTCGCTGTAGGAGCGGCTGGCGAAGCCCGGATCCGCCAGCAGCCGGATCTTCACGCCCCGCTGCTGCAGGGTCGCGAGGGCATCGGCCAGATCCTGGGAGGAGAGCACGAACAGGGCCAGATCGAGCCGGCGGCGGCTGAGGGCCAGCCGTTGCTGCAGCCAGCGCAGCCCATGATGGGGATCCCGGCGGCGATGGGGCGCGAACAGCACCTCCACCTGGGTGTCGCCCACCCGCACCCGCTGGACGGGCCCCCCCTCCTTGGCCAGGCCGAAGCGGCTGTCGGGGCGCCCGCCGGGGCCGTCGCCCCACATCCGCGCGTGCTCGGCGGCGAACAGCGAAGCCACGGCGGCACTGTCGAGCCGCAGCAGGTGGTTCACGTTCCCCCTGGTGCGGGGATCGTCGCCATCGCCGTGGATGCAGGAGGGGCTGAAGTTGGCCGAGCCCGTGATCACCACGCTGCGATCGGCCACCAGGAACTTGTGGTGCATCAGGCCGCTGCCGGCGCTGCCGTCGGCGGTGTCATCCAGCAGCGGCACGCCGCCGCGCCGCAGCAGCGCCACGGCATCACCCTGGTTGAGGCGCCGCAGCAGCAGCAGCCGCTGGCGCTGATGCGGATTGAGGTCGTGGAGGTGCTGTTCGCTCCAGGGCTGGGAATAGGTGTTTTCCAGCACCACCCGCACCCGCAGGCCCTGCTGATGGCGCCGCACCAATGCGGACGCCACCCGCGGCAGCGACAGCTCCTGCAC